>JAYUWL010000292.1:0-25812 GCA_043753585.1 Burkholderiales bacterium
AAAAAGAGCTGTGGCAAGCCGCGAGCGAGAGTCATGTCGCGTCGGGCAACTATAGAGCCGCATTCGAAACGGCACAGCGCGTGGCAGCGATGGATGATCGTTGCGGCGGGAACGCGCCGTGCTGCAAGCTGCAACCGCTGCCCAACGGAGAGCCGCAGAACAGGCGCAGCGCGAAGCACTTGGCGCGCGCGCCCGCGAACTGGCGTTGCGTGAAACCTTCGATGAACTGCAGCGTACCCAGAACGAACTCTTGGCCGCCAATGAAGAAAAGGATCAACTGGTCGCCGAGTTACATCGGCAGTCGCGAGAAGACGCGCTCACCGGACTGCTAAATCGCCGTGCGCTGGATACCGAACTGGCCCGCGAATGTTCGCGCGCGGAGCGGCATGTGCGTCCACTGGCATTAATGCTCCTCGACGTCGACAATTTCAAGCGTATTAACGACACTCGCTCACATGCTGTGGGCGACGCCGTGCTGGTGGCGATTGCCCGACAATTGCAGCAAGCGCGGCGCAAGTCCGACATCGTGGCAAGATTAGGCGGCGAAGAGCTGGTGATGGCACTACCCGAAACATCGCTTGACCAGGGCCTTGAAGTTTGCGCGCAGCTGCGCGCTGCGCTTGCTGACGTCGACTGGTCCGCGGTAGGTGTTGATGCGCCGGTGACAGTGAGCATCGGCCTTGCCACCGCAAGGCCGAATGAATCGCCGCACGCTTTGTTGGCACGCGCCGATGCGCTGATGTATCGGGCTAAGGCCGAAGGTAGAGATCGCGTCTGCCGGGACGATTGAGCAGACCGCTCCGCCGGCAGAAATTCCGCAGCTTGGCGTGAAGTTGGCTCCCGATTCTTCCGGATCGCAGACTCGCCGCCCGCGAGTCGAAGTAACTTACACCTTGTTTCCATTGGATGATTAAGCCATCTCCGGCTCGGTGCTGTCGATGCTGTTTGGGCGCGCCCGCCCGCTAAACTTCGTTGATACGCACTTTCAGGTGCATGAGGCGCAGCAAACGATGGCATCGGTCACACCGGCTCAGGTTTTAAAAAGTTATGGTCGCAGGCGCGACGTTGCCCGCGATGTCAGGCAAAACCGGCGAGGTTGAGTACGGCATTCGCCCTGAGCATTTGAGCTTTGGCGTCGAAGGTCAGGGCTTGAAGGCGACGGTTGATGTTGTGCAGCCGACCGGAGCGGACACCATGGTTGTGGCACACGTCGCCAGACAGGAAGTGCAGACCGTGCAGCGTGATCGCATCATATGCAAGCCCGGCGACACGCTGTGGCTGGTGCCTGATGCATCGCGCGTTCACCTGTTTGACAGCTAAAGCGGTCAACGGATCAACTAATTCTTGAATACAGCTTTTGTATTTTACGTCGGTTTTATATGGGTTATCGGCACGAAACGTTGATTGTCGACTAGTGCATATTTAAGCGGCTAGCCCATATGGGACGGTCATTTCAGCCTTAAGTTAATTCTATGAATGTGCTTGTTTGCGTGCCGGTTTACAACGGTTTCGAGAGCGTCCAGCGCTGCCTGATGGCGCTTGCGTCGCGCCGTGTCGCAGCCTCGTTCCGCACCGTCATCATCAACGATGCGTCGGCTGACGAGCGCATAGCGCCGATGCTTAATCAGTTCGCTCTTGGCCACCGGGGAGTGCAGGTTCGCCATAACGCGATCAATCGCGGCTTCACCTGGAACGTGAATCAGGCATTTGCGGCTGCCGGCGCGGATGAGCATGTGTGCCTGCTGAACTCGGACACCCTGGTGACGACCAGCTGGCTCGACGCGATGTTGAAATGTGTCGTCGACGATGCGACTATCGGCACGGTCACGCCGTTTTCCAACAACGCCACCATTTGCTCGTTTCCGGATTTTTCGCAGGCATGGCCGATCCCAGAGCTGGCCGAGCGTGAACGGATCGCGTGCGCGTTGCGCGACGCACCCGTCGCCGCCATTGATCTGCCGACCGGTGTCGGCTTCTGCATGCTGATTTCTGCGCTATGTCGCGCCAGAGTCGGGCTGTTCGATATCGAGAATTTCCCGCTTGGGTACGGCGAAGAAAACGACTTCTGCATGCGCGCTGCCAGCGCTGGTTTTCGGAACGTGCTGTGTCCGAACGCGTATGTGGCGCACGAAGGCGGCGTATCTTTCAGCGAATCAACGGATGCGTTGATGAAGGTTGGTGCAGAGCGGCTATTGGCGAAACATCCAACCTATGACGCTGAAGTCTCAGCGTGGATCGCGCGCGATCCGGCGGAGACGAGACGCAAGGCGATTGCGGCGGCGCTCTCCTGACAAGCGCAGCCCGAAGCGTCACGCCTGATACTTCGTTGCCCGCCTATCGCGTCATGTTTAGCAACGCTAGGGTCGCAACGGTTGCGCCTTGATGTGCGGCGACAAACTCCCTCGCAGACGCACCTGCCTGCGATCGTGACGCCTCATTCTGCAGCCACGCCATCACAGCGTCCAGCGCGGCGTTCGCATGCGGCACGCTTAGCGCCGCACCCGCAGCGACCGCCTCATCTGCTGCCTGCTGAAAATTGAACACCGAGGGCCCGAGCACAACGGGCACACCCATTAAACAGGGCTCAATCAAATTCTGGCCACCGGTGCCGCCTAGTGTGCCGCCCATGATCACTGCGCGCGCCCCGCCATAGTAGGCGAGCATTTCCCCCATGCTGTCGCCAACGACGACCTCGGTATCGGGCGGAATGTTGGCATCCGTTCGACGTGCGACGCGAAAGCCTCGGGCAAGCGCAGCCGCAACCGTGTCGCCCCAACGCTCCGGATGCCGCGGCACGATCACCGCAATCGCGCGTTGGCGAAGCGCATGATCGCGCAATGCGTCAAGCAGCAAAACCCCCTCGCCGTCGCGCGTTGAGCCGGCAACCCAGAAGCCGCGCGCCGACGCAAGATGCGTCGCCAGCGTCGTTGCACGCTCACCGACATCCGGAGGGAGGGCGGTGTCAAACTTCATGTTGCCGGTGACGTGTACGTTGGTCGCCCCGAGCGCGCGAAAGCGTGTCGCATGCGCATCGGACTGAGCCGCGATGCCGGACAGGCAGGCGAGCATCGCACCCGTCAGCGCGCCGCCCTTTTCGTAGCCATCGGCCGAGCGCTGCGACATTCGGGCGTTGACCAGCCACAGGGGAACGCCCGCGCGCATCGCCGCGTCGCAAACGCCGGGCCACAGCTCGGTTTCGACGAGCAATCCGAGCTTTGGCTTTGCCGCACGCAAGAATCGCGCGACAAGCCACGGCGCGTCAAACGGCAGATAGACCACAACGGCCCTTTCGCCGACGAGCGATAACGCGGTAGCCCGGCCTGTGGGTGTGGTGCAACTGACCAGAATACGCGGGCAGGTCGGCAACATCGCATCAAAGAGCGGCATCATCGCCCGTGCTTCGCCCACCGAGACGGCATGAATCCACACATCAAACGGGCCTTTTTTCAGGTTCATCAGGTCAACCGTCAATCTTTCGCGCCAATGTCGCCGATAGTCCGGATTAGCTCGGCCTTTAAACCAGAGTCTGGCCAACGCGAGCGGAAGGGCGGCAAACCACAGCAGCGTGTAGGAGATGCGGAACCAGGCGGGCATAGCCGCTGATTATCGCCGCCCCCTTAAAATACCGGCTGGAGGGACGAGGCGTCCCACTTACTGGGGCTCAGGAACACGGCATGATTCTGGTTACTGGCGGCTGCGGCTTCATCGGCAGCAATTTCATTCTCAACTGGCTCGCGGATCCCACCAGGCGTGATGAGCCAATTGTTAACGTGGATGTGCTCACCTACGCAGCCAATCCGGCAACGCTTGCATCTCTGACGCACGATTCACGCTACGCCTTTGAGCGCGCCGACATTTGTGACCGTGCCGCAATGGATGCAGTCATTGCAAAGTACCAGCCGCGCGCCGTCGTTCACTTCGCGGCTGAGAGCCATGTTGATCGCTCGATTCACGGGCCGATGGATTTTGTACGTACCAACGTCATGGGAACGGCGACGCTTCTGGAGGCGAGCCGCGCGCACTGGAACACCCTGCCCGACGCGGAGGCGAAGGCATTTCGCTTCGTTCACGTTTCGACCGACGAAGTCTTTGGCACGCTCGGTGCGAACGACCCTAAATTTAACGAACTCTCGCAGTATCAGCCGAACAGCCCGTACAGCGCGTCGAAGGCGGGCTCCGACCATATTGCACGCGCCTACTTTCACACCTACGGCATGCCGGTGATCGTAACCAACTGCTCGAACAACTACGGTCCGCGCCAGTTCCCGGAGAAGCTCATTCCTCTGATAATCGTGAACGCGCTGGCGGGCAAACCGTTGCCGATTTATGGCGACGGCCAGCAAATTCGCGACTGGCTGTACGTGGGCGACCATTGCAGCGCCATTGCTCAGGTGCTGGCAGGCGGGCGTCCGGGAGAGCTGTACCTGATTGGCGGCGACGCCGAGAAAGCGAATCTGGACGTGGTGCATACGCTCTGCGCGTTGCTGGCAAAACATGCGCCCGGTAAGGACTACACGCAGCAGATCACCTATGTGACGGATCGCCCGGGCCATGATCGCCGTTACGCGATTGATTTCTCCAAGCTTCATCACGAACTCGGCTGGAGTCCCACCGAGAGTTTCACGACCGGGCTGGAAAAAACCGTGCGCTGGTATCTTGACAATACTGCCTGGGTTGCCGACGTTCAGTCCGGCGAATACAAAACCTGGGTTGAAAAAAACTACGGAGCCCGCGCATGACCGATGCCGCGCCGATTCGTCGTAAAGGCATCATCCTCGCCGGTGGCTCCGGCACCCGTCTGCATCCGGTGACGCAGGCGGTGTCCAAGCAGTTGATGCCGATTTACGACAAGCCGATGATTTATTACCCGCTCTCGGCGCTGATGCTCGCTGGCTTGCGTGAAATTCTCATCATCTCCACGCCGCACGACACCCCGCGCTTTCAGGAGCTTTTGGGCGACGGCAGCAAGTGGGGCCTCGACTTGCAATATGCGGTGCAGCCGTCGCCTGATGGCCTGGCGCAGGCTTTCATCATTGGCCGCGAATTCATCGGCGATGACCATGCGGCACTGGTACTCGGCGACAATGTGTTCTACGGTCATGAGTTGCAGCAATTGCTGGAGAGCGCCAACGATCGACGCGAGGGCGCGACCGTGTTCGCCTATCCGGTCAGCGACCCGGAGCGCTACGGCGTGGTCGAATTCGACAAGACCGGTCATGCGATCAGTCTCGCGGAAAAACCCGCAGCACCGCGCTCACGCTACGCAGTGACCGGCATTTATTTCTACGACAACAGCGTGATCGAAATTGCCGCCAACCTGAAGCCGTCTTCGCGCGGTGAGCTCGAAATCACCGACTTGAATCGCATCTACCTTGAACGCAACCAGCTAAGCGTGGAGATCATGGGGCGAGGTATGGCGTGGCTTGACACGGGAACCCACGATTCGCTGCTTGAAGCGGCGCAATTCGTGCAAACCATAGAGCGGCGGCAGGGTCTGAAGGTGTGTTGCCCCGAAGAGATCGCCTTCCGCCAAGGGTACATTGATGCTGCACAACTGGAAAAGTTGGCGCTGCCCCTCGCCAAAAGTGGTTACGGAAAGTATTTGCAGGACGTGCTCAAGGACCAGGTCTTCTAATGAAGGTCATCAAGACAACGATTCAGGGTTGCCTTATTCTTGAACCGCAGGTGTTTGCTGATGAAAGGGGCCATTTTTTCGAGAGCTTCAGCGTTCAGAAATTTCGGAACGCCACCGGCGTGCTCGACAATTTTGTTCAGGACAATCACAGCTATTCGCACGCCAATGTGCTGCGCGGTCTGCATTATCAGCTTGAGCAGACGCAGGGCAAGTTGGTGCGCGTCGTATCTGGCAAAGTGTGGGACGTGGCGGTCGACTTGCGTCGCTCGTCGCCGACGTTTGCGCAATGGTTTGGCGTTGAACTTTCCGCAGAAAACCAGCGCACGTTCTGGGTACCGCCCGGCTGCGCACACGGTTTCGTTGTCACTGGCGAAGACGCGGTCTTTTTGTACAAAACCACCGATTATTACGCGCCAGCGCATGAGCGGACTATTGTCTGGAACGACCCTTCACTTGCCATCGACTGGCCGGTGTCCACTCCCATCCTGAATGCCAAAGACAGTGCCGGAATGAGTTTCAAGCAGGCACCGACGTTTAAATGAGGCGGGGCGCAATTTTGTTGGCGTCGTGATGGGCACTTCTAGAAATTCGTTTTTCGGGATGAAGTGCCGAACTTGGCAACATCGGTGGCGCGCACCGCAACCGCAATGTACGCCCTGGCGCATGAGTGCTTTTGGCAAATGCGCGAGCACCCCACAACGACGCAATTCGCCCGAACAACCGATTTACAGGAGTGCCCCATGCGAGTCCTGATCACGGGGGCAAGCGGGCAACTCGGACTCGCGTTGTCGCGACGCCTTGCGCTCTCCCACGAGGTGATCGCAGTCAGCCGCGGACAGCTGGATGTTGCGAACGCAGACGACTGTCGCCAGTTGCTTGCGCGTGTGCGCCCTGATTTCGTCCTCAACTGCGCCGCACATACCGCGGTAGATCGTGCTGAGTCGGAGCCTGAAGCCGCTTTTTCCATCAATGCGGATGGTCCGCGCAATCTGGGTCGAGCCTGTCGCGAGTTTGGCGTCTTCCCGATCCATTTTTCGACCGATTACGTTTTTGATGGCACTGCAAACGCGCCGTATTCCGAAGACGCAGCGACGAAGCCGACGAGCGTTTACGGCGAATCCAAATTAACGGGTGAGCGCGCGTTAGCGGAGGCCTCACCCGCACACCTTATTTTTCGTTTAAGTTGGGTTTACGGCAACGACGGCGCAAATTTTTATAAAACCATGCTGCGACTCGGAGCAGACCGTCCGCTGCTTCGCGTGGTTGCCGATCAGGTAGGGGTGCCCAATTACACAGGTGATCTCGCGGACGCGATTGCCTGTGTGCTTGCTCGCAACACAAGGGAACTAGTGTCGCGCTCGGGCCTCTATCACCTGAGCAGCGCTGGGCCAGTTAGTTGGTGCGATTTCGCACGAGCGATTTTTTTGGAAGCACACATGTCGGATGGTGTCACAGTAGAGGCGATTACTACGTCCGAATACCCTACTGCGGCGACGCGTCCGGCGTATAGTGTGCTTGACGCTGGTCGCTTTGCGGCGACATTTGGTTGGGGAATGCCGGATTGGCGTTCGGGACTTCAGCGCTGCTTCGCAGAGCGCAATTTGTCCGCGTAATTTATGTGCTTGACGCAGGCGAATTAAACGCTTCGTTAGCTTTTTTTAGGATGTGAAAATCATGATTCGACGTTTATTGATTCCCTGTCTGCTGTTTTCCATCGCTAGCTCAGCCGCAATCGCGGTGGCTATTCCCAGTGACGGTCGCAGCATGCCGCCAGCGATTGTTGAAATTGACAAGGCGGCTGTCGTCGAACGATTTGTGAGCGACGCCGAGGGTGCGTATCGGATTGAGGCAGCGCCGTGGCTGCCAGCTACGGCGGCGGCGTCGTTGCAGAAATCGGCTTTGGTGGGCAATGACCACGCCAAGCCAGTGCAGATCGGCTTTCCGCGTGAGATTCCTGCAGCCCAGCGAACACTACCGATGTCGTCGTTGCCGTGGAAATCACTCGCCGACGGCAGTCGCGTTTTGCAAGTGCAGGTAGCTGCGCCTGCCGCCGCCGGTATTCGTATCGCATACCGACTGCAAGGCCCGGCCAATGGCATCGAGGTCCGCTTTTCTGGTAGTGCTCGCGATCAGGTTTTTCGGACGGACACTGTGACAGGCTCCGATACGGTCTGGTCACCGGTGCTTGAGGGCACCACAGGCACCATGGAGTTGCGCGTTATGCCGGGGTTCGAGCCGGCGCAATTCAACATGACGCTTGATCAGCTGTCGCACTTGGTCAAAGTTGGGGCTGATTTGAATAAAGACATCCGCGATATCGGAACTTCAGGGTCGTGCAATATTGATATTGCCTGTGTCAGCAACCCGAGCACTGCATTGCTAGATATTGCTAAAGCGACCGCAAAGATGATTTTTACCGATAGCGGCGCTACCTACTCGTGTACTGGCACGCTACTCAATTCGTCCTCTGGCGCCAACTATTTTTACTCGGCTTCGCATTGCATCAGCAGTCAGGCGTCTGCGTTGACACTGAATACCTACTGGTTCTTCGATGCCGTCGCGTGCGACAGCACTGCAATTCCGCCGTATCAGCTGGTCGGTGGCGGCGCTGATCTGATGCTAACGGATACTACGATGGATGTGACGCTGCTTCAGCTACGGGCCTCGCCACCCACGGGCGCTGTGCGGACGGCATGGAATGCAACGATCATCCCAGCAGGAACGGCGACCGTCGGCGTGCATCATCCCAACGGCGACCTCAAAAAATTCTCTCAGGGCAGTACGCAGGGCTATGTTCAAGGGGCGCTGGCATATGACGGTGTGCCGCGTCCACAGGCGGGCAAAGACAGTTTTATTTCTATTCGTTGGTCCCAGGGCACCACTGAGCAAGGCTCAAGTGGTTCGGGCATCTTTACGTTTAATTCGACTGGCGGCTATTACGAGCTTCGCGGTGGACTCGAAGGCGGCGCAGCGTCTTGCACCAACCCCAACGGCGCGGATCGCTATTCGCGCATGGACCTTCTCTACACGCGGCTTGCACCTTTTCTGCAACCTAGCGTGGTGATTCCGGTGACGACTGCTGCGCAGGCAAGCATGGTCGAGTTCTGGAACCCACAGTATGACTTCTACTTTATTACTTCGCGTGAGAACGAAAAATCCGCGCTCGACAACGCAATTGACGGGAGTTCAAATCGCCTCTGGTTTCGTTCGGGCTACTGGTTCAAGACCGATCCCGCATCGTCGGCGCGCACGTCGTCGATCACTCGCTACTTTATAGCGGGCGCTGCAAAAGCCGGGACCCGCGGGTCGCACTTCTATACAGCCCTGAATGCGGATCGCGCCGCGATTTCTGCGAGTGGACTGGAACGCTTTGGTGCCGCTTGCACGGGTGTACGCAATACGTTCTGCAATGAAGGGATCGATTCTTACGTTGCACCACCGATTGGCACCGGGGTCAGCGCCACTTGCCTGAGCACAGAGCAGCCGATCTATCGCACCTTCCGCGGAACGCCGCGCTATGTGGATGACGGCAACCACCGCTACCTGACCAACGCCGTGATGTACAACTACATGGTCGGCGAGCTTGGCTGGAACGCTGAAGGCATCGCCTTCTGCGCGAGACCCTAGTCTGCGCGTAGTGCGCTCGCCGTTGCCGGCGGGCGCAGCGTTGTCGAAGCGCTAAAAGCGGTAGTCGACATGCACTGGATCACCGGCGCTAATCATCCCCTGCGTCATCACCACCGCATTCCAGCCAAATGTCACGCCGCCAAATTCCGGATTGTTGCGGAATCGCGCGAGCGTGTTGAGCGGCTCGTCGGACACGCGACCGCCTGTGGTTTGATCTGTGGTCGTTACTTCGCAGCGCACGCAGGGCTTCGCGAGCTTAAGCACGACCTCGCCGATCGTCAGCGTGTCGACGTGATCTTCATCCCACGCGGGCAGGCCGTCGAGCACGAGGTTCGGACGGAACCGGTTCATGGGTAACGCGCCGTTTGCGCCAGCGCCAATGCGACGATTTAAGTCTGCCAGCGAGGCACAATTTGACACCAGCAACGGATAGCCGTCGGCGAAATAGGTATGTGCTGCGGAGTTTCCTGCGTACAACTTGCTGCACTCGCGACGCATGTCGGGATTAAAGCGCACCAGTCGTACGGCATATGGCAATCCGAGTTTGGTCGCGAGCCATTGGGCCGCAGCATCCCCCGCATCCAGCGCGATGGTCTCGTGGTTCCACACTTTGACCTTGATCAGTGCGCTGCGCGACGGCGCAGCAACATGCACTGTGTCGCAGTCATTGGTCGATAGCGTGAGCCCACCGTTTTTGACATCCACACGGAGCATGGCTATGGCCGCGCACTGCCGCTGCGTAATAAATTGTGCCGGCGATGATCGGGCGTCAACGACCATCCACTCGCGATCATGGGCGAGGCCGGTTGTGAGCACCGAAGCCGTGGCGTGTGAAATCGCGCGGCAACCTTTGACCGGATAAGAAAAAAGCCCGGTAACGGTGACGTCATCCGGGCTTTCTACGCTTTGCATGAGTGCACCTCTAAAAATTCATTTGTGGGGCGCATTGTGTCGTTGCGGGGTGCTCGCAATCCTCACGTACCAGGGTGTACGCTGCGGTTGCTGCGCGCCCCGCGCCTAACACTGCATCCCCAAAAATGAATTTTTGGAGGTGCCCCGACGTGATGTCTAGTTTGATTTAAGCCCGGCGGTGTACTCGGCCAACGCCTTCATTTCGCCCTCGGTCAGGCGGCTGGCAATTGCCATCATAATCTTGCCGTTGGCATTGGCGTCTTCCTTGGTCGCTACGCCGCGAACGCCGCCTTTGAACGCCGTCAACTGCGCCAGCGTGTATTCGGCATGCTGACCACCAACCCGAGGATATTGCGCGGGAATGCCAGCACCGCTAGGCGAGTGGCAGCCTGCGCAAGCCGGGATTCCGCGAGTTGCATCCCCCGCCCGATAAAGGCGTTCTGCGCTCTTGGCGAGTTTTTCGTCTTTGGTGCCAATCTCACGGCCTTTTTGTGCCGCGAAATACACACCGAGCGACTTCATGTCGGCGTCGCTCAACGTGGTCGCGAAGCCTTTCATGATCGCGTTTTCGCGCTGGCCTGATTTAAAGTGGCGTAGCTGCCTTGCGGTGTACTGCCAGCTCAGCCCAGCCAAATTCGGCTGTGTTGGAATCGGGCTCACGCCATCGACACCGTGGCAACCTGCGCAAACGCCAGCGAGCGCCTGACCCTTGGTGTACTCAGGGTCTTTGTCAGCTTGCGCAAACGCAGCCATTGACAGAACTGAGGCAAAAACTGAAACGGCGGCGGTAAAAGAGCGACGGCTGAAAGTCATGGCTGATAGCTGATGGAGGCTGTTGAAACTGGATTTCGCCAGGATTGACCAACGAAATCAGGGTAAGAGGAGGACTGCAACCTAAAATTATAACTTTCACGAATCGGCCACCTATGGATACCCCTGCCCACACTGCACGTACCGCGCGCGCGTTGGCGACCGAGCGACTGGAGCGTATCCCGGAATTTGCAGGGGTGACGTTTGACAAGTCGGTTGTCGACGTTGAAGGTCTGCCCTTTGTTACGGGGCCCGAGATCGCCTTTGCGGGGCGCTCAAACGCCGGAAAGTCCAGCAGTATCAACAAGTTCGCGGGGCAAACGCGGCTTGCCTACGCAAGCAAAATGCCGGGTCGCACGCGCGAGCTGAATTTCTTCCCGCTTCGCAACGGCGGTCATCTGGTCGATTTGCCCGGCTACGGGTTCGCACGGACACCGAAGGATAAGCAGCGGGTGTGGACGGGCGTGATTGAGCATTATTTTCGGGAACGTGAAGCCCTGCACGGCATCGTTCTGGTGCTGGATGTGCGTCACGCACCGACTCCGCTTGATTTGCAGTTCGTCGAATGGCTGGACGGACTGGGTCGCGGTCGGCCGCCGATGATGTGGTTGCTCAACAAGGCTGACAAGCTGACGCAAAGCGAGCGCATGAAGATTCGCAACGCGTTTCGTCAGGGCGAGGCCAAGCCGCTGATTGCCGAGCGCGACGAGATCATCCTGTTCTCGGCGCACACGGGCTTGGGCATGAAGGAATGTGCGACAACGTTCAACCTTTGGTTGAACAAAGAGCCCTTACCCGAAGAAAATTCGGAAACCTGACGACCAAAGAAAAAGCCCCTGAATGACAATCACACAGGGGCTTAATGCCGTACGGTACACCGTAGGACACCCGCTCAGGGAGGACAAGCAGGAGACTAAATGTCTAGGACGGATGTTACTAGCCTCTACCTATCATGTCAATATGTGATCAAGTATTGATGCTTACTATTCCAGGGTCATTTGCATTAAGGGCACTCCTGCAAATCCTTTGTCAGGGCGAATTGCTTCGTTGCGGGGTGCTGGCGCATTTGCCAAAAGCGCTCATGTACCAGAGCGGTAATGAAGGTTGCAGCGCGCCCCACGCCTCGCACTTCATCCCGAAAAAACCAATTTCTAGAAGCGCCTTTAAGTATCCATTCTGCGATACCCGACAGCTTCAGCCACGTGGGTCACCGCAATTCGCTCAGCACCCGCCAGGTCCGCGATAGTGCGTGCGACCCGCAAAATTCGATGCTGCGCCCGCGCTGACAGGCCAAGTCGGGTGGCGGCTTGTTGCAGCAATGCTGATCCGTGATCGTCCAGCGCACAATGCGTATCCAGTTCAGTCGACGATAAATCGCCATTGGATTTTCTCTGGCGAACCCACTGTCGATCCGCGGACGCCATCACGCGTGCGCGAACGACGGCAGAGGATTCGCCATCTGCGGCGGCCCGTAACGCTTCCGACGCCACCGTCGGTACCGTAATTTGGAGATCAATCCGGTCCAGCAGTGGGCCGGAAATTTTGCTGCGATAGCGGGCAATTTGGTCTGGCGTGCAGCGACATGGCCGTGCCGGGATGTTGCTTCCGAAATAACCATCCGGACACGGATTCATTGCGGCAATCAACATGAAATGACTCGGGTAGCTCACCTGACGCGCTGCCCGCGAAATGTGGATGACGCGGCTCTCAAGCGGCTCTCTCAATACCTCTAAAACGCGCCGGTCAAACTCCGGAAGTTCGTCAAGAAATAGCACCCCATGGTGCGCCAGCGAAATTTCACCGGGCCTGGGGTCGCTTCCTCCCCCCACCAATGCAACCGCGCTTGCTGTGTGATGCGGCGAGCGCACTTGCCGTTGGCCAAACGCCTCCGCCTTGAACTTGCCGACCAGAGACAACAGCGCGGCGCTCTCTGTCGCCTCTTGCTCGGTCATAGGCGGCAGAATGCCCGGCAGGCGCTGCGCCAACATGCTTTTTCCGGTTCCGGGCGGACCCATCATCAAAAGGCTGTGACGGCCAGCGGCGGCAATTTCAAGCGCACGTTTGGCCTGACTCTGTCCTTTCACGTCGAGCAAATCAGGGTAGATCGTGACCTCGGTGTCAGCCGCGATGACGGGCGTCGGCAGCTCGTGTCGGCCCGTCATATAGGCCGCGACCTCAAGCAAAGTTTTTGCCGCAAGAACGGTGGCGCTCTTTGCGCGCGAAGCCTCTTGCGCCGAAGCTTCTGGCAGCACCAGCGTGTTGCCGGTGCGTGCCGCCGCCAGGGCCATAGCAAGCGCGCCGCGCACCGGGCGCAAGTCTCCATTCAGCCCCAGTTCGCCTGCAAATTCCAGCCCTTTCAGGCGCGTGGCGGGCAGCTGACCGCTTGCGACCAAAATGCCGACTGCAATGGGTAAATCGAAGCGGCCAGATTCCTTGGGAAACTCGGCAGGAGCGAGGTTTACAGTCAGCTTTCGCACCGGAAATTCAAAACCCGCCGTCTGAATAGCCGCGCGCACACGATCGCGTGCCTCCCTGACTTCGGCGTCAGGCAAACCGACAAGATTAAACGCGGGTAAACCGTTGGCAAGGTGAACCTCAACCGTGACGAGTTCTGCGTGCAATCCCGCGAGGGCGCGACTGTAGGTAATGGCGAGCGACAAAAGTGAAAACAGAGCTAATTAAACTGTTCGAATATACAGTAATTGGGTGATTGGTCTTTGCTCTTCGTGTTTCGTGCGGGTTTGCCCCGGTCAACTAGAGCCGCGACGAATCGTTTAACGCGCTCTATCCTGCATCTTTGGCTATGCCACCGGGAGCACAACCGCGATGAGTACGATGAATATTTTTAATCTCACCTGGCAACGCCTGACCGCCGCCTTTTTCGGCCTGATAGTCATGCTGACTGCCGCATTGGCCGACGCGCCGAGCCGTGTCGCTCGTCTCTCCGAATTTGCAGGCGACGTGCAAATGGCTAACGAGCGCGAGGACTGGCGGCCGATTTCGCGCAATTACGCGATCACGGCGGGAGACAACCTGTATGTCAGCGACGGCGGTCGCGCCGAACTCGACCTGGGTGCGGTTCAAATGTGGTTAGCGGGGGGAACTAACGTCTACTTTGAGCGCTTTGACGATCAGAGCCTTGTTGCGCGTATCTCGCAAGGTGCCATGGCTGTGCGCATCCGCGCGTGGGAACAGCAGGATTCGATGAGTGTTGTCACACAAGGCGACAATCAAACGGTCGAGACCGTGTTTCTGCAACCCGGCTTCTACCTCGTTTCTGCCGCTTTGGGCTATGCGCCCGCGGCGCTCACTGTGCGTGGTGGTCAAGCCGAAGTGCGCGTCAACGGCGCGCCAGTCGTTGTCAATCGCGGCAACAACCTGGTAATTGACGCCAATGGTGCACGCTTTGAACGATATGCCGCAGCATCTGGCAATGGTGGTTTCGAAGCTTGGGCAACCGCTCGTGATCGACGCTATGACCGATATGCCGCTTCTAACGGCGGCGGTGTGGATCAATGGATGGTCGGAGCGCGCGAGCTCGATCAGTATGGCAGCTGGGACAACGACTACGAATACGGTCGCATCTGGTATCCGGGCACCGTCGCGTCAAACTGGGCCCCCTTTCGCTATGGGCGCTGGAGCTGGGTGCAGCCGTGGGGCTGGACGTGGGTCGATGATGCGCCCTGGGGATTCGCGCCATCACACTACGGTCGCTGGGTGCGCGTAGGCAATCGCTGGGCCTGGAGCCCTGGCAGTTATGTGGGGCGCCCGGTTTACGCACCCGCATTGGTTACATTTTTCGGTGGCGATGGCTGGAGCATCAGCGCAAACGTCGGGCCGACTTATTCCTGGGTGCCGCTCGGCTGGAACGAGCCGTTTGTGCCGTGGTACAGCTACACGCCCAACTACTGGCGTCAGGTCAATCGCCCGTATGTGAGGAACATTGCCGAAGAACCGTGGCGACCACGCAACTACGTGCATGCGGCGATTCCGGGTGCGATTACGGCTGTCGCGGGTGCTGCGTTCATCGCGGGACGTCCGGTGGCGCAGAATCTGGTGCGCAATATTACCGAGCGCGATTGGCGCAACGCGCCGCCCGCCCGTATGGGTGAGGTGCTGCCGACGTTTCGGGCACAACCGGGTCGCTCGATGGGGCCATCCGTTGTTGCTCCGACCGGCCCCCTGCCAGCCCAGCCGACAGGTCGTCGCAATGATCCCAATCCGGTGGTGACAATGCCGCAAATCGTGCGTGAACGTGCCCCGGGCGTTACCCCCGCTCCGGTTGTACCCAACCCGAACATTGTGCAGCCGCGCGTTTGGCAAGACCCAAGCCCCGTTGCGCCCCGTCAACAATTTCAGCCCAACCAGCAACGTCCGCCCGTAGTCACGCAAAACCCGGGCCTCGGTGCGCCCGCCGTACCGCTGTCGAAAGATCGTCGTGAACGTGAGATGCAGCGCGGTCAGGCGCCTGCGGAGTTCCGCGCTGTGCCACAAGCTGCGCCGCCCGTGTTTATACAACCCGCACCGGTGCCAGCACAGCGGCGTGCGCTCGAAGCGCGTCCGGCAGCAGAGCCGCCTCAAGCTCAACCGCAACCACAACCGCAAGCGCAACCACAACCGCCGAATCGGGAGAAAGGTCGCGCTTCGGTGCAGCCTCAGGCGTCGCAGCCGCCGCAGTAGTTGCGACGGCTTGGTATTCGGTTCGGCCGTTGCAGCGCTGGCTCTATTTGAGCCGAACCGTCAGCAGTGGGTTCAGTTGCCCCATGCATGACAAGCGATCCGTCGAACTCTTGCTCAACCCCGGCGCGAAGGTGGCATTTGCTTCGTAAACCGCAAGTGTCGCGAGTCGCCTGCCTTCTCCCGTATTCAACGCCCAGATCGCGCGCAACCGCAGCGGATCAAACAGCGGTCCGGTCGAAATCAGCCGCGTTTTGTCATAGAGCGAGCGCAGCGACGGATCAATGAGTTTGTTTTTTCCGGTGGTCACGGTGTCGAGATAACCGTCGGGAAGCGCTCGTTCAAAATGCCCGGGATAAGCGGGTTTCTTTGATGGCAAGCGCGACAAAAAACTGTCCCCAATGGCCAATGGATCGACAATGTAGACGCCCGGCCCAGCGTTGAAACCGTAAAGCCCCACAGCGCATTTCGCCACGACTTGATGTTGTTCAGCGCGCGCCTTGAGCCCTTGCTCGCCCCACGGCATATTGCTGAAATCGGCGCGCCGCGTTTCCGCCAGCCAGCCGGTAAAAGGGTACATCCACGCGTGCTGGCTCAAGAAACGCGGTTCTGCATGCGGGTGCACGTCGTTGACGATCCAGCCGCGATGCAATCCGAGCGCCAGCGTCACGACAATCCAGATCGGCGCATTCCACCACCAGCGCAAGCGCACATTGGACGCAAGCATCGCCACCGCCATCACAAACGGCGTCGAAAACAAGCGCCCGCCCATGTAATCACCCCCGGCGCTGCCAAGGTAGAGCAGGTAGAGCACGAGCCCTGCGGCAAGCGGTCGCATGCCCCACGAGCCCTGTAGCAAAGCGCGAAGCGCCGCCACCGTGATCACCAGCGCAGCTACAGAATCGTATTTGATGAGATCAAGAAAATACGGCCCGGCCGCAGTAAAGGATTCCACCATTGACAAGCCATTATTGAGCTTGGCAAAGGCGCTGTTCGGCCACGGACTGCCGTAGTAGATGAGCGAGAACGCGCTCCACAGCAGAAGCGGAAGTGCCGCCGCTAAAAACGTGTGCCAGCGGCGTCCTTTCGCCCGAATCAGCAGAGCGATCACCACCGGCCCGACGAGCACCGCAAAGTCGTGTCGCGTGATCGTCAGCAGCCCCGCACAAAGCGCGGCGATCCACAACCAACGGCCCGCGCCCTGCAAGCTTTTCAACCACGACACCACCAACCCCGCCACCAGCGCATGGGCAAGGGCGTTCTCCAGCGACGCACTCGAATACTCGATGAACGCCTCCGAAAAGAGCAACGCCAGCACCGCCCAAAGCGCCGTCCATCGACCCGTTGAATAGCGCGCAATCAGTGCAACGCTGGTGATCGTCAGCACGAGCGAAAGCGTCAATGCGGTATGAAAAATATCGCCCGTGATTGCACTCGCCACCAACAACAGCAGCGCCCATAGCGGATGGGTGTAGACCTGCACCCGCTCGCCTACATTCCACACCGGACCGTAGCCGTGCAGCACATTGTCGATCACGCGAAAAGTGATGAAGGCGTCCTCGGTCACCGCCGCGGTTCGCACGTAGGCCAGGCCGACCAGCGCACACAACAGCAGCACCCACAACACGGCGACCAAAGGGCGCGTTGATTCATTCGGGGCGGCGTGAAACAGGACGCGCATGGGGGTTTGCAGCACAAAGGTTAGGTTGCCCGGCGGGCGACAAGCCCGGTATTATCAACGCGATGCGAAATGCCCTCAGCGCTTTGACCCGACTCCCTCGTACCGTGTGGTTCCTGGGCGCGATAAGTTTCTTGAACGATGCTGCATCGGATGCCGTGTATCCCTTGTTGCCGCTGTTCTTCGCGGCCACGTTTGCCGTTGGTGCGCAGGCACTGGGGGTGATCGAAGGTGCGGCCAACGCCACCGCTGCGCTCATGAAACTGGTGTCGGGATATTTCTACGACCGCACACAGCGGGCAAAGGGCTGGATCGTTTTGGGCTACACGCTGCCTGCGCTGGCCAGGCCGTTGATCGCATTTTCAGGGTCGCTGCCCGTTGTCCTGATGTTGAGGATGGCCGACCGCATCGGAAAAGGCTTGCGCAGCAGCCCGCGTGACGCCTTGCTGGCGGCAAGCGTTGACGCCAACCGGCGTGGGCTCGCGTTTGGCCTGCATCGCAGCATGGATCACGCCGGCGCAGTCGTTGGCCCGCTGGCGGCGGCTGCGCTGCTCGCAGCGGGCTGGAGCGTGCGCGAAGTGCTGCTGTGGACAATTGTGCCTGGCGTGCTCTGCGTACTGCTTGCACTGACGTTACGCGAACCCGCAAAAGTGGAAATTTCAGCCGAAAAAATTGACTGGCGATGGGCTGGATTGCCATCTCCGCTAAAGCGTTATCTCATCGCGCTCGCGCTGTTCACGCTGTCGCAGGCGAGCAATATGTTCCTGTTGCTGCGAGCCAAGGAGACGGGCTTTACCGACGCACAGATTCCGCTGTTGTGGGCCGGATTTTCGGCGTTGGCGATGGTGCTCTCCACGCCGCTCTCAGCGTTCTCCGATGGCGTTGACCGTCGCAAAATGCTGAGCGTTGCGTGGGTGGTCTACGCCGTACTGTTCGCCGCGTTCGGCCTGTTGCCGCAAAATCTGGCAACCACGATTGCGCTGTTCGTCGGCTACGGCATCTTCATCGCTGCAACCGAAGGCGCGGAGAAAGCCATGATCGCGGAGCTGGCCCCAAAAGCGCAACTGGGCACCGCGTTCGGCTGGTTTCACCTCGTCAGCGGGCTTATGCTGTTGCCTGCCTCCGCCATGTTTGGCTGGCTTTGGACAAGGGTCAATCCGACGGCCGCTTTTTTGGTCAGCGCGACGATGTCGTTGCTTGCGGCGGGGCTTTTATGGCGCATGGTTCGGAGACAGTAGGTCGAAACGCTTGCGGGTCCGACGGTTGACGCGGCGTCTACCGCATTCGGCACCACCGTAAGCGTTCTGCCTTACGGCGCTCTCACCCCGAAGTGTTTCCCGCCAGATCAAAGCGCATGATCGAGAAATCGTTGCTAACGTGCTCGTGCGTCACGGCACCGATGCACTCATAAAAGCCCGGCCCGTCGGTTCCGGAGACATCGTTACAAAGCCCAGCTGCTGCGCCTCTGCAAGCAGCGCACGCACGAGCGGCGTGCCGATGCCCTGGCCACGAAATTCCTTCGCCACGGCCATCGCAGCGAGCCACGGGCGCAGATGCTTGCGTTTGCTGTCGTCGTTTCGATCAGGCTGACCGTGCCAACGAGCTGATCGTCAACCAACGCAATCAGGGAGAGCCGGATGCGCGACGGGTCATGCTTGTTCTGCAAATGCGCGTCGAGGAAGTCAAGGCTCAACCCAACGACATCGATCCAGAACTCGTTGTAAATCATCTCCGCCACGGCCCGCGTGTGCTGCCCGTGATGAAACAGGTGGGTTATTTCGATGCTCATGGTTGTCTCCGAAGGCAATCAGCTTTATTCGGAAACCCCTGCTATACATGGGCTAAGGCGATTAAACACAATAAGTCAACTTACACACTTTACGCGCGCAAGCCCCGATGAAACAGGGCGATTGTGAGAAAAGCCAATGAGTCAGTTCGTCATCGCAACGACCGCACTAGGCAGCCGTCAATCCAAACCTGATCAACCCGTCCTCGCCCACGTCCCGCGTCAATCGCCCAATGCGCCAGCCATGATTTACGTGAGCCACGGCCTCAACGATCGCGAAAAACAGCTGATGGTTATCGAGCTTGCGGCGGAACAGCGTGGGGATCAAATCGGCTGCCGTTTTCGGGCCATCGGCCACTGCGCCGTACAGATCATTCATGCGATCTTCGTGATGCGTCTCCAGCGCTTCGACGCGCGCCGCGATGCCACGGAACGGCAGGCCATGCGACGGTAGCACCAGCGTATCCGGCTCGCAATATTTGTACGCTTGCAGCGACGTTACGTAATCAGTCACCGGATCCGCCAGCGGTGTGACCGGCCACACGCTGATGTTGGTGGAAATTTTCGGCAGCAGCATGTCGCCCGAGATCAGCACCTTGATCTCTTCGCAGTAAAAACTCAGGTGCTCGGTGGTGTGGCCGTAGCCGCCGATCACGCTCCAGAATTTGCCACCGATTTGCACCGTGTCACCCGGCGAAATGCGCTGGCAGGACGGCGGTCGCGTTGGCACGCCGCCGCTGTACGTATTGCCGCGATTGGCGGTGACGTCGACCTGTTCTTCGGTCAATCCGTGTGAACGGAAAAACTTGGCAAGTGTTGCGCGCTGATACGCGCCGCTGCCCTCGGCCACGCTGTGCGCCGCGAGCAATTCCATCAGGCTCATCTCGACCACCAACGGGCCTTCACGCGTCGCAAAACGCTCGGCGAGCCACTGCGCATTGCCCAGGTGATCGGGGTGGTAGTGCGTGCAGATGATGCGCGTGACCGGCCTGCCGCCCATCGTTTCCACGAAGTGCTTTTCCCACAGCGAACGCGTCGCATCGACGCCAAAACCGGTGTCGACGACAGCCCAACCGTCCTCTTCCTCAATCAGCCACAAATTGATGTGATCCAGCGCAAACGGCAGCGGCATGCGGATCCATTTGATACCGTGGGCCAGATCAGTGAATTCGCCCGGAGCGGGCGGAGCGTCGTGGGGGAAACTGAGAGCTGCATTCATGCTTCGATGCTAGCGGAATGGCGCAGTGGTTGACGTGTGCGTCAACATGTTGCGGAATTGCCGCTCATTTTCACTGGCGTCATCCTCGGCACAGCGGGGAATCCAGACGGTGGCGCGAGCGCCGTTGGTTCAATTTTGTGGTGCCTCCACCGATCTGGATTCCCGCCTTCGAAGAGAATGATGGCAAATAGAGGAGGATCGTATGAGTTCAAATTTCGAAAAGCGCCGTGCATTGCTGTCTGCCGCCGCCGCGCTGCCGTTGCTGACAACGCTACCGCGCAGCGCGCTCGCGCAAGTCCCCGCCCAATCAAAAATCATCCTCGGCTTCGCCCCCGGCGGCGGTGCCGATTTGATCGCCCGCATCCTGGCTGACAAGATGCGCGAAGGCTTGCCTGCGGGTCAGCAAATCATCGTTGAGAACAGGGCCGGTGCCGGCGGCAAGCTCGCGGTCGATGCCTTGCGCGCGTCCGCAGCCGATGGCGGAACCATGCTGCTCGCACCGCTGGTCACGCCCGTGCTGTCGCAGCTCATATTCAAAAATCCCGGCTACAACCCGGCCACCGACATGGCGCCCATTGGCATGGTCGGTCACTTTCAGTTCGCCCTCGCGGTGCCGCCGAGCCACCCGGCCAAAAACATGGCGGAGTTCGTCACATGGCTTAAAGGCAACAAGGAAAAGGCCAACTTTGGCAGCCCGAGCCCCGGCAGCCTGCCGCACTTTTTCGGCATCATGCTCGGCCGCGCGATTGGCGTGGACATGGTGCATGTCGCCTACAAAGGCGGCGCGCCGATGTTGAACGACCTCATGGGCGGCCAGATCGCCTGCGGCATGGACACACACATCGAACTGATTCCACTGCATCAGGGGGGGAAAATTCGCATCCTCGCGTCGTTTGCTGACAAACGCAGCACACTGATTCCCGAGGTGCCGACCATGGCAGAACTCGGCTTCAAGGACGCCACCGGCAGCGGCTGGTACAGCCTGTGGGCCCCGGTGAAAACGCCCGTGGCGACGATTGCCGCACTTAACAAAGCGCTCAACATCGCGCTGGCGAACGCCGACGTAAAAGAGAAATTCGCCCGCACTGGTACTGAGCCCGCGACGAGCACGCCCGAAGGACTGGAGAAGTTTCGCCTCGCCGAAATTGAGAAGTGGCGGCCAGTGATTGCGGCTTCGGGGTTCAAGGCGGACTAGGCGCGCAGGCCTCTCTTCGTAAACCCCGTAGGGTGGGTTTCAACCCACCTCAGACTGATACCAACCCAGCTCGTTCTTTGCAGAACGTGTGCGTGGCACACGAATCACTTCATTCGAAGCACCCGCTGTGCGTCTACTCAAACGCCCGTAATCTTCGGGTGCGTTTTGAGCCAATCTCACAGCGCATTATTTAGGCGCGTTTGCCAGCCCTTGCCGGTTTCTTTGAAGGCACCAATTACGTCCGCATCCAGGCGGATATTCACGTGCTCCTTTGGATTGGCGAGCACTGGTCTGCCGCGCTTTGGCTTGAGCATTTGCTTGGCTGCTGGCCGGCCAAATAGCTCGCCTAACACCGCTGAGGCTGGGCGAGCCTTTGCGAACCATTCTTCAGTGGCCTCAGGCGCATCTTGGTCGAGCAGCTCAGGATTGGGTTTGCGTGGCATATCGGGTCCTTTCTCTGCGATTCGCGCGGCGCAAGCTGACCACACGGATGGCGCCGCCTTCTGGAGTGAACATCAAAATATGCAGGGGTTCACCTATAAAACCAAGCGCTTGGTAGCGCCTCTCAAGGTAGTCCTCGCGAGAATCCTCAACGGTGAGTGCGCTGCTCCAATCGAAGTCCTCGGCAAGTGCAAATGGCAATCCACGGTCTTCGTCGTTGCGCAAGCCGCAAGTCTTTCCCGTGGTCGTAGATCACTCGCGTTTTTATTGTACCCACAATAATTATCCTTCAACGCACTTCTTCGGCATCATGCTCGGCCGCGCGACTGGCGTGGACAGGGTGCACGCGGCGTACACGGGCAGCGCGCCGACGTTGAGCGATCTCATCGGCGGCCAGATCGCCTGCGGCATGGACACGCACATCGAGTTGATCGAGCTGCACAGAGCAGGCAAGATTCGCATCCTCGCCGCGTTCGCCGAAAAGCGCAGCAGCACTTTGCCCGACATTCCGACGATGTCAGAACTTGGCTTCAAGGATGCCACCGGCAGCGGCTGGTACAGCCTCTGGGCCTCTGCAAAAACGCCCGCAGCGACGATTGCCGCGCTCAATAAGGCGTTGAACGGCGCACTGGCCAACGCCGAGGTGAAAGAGAAACTCGCCCACACCGGCACCGAACCGACCACTTCCACCCCGGAAGGACTGGAGAAGTTCCGTCTCGCAGAAATTGAGAAGTGGGGGCCAGTGATTTTGGCTTCGGGGTTTAAGGCGGATTAAACATAAATCACTCCTTGTATTACGGAATGCCGTCTATGCGGAGCGTTAGAGCGATACTGGATCTCTTGCACTCAAGCTGCTCGCACAAACATGCGTTATTGAGGAGAGTTCGGGTACCATCCGCTCGCATGCCAATAGTCGGTGCATGTGCCAAACACTCTACGTAGCTTCACTAGTTTCAGCCTACCTACTTACCTATTTATGGATCGTATTGAATCGATAAACCGCGAGCGCATTCGTTGGTGCGCCAACGAACGCGGCCTGTCGATCAATGATGTAGCCGTTGAAGCCGGGATTCCAACGCGGGCGCTGGATAGCCTACTTGAGGACGGCACTGGACTGACTTTTGCCCAGTTACGTAAATTGGCGGACTACTTTGGTCGCGGCACTCTATTCTTCCTCGACAACGGGCCGGTGGACGAGGAAATCGTCCATACGGCGCAGTATCGTACCTTGACGAATCGGAAGCCCGATCTGTCGCATGCCGTCCGCAAACTAATTGAGCGCGTCGAACGTCAGCGAGAGTTATACGTTGCGCTGCGCGAAGAGCTTCATGAGGAAGATTACCCCGTCTTCAGACCTGTGAGCGTTGATGCTAGTCAACCCGTCGCCGCTGCTGCGATTGTTCGCGATTGGTTGGGTCTCGGGCAGTCGAATACTTTCGACGCGTTTCGTGCTGCCGTTGAAGCAAAGGGTATCTTAGTTTTTCGCAGCAACGGATATGCCGGACGCTGGCAGATCGCCAAGGACAGTCCGATTCTAGGCTTCAGCTTATACAGCGACTCGTGCCCAGTCATCGTTGTGAAGAAGTCACGGTGGGAGACCCAGCAGACATTTACGCTCATGCACGAGCTTGGACATCTGATACTGCATCGATCGAGCTCAATTGACGACGACGTCGACATGCATTCGCACGTCGGTCATGAACGAGACGCGAATGCTTTCGCGGGGCATTTGCTGGTGCCTAGTGCTTGGTTGACACAAATTCGTGACGATGAACGTCCAGCCGCCGTCGAGTTCTTCGATACGTGGCTGGCACCTTACCGCCAAAAATGGGGCGTGAGCAGCGAGGTCATACTCAGACGATTGTTGGACGCAGGTAGGCTCCCGCAAGCTCGTTATGCAGCATACAGAACGTTTGTGCATGGTCGCGCTGCTGATAACGATGAAGGAACCGGTAGCCGCGCTTATCGCTATCGTGAACCGAAGCATATCTTCGGAGACCGGTTTGTGCGGACTGTACTCAGCGCGTTCGGTTCGCGCCGCATAACCGCAACAAAGGCTTGTTCTTACCTTGACGGGTTAAAGCTCTCCGATTTGCACAATCTGGAGCGGCACGTTGCTGGTGCTTGATGCATCTTCTGCGGTGTATGCATGGGATAACTATCCCATTGCGACATTCCCTCCGCTTTGGACTTACTTAGCAGCGGAAATTAACGTGACGCGCATCAAGATTCCGCAAGTTGCTCTTGAGGAATCAACACACGTCTCCCCGGATTGTGGAGCTTGGCTGCGCGGAGCCGGTATCGTGGTCTTGCCAACAACAAATTCCATATTGATCGAAGCAAACCGAATCAAGCACTTGATTGGGGTAGTTGGTGACAATTATCACAGCGATGGCGTTGGCGAAAACGACCTGTTTATAGTTGCGACAGCGAAGCATCATCTGCATGATCTCGTCAGCAACGAAGCTGTGCAACCGACACTCCCCGTCAGCATGAGACGATACAAAATTCCGGCTGTCTGCGGAATGACGACGGTAGGGGTTTCATGCCGATCGTTCTTAGAGTTCATCAAGCGGTCGGGCCAAGTTTTTGGCGATACGCACCAATAACTGGTGTCTCATTCTGGCAGTAGCGTCTGGTTTTCACCACGCGTGCAGCTAGGCGATTTTGCTACTCCTACGCGCGTTTTGCTTGCCTGATATGCGAGCATTCTGGAAACAGGATCGGTTTATGGAGCGCCGCTTTGGGGTAACCTTTTCGCCATAAACTCCCGTCCCAATTTCATCTTCATCCTCGCCGACGATTTGGGCTCTGCTGACCTTGGCTGCTACGGCGGTGCGGGTGCGCCTCATGATGTGTCGCCTAACATCGACGGCATGGCGCACGAGGGCCTGCGTTTCACCCATGCGCTGGTCAATTCGCCCGTGTGTTCGCCCACGCGATTTGCGTTGCTGACGGGTCGCTATCAGTACCGTTTTCGTGGTGCGGCGGAGGAGCCGTTGGGAAGCTCGGAGCGGGGCAGCAGCGTGCTTGGCGTGCTTGGTTTGCTGTTGGAATGCAAAAAGCCAAAGCTGCGCGAGCGCCGAAACCCCTGGGGCAGAACCTGCTGCAACAGCAGCCATAAAAAGGCGGCCCCGCTGACCGTGCGCAGCCTCATCTTCTTGGTTTCGCTGTCTCGGAGTCGGTAAGTGACTTGCCCGTTCTCGCAGCCGATGATGTTACGCGCCTGAATCACGCCCCGGTACAGGTAGCGCCCCAGATAGACCACTGCCCAGGCCCGGCGGTAAACTCGGCGCTTGCCAGGAGCCCGCCATGAAATCCCCAAGAGTCATTCCTGACCCTGACATCCTCGGTGGAACACCCGTTTCATCGGCACCCGGGTGCCCGTTCGCATCATCTTCGAACATCTGGAAGCTGGCGATTCTCTGGAAGTCTTCCTGGAAGACTTTCCCTGCGTTAGCCGGGCACTTGCGATTCAAGTTCTCGAAGACGCCAAGATGGCCCTGGTGCTCGATGCGAATCCTGCTTGACGAATCAGTACCCGGTCGATTTGGCGCATTACTGATAGGCCACTCAGCGGTCACCGTTCAGCGCAAAGTTGCGGCCTAGCCGTTTGGGACCGAGTTTCGTAGTCACCCGCAGATCAGAGAAACACCATGTCCAAACTCCGCGTAGAAAGTTTCACCATCTCGCTCGACGGTTTCGGCGCTGGCCCAGACCAGGACATCAACAATCCGCTCGGCGTGGGGGGCACCTCGCTTCATGGCTGGGCGATGTCCACGCGAACGTTTCAGAAGAACGTGTTCGGTGGCGATGGCGGATCGACGGAGGG
>JAYUWL010000293.1:0-8657 GCA_043753585.1 Burkholderiales bacterium
TACAGCCAATACAGCCAATACAGCCAATAGCAGCCAATACAGCCAATACAGTCATTATACCTGTTTCAGGCGCATGACTACTCAATAGCAAAGAAACACAAGTTGCCAACCGCGGGGCCTCGACAAAATGCTATCAGCGCAGCAGGATGAGCTGGCAAGAGGTGGATTTTTGTCAAGTTAACCCAGCGACGGAACACCTCAGCATGGCGGAAATTTTGACCAGCTCCAGAATGATTACACGATTTAGGAGCGCAGTAAAAATGATCGATTGCGCGCTATTCAAGAGTGAAACCTTTTGGCGCGACTTTGCAGTTTCGCTTGTGGTACGGGCAAATATAGATCGCTACAACTTCCCGACCTCTTGCAGAAAGTTCGTAAATATCCACATTGCCGTCCGTTACGGGTGATGATGTCGAGCCCACCCTTTGGCTCTCAACCGGACGTCCTCCGTACCTGAGTTTGGTCAAATATTTGTTGCTGCCCATGACAGAGATGGTTGGTACTGGATTGGTAACTGTGTGTCCAAACTCACCGTGCCCGCCGACAATCGCAGCCATGTAGGTCCCTTTTGCGTATGTTGCGCGGACTCCAGCCATCGCCCCTTGGAATTCGGCTGTCATCGCTTGTCCATTCATCTTTGACATACGTGCGATGTTGTCAAAATATTGTGCCTCGCCAGCGAAATAAACGTAGACCTCGAACGCTTCGGCGTCGGACATAATATTGCCAGACCGGACCTTAACGCTCCTTGTAAAACTCTCGTCGTCGTGAGTTTCGCTTATGTGGACTAGCGTCTTGCAGCCAGCAACAAAGCCACGAATTTTGTCAACCGGAATTTTTCAGTTGGTAATGGCAGAAATCTTAGCGATGTCTCTCAAGAAATCAGTCTCCCCAGCGCGAAAAATATTCTCGTGGATGTCCTTCATTGTGTTGTCAAGCACACGCTCCTGCTTGCTCTTAAGTAATCCGAAAAACACCCCCGGACCTCAGCTGCTTAAGTTCACCGGATTAGTCCGTTCCGCGCGCCCGATCCCTATGAAATTGCTCGCGCCACGCAACGAATCGTTGCTGCTCTATCGCCTCGCGCATTGCTTTGGCAAGTTCAAGGTAGTAATGCAGGTTGTGAATCGTGTTTAACATCGCGCCGAGGATTTCGCCGGTTTTGTTCAGGTGATGCAGGTATGCGCGGCTGAAATTTCGACAGGTGTAGCAACTACAACTCTCATCTAGGGGACGCTGATCGTCGCGAAATTTCGCGTTCTTGAGTTTAATGTCGCCGAAGCGCGTAAACAGCCAGCCATTTCGTGCATTCCTTGTTGGCATCACGCAGTCGAACATATCGATGCCGCGCTCGACCGCATAAACGAGATCCTCCGGCGTGCCAACACCCATCAAGTAATGCGGCTTATCCACAGGTAATTTCGGTCCGATGAAGTCGAGGATGCGATGCATGTCCTCCTTTGATTCGCCCACTGATAGTCCGCCAACAGCGATGCCGTCAAAGCCGATGTCCATGAGTCCCGCGAGCGACTCATCGCGCAGTGACTCGAACAGCGTTCCCTGAACGATACCGAACAGCGCATTGCTGTTTTCGAGCCGGGCGAGCTCGTCTTTCGAGCGCCGCGCCCAGCGCAGACTCATCTGCAACGACGCCTGTGCCTGCTCTAGTGTCGCGTCGGCAGCGGTGCATTCGTCAAGCTGCATCACGATATCGGAGTTGAGCGTGTGCTGAATCTGCATCGACACTTCGGGCGACAGAAATAACTTGTCGCCGTTGATCGGGGAGGCGAAATGCACGCCTTCTTCCCTGATCTTTCGTAACTGGCCCAGCGACCACACCTGAAAGCCGCCGGAGTCGGTCAGGATGGGTCCCTTCCAGCCCATGAAGTCGTGCAGCCCCATGAACTGCTCGATGATGGTCGTGCCCGGCCGCAGCCAGAGATGAAACGTGTTGCCAAGAATGATCTGCGAACCGACATCAATCAGGTGCTGCGGCGTCATCGCCTTCACCGTGCCGTAGGTGCCCACGGGCATAAAGATGGGCGTTTCCACGACACCGTGGTTCAGATGCACACGTCCGCGACGCGCGTGGCCATCGGTATTCAGGAGTTCAAATTTCATGGCGTATTTTTCTGCAAAAGCATGGCGTCGCCATAGCTGAAAAAGCGATAGCGTTGTTCGACGGCGTGCGCATAGAGTTTGCGAATGTGTTCATAACCGGCAAATGCGGAGACGAGCATGAGTAGCGTCGACTTCGGCAAGTGAAAGTTGGTAAGCAGGCTGTCCACGACTTTGAAGTCGTAGCCCGGCGTGATGAAAATATCCGTTTCGCTTTGATGCGCGCGCAACTCTCCACATTCGTGCACGCAGCCCTCAAGCGTGCGAACGCTCGTCGTGCCTACCGCAACGACGCGTCCGCTGCGGGCTCGGCACGCCGAAATCGCATCCACCGTTTCCTGCGGCAGTACGTAGCGTTCGCGATGCATTTTGTGCTCGGCGATAGTTTCTGTTTTGACTGGTAGAAATGTGCCTGCACCAACGTGCAGTGTGACATGCGTCATCTCAACCCCGCGCTCGCGACAAGCCGCCAGCGTTGCCTCATCAAAATGCAGCCCTGCGGTAGGCGCTGCCACCGCTCCTTCGTGCTTCGCGTAGACGGTTTGGTAGCGTTCGGTATCGCCCTCAGCCGCAGCACGCTGCATGTAAGGCGGCAGCGGCAATTCACCCGCTTCGCGCATCAGTGATTCGAAATCACCGGACTCAAGTTGCACCAGAAAAAAGCGATCATCACGACCGACTATTTTGGCATGATGTTTGCCCGCAATCACGATGCGCGTTCCCGGTTTCGGCGCGTGACTGGCGCGCAACTGTGTCAGCGCACGTGTGGGTGAAAGCAACCGTTCAACCAGCACTTCAACCACGCCGCCGCTCGCCTTGAGCGCACGCAGTCGCGCATTGAGCACTTTGGTGTTGTTGAAGACGAGCAGGTCACCTGGCTGCAACAGCGCGGGCAAATCACAGAACGCTCGATCTTGCGGGCTCAACGAGCGGCCATCCAGCAGGCGACTGGCCGAGCGAATCGCCAGCGGAAATTGTGCGATCAGCCCGGGCGGCAGCGAGTAATCGAAATCGGCAAGGGTATGCGGGCGGGTGTGGGGCACTTGACTGGCGCTCCATGGAGATCAAAAGAGTGGGTGAGTAATAGCTCTCGCATCATTGATGGAAAGCCACGCTCAACGTTTGTTGCGGTTACGCACGCCAAATTGTATTCGGCGACTAACTCTTCAAACTCTCCTACACGGCGCACTACTTTTTGACCCCTGCGGCAGGTTCAGCCGTGAGCGTCCGTACGGTGCCAATTTCGACCGAACTACTTTGACTGGTCACCGCTCGCAAGGCCGATGTTTCGACAAATCGCTCAACATGCGAGGCGAGTTGCTCGGGAGTGAACGCGGCCATCACGTCAAGTGCGGAAGATTCACTGTTCACGATTTTGCGGAAGTCATAGCGCGACTCGGACTTGATGACTTTCATCGTTTTGGCGTCCAGCGTCGTGACCTGAACATAGAAGAACGGCGCTACAAAACGACGTGAACGGGTGCTCTCGCGGTCAGTGGTTTCTGCCTCGTCTGGCATCAGTCCATCATCAAATCCTGCCGTGGACAAAGGTCCCAGCGGCTGCACGTAAATGCCGATGCCCGAGAGCTTGCTGCCCATTCCCTTACGCTCTGACATCAACCACTTCGGCACCACTACGATGATCTGATCCCAGTCTTTACGCGCCGGGTTGGTTTCCAGCAAACCGAGCACGCGTTTCATCGTGAGCGCCTCGCGGTTCTGCGGCGGCGCTTTAGCGATTGTGTCGTCCGAACGAACCGCGAGAAACAGGCGGTTGGAGTCCGGATACTCAGCGGCAACCGCGCGATCCAGCCCGCGCAGCACCGCGTGATTAAGCACTTGATCCGGCACAGCCACAGTCTGGCGGGTGAAGTTTTCCAGATGCGATCCGACTGATTCTTTCTGCCTTACATACTGAAACTGGTCGCCCACGGCGGAGACCAGCGCGAATGTCCTGGCTGCAGACGGCGCTGCCGCAGTGGCAATCGTTTGCGCGTGTGCGAGCGGAAGCGCGCCGAACGCCATCATCACGGCGGCGGCGCAGAGAGCGCGACGCGAGTGGCGAAGTTCGTGGGGTAATTTTTGATGCTGCAAGGCGGACTCCGTTTTCTGCATGAGTGCGGTTTAACTGATGCGAGTGTCAACGATCACGCCGCAAACTGCACGCCGCGTGCGACGAATGACCGTTACAACACCGCCAGTCGCAGGTTGGCCGCATATGTTGAGATTGCGTCGTCTCTGCCGCGAAAACTGCGAGCGGGTGACCATTGAACGAGGCATTTTCATCCTGGCGATGCGCGGATTTATTCGATCTGTCATTCTGAGCGACAGCGAAGGATCAGGCGGCATACAAAAATTTCAATGACTTGCAACGATCCTGGCATGTGAACTGGTCTTCGCCGTGCTCAATATGGCACAAACGCGTTTGCTAAGGCTTTTTGATGCAACGACCACTGCATAAGGGCTTGCGACCTAAAAAACATAAAGTCGAGCTTTGGCAAATATTGCTGTTAGCCCCTATAAAACATGGCGTACGGCGCAAAGCTGTAGAGCCGACCCCCCGCACTTCACTTGCTGTTTCCGCTATCTTTTCGCCTGTCCGTCTGATGGATTCGAGGCCAGCCGACTCCTGAAATTCGACGATTTCGCTGCTCGCGCTGTCCTCGATCCGCCGCAACGCGTCTGACGCCATTTCACCTTCGGATTTGATTGCTGCGGTGTAGTGTGTGATCACAGCAAACATGTTTAGAAATTACGCTATATTTAGTTACATGAAATAATCAAAATAGGAGAAATTGGGTGATGTCATCGCCAGGCACTGAAGTCGCGGTCGATCTTCGTGAGCGCATCGCCATCGTCAAGTTGATGCGTGCCAACAAGCGCAACGCCTTGAGCGACGGTATGATGGCCGCACTGGAACAGGCTTTTGCCACGCTGCCGAACACGGTCGGAGGGGCGGTACTCTGCGGTGATGGCGATCACTTTTGCGCCGGGCTGGATCTGAGCGAAATCAAGGATCGCGACGCGGTGGAAGGGCTGCATCATTCTCGCAGCTGGCACCGCGTGTTGACCAGTATCGAGTTTGGCCGCATCCCCGTGGTCGCCGCGCTGCACGGCGCGGTGGTGGGCGGCGGTTTGGAGCTGGCGACGAGCTGCCATATTCGCGTGGCGGACGACACTGCTTTCTTCGCGTTACCCGAAGGTTCACGCGGCATATTTGTCGGCGGTGGCGGTTCCGTGCGTATCCCGAAATTGATCGGCACCCACCGCATGCTCGACATGATGCTGACCGGTCGTGTCTACAAAGCCGTTGACGCAACAACACTCGGATTTGCGCAGTATCACGTTGCCGCTGGCGCTGCGCTCGACAACGCCATTGAACTGGCGACGCGCATTGCCGAGAACTCACCGATGACCAATTACGCGTTGATGCACGCGCTGCCACGCATCGCCGAGCAGCCCGCTGATCATGGCTTTTTAACCGAAGGATTGATGTCGTCCATCGTGCAAAGCGCACCGGAAGCAAAGGCTCGCGTACGTGATTTTCTCGAAGGACGCGGTGCGAAAGTGAAGGCATCTTGAGCCCCACGGCCGCCGCGCCAAAATATCGCGCGCTGAAATTCGGCGTCACCCGCGTTGCGGTGCGTGAGGCGAACGGACATACCTACATTTCGGCCGAGCAGGCACTGGAGCCGTTCGCTGACCGGCTAACGGATCGCTTGTTGCACTGGGCCGAACACGCGCCTGATCGCTCCTTCATCGCGCGTCGCAGGGTCAACGCCGACGGCACGCGTGGCGTGTGGCGATACGTGAGCTACCGCGAGGCGCTGCATTCCGCGCGCAGCATCGGACAGGCGCTGCTTGACAGCGGCGCGAGCGTCGAGCGGCCGCTCGCCATCCTTTCCGAAAACAGCATCGAACATGCGCTGCTCTCGCTTGGCGCGTTGTTGGTAGGTGTGCCGTATTGCCCAGTGTCCCCTGCATACTCGCTGGTCAGCCAGGACTACGACAAGTTAAAGCACGTCGTAAATACGCTGACACCCAGCGTGGTTTTCGCGAGTGAGCTCGCTCGCTACGGCAACGCGATTGACGCGGCGATTCCGGCGGATGCGTTGGTCGTGATTGATGCGCAGGGGGAACGCTCGCGCAGGCTGGGCACGACGGTCACGCTAGATGCATGGCTCGCGACAAAACCTACCGCCGCCGTCGATGCAGCGATGCAGGCCACCGGCCCCGACAGCATCGCAAAATTTTTGTTCACCAGCGGCTCCACCAGACTGCCAAAAGCGGTGATCAACACCCACCGCATGTGGTGCAGCAATCAGCAGCAAATGCGTCAGTCGATGCCGGTGCTCGCAGATACGCCGCCGGTGCTGGTGGACTGGTTGCCGTGGAACCATACCTTCGGTGGCAATCACAATTTCGGGCTCACGGTTTATAACGGCGGCACGCTCTACATCGACGACGGCAAGCCCACACCCGCGCTGATGACGGAGACGTTGCGCAACCTGCGCGAAATTGCGCCGACGGTGTATTTCAACGTGCCGGCGGGCTTCGAGGCAATTGCCAGTGCGATGCAGCATGACGACGCCTTGCGCAGGAATTTGCTGTCGCGCGTGCAAATGTTTTTCTACGCAGGGGCCGCGCTGCCGCAACCGGTGTGGGACAGCCTGTTTACGCATGCCGAGAAGGAGGTGGGCGAGCGCATCGTGATGACCACCGGCCTTGGCATGACCGAGTCCGGGCCGTTCGCAATTTTTGTCAGCAGTCATGATGTGAAAGCTGGCGATCTGGGCGTGCCGACACCGGGCATGGAGTTGAAACTGGTGGCGAGCGGTGACAAGACCGAGGTGCGCTACAAGGGGCCCAATGTCACGCCGGGGTACTGGCGGAACGTTGAAGCGGCTCGCGAAGCGTTCGACGACGAAGGCTTCTTTTGCACCGGTGACGCGATCAAATGGATCGATCATCAAGACGTGCACAAAGGCATTCGTTTCGACGGACGAATCGCGGAGGATTTCAAGCTATCAACCGGCACGTTTGTCAGCGTCGGGCCGCTGCGCGCAAAGATTGCGGGCATCGGTTCGCCGTACGTTCAGGACGCCGTGATTACCGGTCTCAACCTGCGCGAGGTTGGCGCGATGATTTTTCTGCTGGTTCCTGCCGTGCGCAAATTGAGCGGGCTGCCGGACGGTGCGAGGCTTGCCGAAGTGCTTGCGTCGGCGCCTGTACTCGAACACTTTCAGACGGTGCTCAATCAATTGGCGGAGACGTCGACCGGAAGCGCGTCACGCATCGCGCGGCTGTGTCTGCTTGCCGATCCGCCGTCGCTTGACAAGGGCGAGATCACTGACAAAGGCTCGATCAATCAACGTGCCGTGCTTGCGCATCGGGCGGCGATGGTCGACGCATTTTACGGCGATCAATTAAAACATACGCTGAAGCCAAAAGCGTGAGCGTCCACATTGCAAACTTGAAGAAGCGGCGAGGAGCGCGAAGGAGAAAACCTGATCGACAGTTGAAGAAATTGCCGCTTGGGAAGCCACCGAGCTTGATCGGTAGGAGCCGCTGGATAACAAGATTGGCTTTACTGCCGAGTCTTGATCGCAGAGCTGTTCAAGGGATGAACGCGTCATAATTTGCCAATGACCCGTCGTATCCGCACCTTCAGCCGCCAGACCGCCGATTCACCGAGTAGGGAAGTGGTGGTGGACACCACTTTTCTGGAGTCGCTTCTGGGCTACAACGCCCGGCGCGCGGCGCTGACGATCATCGAAGTATTCCTTGATCGCATGTCGGTATACGGCCTGCGCCCAGTGGATTTTTCGCTGTTGTCGCTGGTGGCGCACAACCCCGGAATTACCTCAAGGCAGTTGTGTGCAACGCTCGGAATTCTGCCGCCTAACCTGGTGAAGCTGGTTGCTGATCTTGACAAACGCGGTCTGCTGCAACGCAAGCCGCATCCGACCGATGGCCGCGCGATTGGACTGCATCTAACCGTAGACGGACGCAAGATGGTGCCTGAGGCGGAAGCTACCGTGCGGGAACTTGAGGACGGAGTGGCTGCGCCGCTGACGCCGGAAGAACGCGAAATCCTCATGACCCTGCTTCGGAAAATCTATAAACAGTAACTCACTGATCGCAGCAAACACGGCAGCGGTCTTGTGGGTATAGGAATTTCAAACGCCCTTTTTCACGATTCGTCACTGTATTCGCCGACAGGGGAGCGGTCAAGCAAGCGGCAGTACGGTGAATCCGCACCGTTTTCTCAATCTCGCAGACAATTTACGCGCCCAGCGCGCCTGAATTACACGCCATCTGAGCGATTGCCCGAGCGCCGTCCGCACACCTCCCCCAGCCCTATCAAAGTCCAGTCCGATTTTACATCTCACGCCGCCTGAAACAGATCCACCCGTCTCGCCGGCGCGCGCGGTGGCAGCTGCGCGGCCAGCCCCAGATGCGTGAGGAGGCGGGCGATGGCGGCCGCATCCTCGATGGCCGCGATGAGCTTCAGTGGCCCGCCGCAGTGCGGGCAGCGC
>JAYUWL010000294.1:0-2823 GCA_043753585.1 Burkholderiales bacterium
GCGACCGAATCCGGCCCCCGCTGGAACCCCTTTTGCGAAAAATCAATGCGGGCGATGTTTCCCACCCAGTACGGCTTGATGCGCTCGGTCATATGTCCCTCATGAGGCGCAAATTGTAGGCTCAGGTTGAGCGCACTTCGCACCACCTTTTGTGCCTCATATGCGCATGCTCGAGCCGTCCAGACTTTGAATCACCGTTAAGCCTTTTCGCATGAGCGAACTCCTGCGACGAGAAACGGTCGCTTGCGAGAAAATAGCCGCATGACCCCAACCCACGAACAAGCCGTCACCCTCGCCCGTCAAGGCGAATTTGGGCGTGCCCGCGACCTTCTCCAGCAGCTTCACGCGGTCAATCCGCACGACACGGCGATCCTCTACGACTACGCACTGTGCGTGTCTGAACTGGGCGACAAAGCGGAGTCCATTCCCCTGTTTCAGCATCTGCTCGATTTGGCACCAGACCACGTCAACGGCCGCGTTGCATTGGGCGTCGCGTTTGCCGCGACTAAGCAAGTCGCCGAAGCCAAGGCGGCGTTTCAGCAGGCGGTTGAACTTGATCCCGGCAACCAGTACGCCGTGCGTTCGCTGGGTGCGCTCGCTGCCCGCGCGGGCGAGGATGCGGATGCCGAACGTCTGCTGAGGCAATCGCTGACGCTCGATCCGGATGACTTCTACGCTCGCCTTAATTTGGCCAAGCTGCTGGAGTTGAGCGACGACGACCAAGTGCGTGTCGAATCCGATCAACTTTACTAAGGCATCCTGACTGAAGACCCGGCACACACCGTGGCCGAAGAAGCGCGCAAGGGGCTCACCCGTCTGGCCGCAACCACGATGCGCAGTAAGGCCGTCGGCAATCTGCGCATGGATGCCGTTTTCTACATGGTCGAAGCCATCAAACGCTTTCGACAAATGACGCCTGCACTGGTCGGTCAAATCACACTGGAAATTGCCGTGCTGGGTCGTTCGGGCCTCGACACCAACGACGCGGACAAGCGTTACGAAGTCAAGCTACTTCCCGACGAAACGTTTTCTGGATTGAATTTACTTGCGATGATGCATGTCGGCGTTCGCCAATTCAACAAGGACGCGGACACGGGCACCGCGCTTGAAGAAGAATACAAAACCGCCGTCGCCATGACCGCCGCGAACTGAAATCCATCACCCATGCAAATACCGCCCGCCTATCTCCGGCACATCGAACCGATTGTTGCCAAGGCCAAAGGATTTCTCGAAAACGGGGAAGCGCTGACCCCGATTGCCTTCGTCGGCTCGTTCACCAACAACACCGTGATTCCCGTGATGCTTGACAGCAGCAACGACCAAACGAAAGATCGATCGGCCACGATGATCGCAGCAGCAGCAACGCAGGCGGACGCGGACTACGTGTTCACTGTCATCGAGGCATGGGCGCTGCCGAAGAAATACCTGAACCGGGTCGAGGAGATTTACGAGAAATACGGCTCGCTGGCCAACTTCCCACACCGTCTCGATGTCGCCAGTTTCACGCTCGAAACGCGGCATGGAACGTGGATGGCGCAATGCACAATCCTGCCCAAGCCACCCTCGAAAAAGCGCCGCACCTTCATGCCACCGCAGTTCGTGTTTGGCGACGCGGCCCAGGGGCGGTTTGCTAACCTGTTGCCGGTGAAAGATGATCAAGTAGCGGGAAGCTCGCTGCACTAGCGAGTTGGGACGACGACGCTAGTGCATAGCCGTGGGCGCAACCGCGTCGCCGCCGATGCAAAGCAGAGCCACACTTTCTGGAATCGTCCCCGAACTCCGGGCTAACTAAGCAACCAAATCCTCCCGCGCACTAACCCGCAACTTGACGTCACCCAGCCGCACGTCATGCACACCCAGCAAGATTCGCTTTCCAACTACCTTGGTGCCGTCGACGTAGCTACCCCGCGTGCTGGCAAGGTCATGAATCCACACTTCGTGACCCACATTGGTAATCGCCGCGTGCCGGCGGCTAAGCGAACCGTGATCTACAGCCACCACGTTGCCGGGCAACTTCCCAATCGAAATGATCGGATCTGACATTCGCAGGGTGCGTTCACCCAACTCAATCACTACGGTATTTTTCACCTTGAGCGCTGCAATGAGCCCGAAACGATAATCTTCGAACAGCAGCTTTGTGAGCAGCGCGTCGAATCCGCCCAACTCGTTGACGCCAGCGCGCGCAACGGATAGGTTGTAGGTAGCAAAAGGACTTGCCATTCCTTTCACGGCTGCATCTTCCAGCCACTTGTAGGTCAGTTCGCGCGCGCCCAGCCGCGCAAGTAGCCCAGCATTTTCAAACGCCAGGCTCTCACACTTTTCCATGACCATGATCTGCGCCACGCGCTTCATCTCATCAAACCGTCGTACGCGCCAGTAGCACTCCAGCAGCAGGCAGGTAGCTTCCAGATTCAACGGGTTCCGCGTCACCTCGTCGCTCAGCGTTGCAATCGCTTGCGGCAGGTCTCCACGTTGCAGATAAAGCCATCCGAGCTCAAGCCCGATGAGGTGGCGGCTCGAACTGTCCTGAATCGTTTTCAACGCTTCAAATGCTGCATCAGTTTGATGCAGTATCAGCTTGACCCGCGCGTCCAGCAACGTGGCGCTGGGCAGGCCTGGGCAAAGCAGCAACGCGCCCGCCGCAGATCGTTGCGCCTTTTGCCATGCGGCGCGCTTGAGCGCTCGCTCGCCCGCAAGGACAGCACGATGAGCCTTCATCGCCGTTCGATCTATGACGACGGGCAACCGCCTTCCCTTCAGCGCGTTGGCCAAATCTTGTGCTGACTGAAAACGTAACGCTGCATCAGGATGAATCGCCTTGAG
>JAYUWL010000295.1:0-25663 GCA_043753585.1 Burkholderiales bacterium
AACGCGACTGATTGTCATCGCTTTGATTGGCTCGAACGGTTCGACCGAGATTGCGGGCTTTCACGCCATGAGGCAACGCGAGATACCGTACCAAAGAAAAAGGGCTAACCGAAGCTAACCCTTTGATTTTTATTGCTATTCTGTGCGTAATTCTGGTAGGACGTGGCGGGCTCGAACCGCCGACCAACGGATTAAAAGTCCGCTGCTCTACCAACTGAGCTAACGTCCCCGAGCCTTCGATTATAGCCAGACTTTTTCAGATTTGGCAAATCAGGCAGGTGTCAAGCGCTAGGCCAATCAACGTTTGATGAGCCGCAAAAGCCCGCCAATGAGAGGCAACTTTTCGTATAACTTTTCTGCGGCGTCCCAAAAGTTGCGGTGATGGCAGACTTTGTTCTGCGCGTCGAAGCGGAGGTGCGATCCGCCGCGAATGACCTGCTCGACGTCGGGTTTGTACTTTTTGATGCGGAAGCGGAAATCCCAGGCAAGGAAGGCATCAGAGCCGTGCTCAATGCGGGTATCAACGATGAAGCGCGGTTCGGAGAGCGGGCCACACATCTGGGCGAACATGTGCTCGATTTGCTCAACCGTGTGAACTTCGTTGAACGGATGTTTGAAGTAGACATCGGGGGCGTAGAAATTGCGCAGTCGCGGGACGGTGGCTTCGGTGATTGTTTCGAAGTGTTCAATGAGCCTGTTCAGGAGGCTCGATCATAACCCCGTCGATTTTTTGATGAGCTTGAAATACATCCCGTAGGGCAGGAGGCGCAGGAATTTGAGTTGCCGCGTGAACGCCTTCGGAAAATCAATCTCAAAATCGCCCGCCTCGTAGCCTTTGATCATCGAGGCTGCAGCCTCTTCAGGCTCGATCAAGTGCGGCATTTTGAAATCGTTGCCGGCGGTGAGCTGGGTTTTCACGAAACCGGGATTGACGACGGACACGCCGATGCCCTTTTCGCTCAAATCCATGTAGAGCGTTTCAGCGAAGTTGATCATCGCGGCCTTGGACGGACCATACACCAGCGCTTTGGGCAGGCCGCGATAACCGGCGACAGACGAGACGATGCTGACGTGACCGGTTCCCTGTTTGAGGAAATATTTGGACAACAGCGCGCTGGCGTTCATCGCGCCGTACACGTTGGTTTGCATCATGTCGCGGATCGCTTCGTCGTTCAAATCCCATGCACGCATGGCGCGATACGTGCCCGCCATGATGATACCGAGATCGAGCCCGCCCCAGCTGAGATGAATGCTTTCAAGCGCCGCAGCCATCGACTGATTGTCCGTAATGTCGAGCGGCAGGCGCAGCGCGTTTGCCTGCTTGCCAAATGCTTCTTCTAGTATTTCGGCGCGACGCGCGGAGACGGCAACGTGCACGCCCTTCGCGAGCAGCGCGTCAGCAAGGGCTTTGCCTATCCCGGTGGATGCGCCGATGATCCAGACACGCTGCCTGGACCAGTCGCGGATCGGAGGATTGAGCGTGCTCATTGCTTGTAGAAGGTGATGAGCACTTCGCCGAGCCTGAAACCGAACTTGGAGAACACGGCGCGATTCATCATGACTTTGTCGTCCAGCTGCCACATCCAGTCGTCGAAATCGACGTTGTAGACCTTGCCATCGACTGGCAGTGCGAGCACGTACTTCCAGTTCAGAGTGTTGCCTGCGGCTTCGCCAATCGCTTCGCCGAGGACGTCGGCTGCGGTGCCGATGTAGCGATCACCCTGCTTTTTTATTGTCCACACGCGGCGCTCTTTTTTGCCATCGGCATAGGTGAAATCTTCGTCGAGCGTACCGGTGTCTCCGACCCAGGTGCATTTCATGTCGACCGTCATGCGGCGAATGACTTTACCGGAGCGATCCTGCACGATGCCGTGCGCGACAACACGTCCGTTGAAGTATTCGCGCAGGTCGAACTTGGGCTTCTCCTGCGCGTAATCGGAGACTGGCACGGCGGCGCAACCGGCAATCAGCAGGGCCGCGAGTACAAAGAAAAGTGAACGAATGATGTGTTTCATGTAGACCCTTTTGACCGCATTTAAAAGCGGCGGTGAATTTTCCAGAGCAGAGCCAGCGCGCACAACTTTAGCGCGCAGGGAAGAAGCGTGTAAGCAAGTGTTAGCGCGGCAACGTTCGATGCGGGTTCCCCCACGCGATAGCCGAAGGCGCTGATCACGGGGAGCGCAAGGCCCGCCGCGAGGGCAAGATTCGCTTTCGTCGCAAACGTCCAGATACCGAAATAGCTGCCAGTCTTTTCGCGGGCATTTTGCTTGTCAATAGCGTCCGCCAGCAACGCAGGCGGCAGCGCCAGATCGGCGCCGAGCGCAATGCCGCTGGCGATGCAAACAACGAGAAACGCAATGCGATCCCCCGCGCCAAAGCTTGCCGCCCAGAAAAACGCAAGCACCGCCAGAATCATGCCAATACCCCATGCCTGTACTTTACCGAGGCGAGCCGCGAGCGCCACCCAAAGCGGCATGGCGACCGCACCCGCGAGAAAATAGCTCACCAGAAATATCGGCTCCCAGTCCTTCGCGCGCAACACGTCATCGATGAAAAATAGCAGCAACGTCGCGGGGATTGCTGAGGCAATTCCGTTTAGCGCAAAGACTGCTAGCAGCGCAACGAACCTGCGGTCTTTGAGTACATCAAGGAGCGGCGCCGGCTGGCCGCTGTCGGGGGCAAGCTTCGCCTCGCGCAAGCGCCACAAGACCAGCAACGCGGCGAGCAACACAACGACAAATACCCACGAGAATCGCGCGAGCCCAAGTCCACTTTGGCTGGCAAGTGCCGATGGCAAGGCGGCAGCGATCAGCACGCCAACCAGGCCTACTGCCTCCCGACTCGCGGTGAGTTTGGTGCGAGATGTCGTGTCGGGTGGAAGCTCTGCGCCCCAAGCACTGTATGCAATAGTGGCAAGGCTGAATCCGAGGTACACGAGGATGAGCGAACCCGTCAGCCAGCCCCACAACGGAACCGGCGATGCGAGCGGATTGAGCAATGCGAGCATACCTACCGTCAACGCGATGGCCGCCAGCGCGACGGCCGCAAATCGCGTTGTCAGTCGATCTGACCAGCGACCGAGCAACGGATCAACAAAGGCATCAGCAAACCGCAGCACAAGGAGCAAGCCGCCCATCGCGCTCAGCGAGAGCCCCAACTCCGCATAAAGCTTGGGGACATGGACGTAAATCGGCAACGCCGCCATCGCGAGTGGTGCCGCGAAGAGGCTATAGCGAACGAGCTCGCGCCGGGTGACTTGTTGCACGAGCTTGTCGCTGCTGACTGTGCTGGCCGCGACTAGCGCTTGCCGAGCAAGCGTTCCCGCAGGCCCGGTTGTGATGACTTTTCGCCTAAAAAGATACCAAAAAATGCATCAGTGAAAGCAGCGTCAGCGACCTCGCCACGGTACGCTCCATTGTAGAAAAACTTTGCTGTTCGAGCGGGTGTCGCGACGCCAATCAGGCGATCACCTTCTTTAACATCAGCAAACACGCGCTGCATCTCGGTGATCCATTTCGGATATACCGCTTCGCTGCCGATGCCCTGTCCCCGCATTTCATCGATACTGCGCTCGGCAAGCTGTTTCGCCGAGAACGTGCGCAGATAGTGAATGTCGAGTACATGAGGTTTGGTTTGGTCGAACGACGCTCCCTCTGGCGTCCAGAGGTACGCGTTGTAAATCTGGAAACCGAATATGCGCAACAAGCCACCGCCGATCGCTTTAAGCGATGGCATGCCTGTGGTGGCTTGCGCTGGCAAAACGGGTGCCACAATTTGAGCGATCACGTGCTCGCTGCCGATGGCGAACAACATGCAAAGCAGCGGTGCCGCGAAAACGGTTTTTCGAAATCCAGGGAAGCGCTGAACAAGTGAGCGAGACGGATGCAGTACGAGTTGTAGGGCGCACAAAAGCTGGAATGTACGCCTTGGTACATGAGGATTCCGAGCACCACACAACGCAGTAATGCGCCGTCGCAGCCACTTGATCAGCGTTGCCCTAGCGAACCAGTGTGTATTGACCAACATTGATGCTCCCTGCTTCAAAGCCTGCGATGCAATAGGCGAGATAGAACCGCCAAAGTTTCACAAAATTACCCGAAAACCCTTGCGCCGTGATTTCATCATGCCGCGCGTCGAATTGTCGCAGCCAGCGGCGCAATGTTTCAGCATAGTCGAGCCCGAACTCATACTCGGTCGTTACCGTCAACGCTTTGCTCTTCGCTTTCTCGATGAACCGCTCTGGCGAAGGCAGCATGCCGCCAGGAAAAATGTATTGCTGGATGAAATCGCTGGTCGACTCGTATTGCTCGAAGCGGTTCTCGTCAATCGTGATCACCTGAACGCATGCGCGTGCGCCAGGCTTGAGCGCCGCCTGCACGGCAGTGAAATAGCTGTCCCAATATTTCTGGCCTACTGCCTCAAACATTTCAATCGACGCCACGCCATCGAAGCTGGAGCCAAAGCGCTTGCTGACATCGCGATAGTCGCACAATGCGAAGCGCACCTGATCTTTGAGGCCTGCGTCGGCTATTCGTTTCTCGGCAAATTCCAGCTGCGAAGGCGACAGCGTAATGCCGGTTACGCGCACGCCGCGCGATCTCGAGGCGTATTCCGCAAAGCCGCCCCATCCACAGCCAATTTCCAGGATGTGCCCTCCGACCGGTGGGTTGATCTCGGCAAGAATGCGCTCGTATTTGGCGATTTGGGCTTCGCCAAGATCACCGCTCATGTTTCCGTCGAAAATTGCTGATGAATAGGTGAGCGTTGAGTCGAGCCATACGCTGTAGAACTTGTTGCCGAGATCGTAGTGCGCCTCGATGTTCTTGCGCGCCTGCTTTTTGCTGTTGGTGCGCAGCAAGTGGCGTAGTTTGAACAGCCAGCCCTTCCAGCCTTTACCGTAAAAAGCGGGCATCAGTTCGTTCTGGTTCTTTGCAAGCAGTGTGAGTAGCGCGACCAAGTCCGGTGAATCCCATGCGCCGTTGAAATAGCCTTCGCCAAAGGCCACGTCACCGCCCGTGAGAATTTGCGTGCAGATGCCGAGATCGAAGATTTCAATGTGGGCGTGAATGCCATGCACGTCATTGCCAAATTCGTGGCGACTTTTGTCCGGCAAAATCGCTGTGATTCGCCCGTGGCGCAGGCTGCCGAGCAGCTTGAACAGCACGCGCGCAGCGATTGGCAGCGATGCTGGCAGCACGGATAGGGTTGTGTCTGATGATGATGCACTCATGAGCGCGAAATTCCTGTCATGTGGGATCTGAGTTTGCCGAAAAATGGCACGCGCTTAGCGAATAATCGCAGCGCATGCCAATGAATACGTGCCACAACGGCGAGCGTTTGCAGCGGGAAGCGCAACGAGGCCCGGCGCAAATTGGTGCGTGTGAGCGGTTGTGCCATGCCCGAAATATGTGTGTTGAGCAGCGAGCCTTGGCCGTCATCATAGTCAATGCGTGCGAGCCATCGGTCTTCGCCGAAGTTGAAACGAAAACTGTACGAGCCGCGCACCTCATTGAATGGAGAGACGTGCAGTTCCTTGGTTGCTGTGAGCAATTCGCCGGATCGAATGCTGTCGCCCAGCGTAGGCGTTAGCAGATAGCTGTGTGATTCGCCAAAGGTGTTGTTGACCTCAACCAGCACCGCAGAAACATCACCCGAGCCGCGGCGACAGACCCAAAAGCTCACCGGATTAAATACGTAGCCCAGCATGCGCGGAAAAGCATGCAGCTCTACGCTGATGCCGTCGGTATCAATAGCGTTCCCCTTCAGGACGTTACGAATCCATGCGAGGCATGATGAGCCGTCACGCGCGCCGTGGTCGCGTTCCTGAAACGATACTAGACCGCGACGGTTAACGGCCATGTGTTCGCCAACCTCACCCAAGTTTCCGAGCGGAACGCGCAGGCAAAACAGCGGATAGGTGAAGCTGTGATTGACCGGTCGCAACCGCTCATGCACCACGTCGCCCACGATGATGGCGGCCGTGGTCATTCTGCCGCAAGCTCCAGCGCGATTTCGCTTTCCGCGGAGCCGATCAGTTCCACCACGTCGAGCGCTGAGGACAAACCATCTTCGTGGAACCCGTTCTTGAGCCATGCGCCCGCGTAGTAGGTCTGATTCTCGCCTTGCAGCGCAGTGATGCCTTTCTGCGCTGAAATCGCTCCCTGATTTAACAGCGGGTGCCAGTACTCAAACTCTGCGAGCACCGTTGACTTTTGCGGTTCGATGGGCGGGTTTAACGTCTCGAACAAATGCGTTTTGAACGGCAGCGGTTGCAGCAAATTCATCCAGTAAGTGAGCGCAACCGGGCGCTTTTGATCGGCATCATTCACCTGCAAATAATTCCATGCCGACCATGCTTTGCGACGACGCGGCATCAGGCTCGCGTCGGTGTGCAACACGCAGCGATTGGGTTGATAGCGGACGGCAGAAAGCGCGGAGCGCTCGGCATTGGTTGGGTGAGCGAGCAGACGCAGCGCCTGATCGCTATGGCAGGCGAGCACTACCGAGTCGAACTGCTCTTGACTCCTGACTGTGGTGATTTCAACAAAACCAACGCCACGAACGATGCGTTGCACAGGCGTTGCGATTCGAGCGTCGCGCAAGCTGGAAACGATGCGTTGCACATACGTTTTTGCTCCGCCGCGCACTGTCATCCAGTGCGGTCGATTGGTCACGCGCAAAAGGCCGTGGTTGTGACAAAACCGAAGCAGCATCGGCAGCTCAAAATCAAGCACATCACCGCGCGGGCTTGACCAGATCGAGCCCACCATTGGCCAGATGTACCAGTCGAACAATTGCTTCGAGAATTTTTCTTTGAAAAGAAAATCGCGCACTGACGTCTGTGGCACCGTATCCGCTAGCACCATCGTGGTCGCGATGCGATTAAAGCGAATGATGTCCGCCAGAAAGCGCAAAAACATGGGCTTTAGCGCGTTCGTGGGCTGCGCAAAGAGCGAAGCGAAACTGGTGCCCGACCACTCGACATTGTCGGAGTCGGCGCGCACGGCAAACGACATGTCGCTCGGTGCCAGGTCGACGCTTAGTTCGGCGAAAAGCTTGAGCAGATTGGGGTAGGTGTGATCGTTGCACACAAGAAAGCCCGTGTCGACAGGCGCGGTAATACCGTCGAGCGTTACATCAACCGTGTGGGTGTGACCCCCGAAGTAATCTGCGGCTTCAAATAGCGTGACAGCGTGCCCCGATTTTTCGAGGTAATACGCGGCACCTAAACCAGAAATGCCAGCGCCAACGATGGCGATGCGCATATGAACTCCAAACTGTACGAGTGTGATTGATACATGCTCGTACGACTCTGCGAGGCCGTTGGTTTTCCCAATTTGTTATCGGCCTACCCAATGCTCCCTGTAACCGGACTAAAGTTTGGCCAGCTTGCCTCGACCGTGAATCTCGGCGTAAGCCGAGTGATTGTGAATGGCTTCGAAGTTTTCGCTGGCCACCATGAAGACGCCGACCTGGTCGTGCGACTGACAGGCCAACGCTATGTCGCGTACGAGATCCTCAACAAATTTGGGGTTATCGTAAGCGCGCTCGGTGACAAATTTTTCGTCGGCTCGCTTGAGCACACCATATAGTTCGGACGACGCTTCACGTTCGGCAATGTCGATCAGCGAATTAATCGATAGCGCGATAGAACCCTCAGCGCGAATCGTTATGTGAGAACGCTGATTGTGTGCGCCGTAATCGGAAATTTGCTTTGAGCATGGGCACAGGCTGGTGACGGGGGCGACAACTTCGATAGTTAATCGCGTCCCATGCGCAGCGGTCGTCTCAACGATCATTTTGACGTCACTGTCAAGCAAGCTTTCAACGCCGGAAATTGGCGCAGCTTTACGACGGAAATACGGAAACGACATTTCGAGATAACTGGTTGTCGCGTTAAGCCGTTCGCGCATGCGTTTTTCCATCGCGAAGAAACTCTGCGAACTAATCGGCGCACGTTGCTCCTCCAGCAACTGAATGAAGCGTGACATGTGCGTGCCCTTCACCTGTTCCGGCAAACCAACGTACATGGCAAACGTAGCGACGGTACCCTGCACTTCACCCGCGGAGGTGACGATCTGCATTGGATAGCGCAGTGCCTTAATGCCGACTCGCTGAATAGGTAAATGCCGCGCATCAGGCAATGACTGCGTGTCGTCTAGCGTTTTTAAGGGATTCGCGGGATACAGCGCGCGGTCAAAGGCGTTCATGGATGAATGTTAGCTGGCGCGTCGGCCTTAACTCGCTTTAAGGCCGCTGCGCGATTAGCGCTTCAATTTTTTTCACAAACTGTGCACTGTGGGGCTCCACGCCGCTTTCAACGCTCTCGACCCGTTTGCCAGAGCGATCAATCAGGTATTTGTGGAAATTCCACTTGGGGGCGATGCCTGTAGCTGCTGCTAGTCCACCAAATACCGGAGATTTGCTCAACGGCATGGCTTCAACCTTGGCAAACACCGGGAACGTAACACCGAAGTTGGCTTGACAGAACTCAGCGATTTTCTTGTTACTGCCCGGTTCTTGTCCACCAAAGGCATTAGACGGAAAGGCCAAAATGACCAAACCACGATCTGCATACTTTTTATGCAGCGCCTGCAAGCCTTCAAACTGACCCGTGTAGCCACACTCGCTGGCCGTATTGACGACTAGCACCACGCGGCCCTCATATTGACACATGGATTGGGCTTTGCCGCCGGTCAGAGGTTCGACCGTATGGTTAAGCAGCGGCGGGCAGGCCCCAACCGCAATCGCGGACGTTACGGACCACATTGCCAAAAGGCTAAACAGACGAATTATTGGCTTCATGTCCTAGACAATATCATGTTTTTGTCCTAGACTTGATTTGGCGTGCAATTTGTGATTTGGTTTCCAAATCCTGAGTTGCTCAGCCTCTTCGCTCATTTTGTAGACGTAATGACCTCTCAGACCGAACTAGTCGCAGCTACCGAGACACAACCCAGCATCGCGTCTCATCTCTCGATTGCCGCAGTGGAGCGTGACACCGGCTTGTCAAAGGACGTGTTGCGCGTGTGGGAGCGGCGCTACGGTTTCCCGGTGCCGGAACGTGATCCAAACGGCGAGCGGCTCTACCGGCTGCCGCAAGTCGAGCGTCTGCGCACAATCAAGCGACTTATGGACGCCGGACATCGCCCCGGCAAACTTCTGGCTTTGTCTGAATCTGACTTCGACACTTTGGCGAATCGCCAGACCCGGCCCCGTCGCGGAGACGAATCCGGCGACTTGCAGCGTCAGATTCTTGACCTGGCGCATAACCACGACACCTCGGGTTTGCGCCAGCTCTTGAGCCTGTCCCTCATGAAGCAGGGCCTTCAGGAATTTGTGATCGAAACGGTCGCGCCGCTTAACCGCGCTGTGACCGAGGCATGGATGCGTGGCGATTTGGAAGCGTTCGAGGAACGCGCGTACAGCGAGCAGGTGCACACGGTTTTGCGCGCGGCAATGTTGCCCGCAGCGAACAGCATGCAGCTACCCCGCATCGTACTGGGGACGCTGCCGAATGAGGTTAACGCGCTCGGATTGCTGATGGTGGAGGGGCTGCTTGCTCCCGAGGGTGTGCAGTGCGTGTCGCTGGGTACTCAGGTGCCGATACCCGAAATTGCCGCGGCAGCGACGGCATTTGACGCAGATGTGGTGGCGCTTTCGTTTTCCGCCTCGTTTAGCTCGAAGCAGGCGGTGGCGAGTCTTGAATCGTTGCGCTCCGTTGTCCCGCCTACGACGGCTATCTGGGTCGGTGGCGAGCTGATTCGCCGTATCCGGCGCGACATTCCGGGCATAACTCCGACCGGCACTCTGTCCGACATGCTCGCTGCGCTGCGGCAGTGGCGTGCGGAGCGCACAGCCGTATAGCGGAGGGTTTGCTATGAGTTTCAAGGGCAACAAGGCTTCGCTGCCGTCAAAATTGTGCGTGGCTTGTGGTCGCGAGATGACGTGGCGCAAGGCATGGGCGAAGAACTGGAGCGAGGTGAAATATTGCTCCGCTCATTGCCGAACCGATAAATCGGCAACGGCGAGCGGGAAGAAAGCACGATGAGCGTTTGTAGGCAACTGGTCATCATTCTGGGCGATCAGCTCAATTACGACTCGGCCGCTTTTGATGGGTTCGACACCGCGCTTGACGTGGTGGTGATGGTTGAAGCTCGCGGGGAATCGACCCATGTCTGGTCGCACAGGGCTCGCACTGCGCTATTTCTGTCGGCGATGCGGCATTTCGCGGCCGAGCTGCAAGCCAAACAAGTGCGCGTGGACTACCGCAAGCTGGACCTACAACAGGACGAGACGTTGCAGGCAGGCTGGCTCGCGGCGATTGAGCAGCATCGGCCTGAGTTCATCGTCTGTGTTGAGCCGGGCGATATGCGCGTCTGGCAGGCGCTGAATGTGACTGCGGCCAAAGCGAGGCTGCCGCTCGACATTCGCGCAGATCGCCATTTCATGTGTTCGCGCGACGCGTTTGCAAAGTGGGCGGGCACCAGCAAGAGCCTTCGCATGGAATTTTTCTACCGCAACATGCGGCGCGAGCATGGCGTGCTAATGGAGGGCGCTGAACCGCTCGGTGGGCAGTGGAATTTTGATAGCGATAACCGCAAGAGTTTCGGCAAATCCGGACCGGGCACTTTGCCCCAGCCACCGCAGTTTGCGCATGACGAGATCACACGCGACGTATTGGCGCTGGTCGCGCGCGAGTTCGCCAGTCATCCCGGATCGCTTGAGAATTTTAACTGGCCAGTGACGCGCAGTGAGGCGTTGATTGCCCTGAAAAGCTTCATTGCTGACCGCCTTGACGCGTTTGGCCCGCATCAGGACGCGATGTGGTCGGGGATGACCTTTGGCTGGCATTCGCTCTTGTCCACTTCGCTTAACCTGAAACTGCTCGACCCGCGTGAGGTAATCGCTGCGGCGGAGGCGGCGCTGCATGACCGAAAGCTGGATTTGGCGGGCGTCGAAGGTTTTATCCGGCAAATTCTCGGCTGGCGCGAGTTTATGCGCGGCGTGTACTTTCTCGACATGCCCGCAATGAAAACTGAAAATCATTTCGGCCATCAAAACGCTTTGCCAAAATGGTACTGGACCGGCGACACGGGGATGAACTGCCTGAAGCAAGCGGTGACGCAAACGCTGGAATACGGCTATGCGCACCACATTCAGCGCCTGATGATCACGGGCATGTTCGGTATCACGGCAGAGATTGAGCCACAGCAACTGTGTGACTGGTATCTCGCGGTTTACGTCGACGCGGTGGAGTGGGTTGAGCTGCCGAACACGGCGGGCATGGCGCTGTTTGCGAACGGCGGACGCTTCACCAGCAAACCTTACGTAGCAAGCGGCGCGTACGTCAAGCGCATGAGTAATTACTGTAACGGCTGCCGTTACAAGCCGGAAATCAAGTTTGGGGCAGGCGCTTGCCCGATGACGACGCTTTACTGGAATTTCCTCGACGGGCACGAAAAGACGTTTTCCGCCAACCCGCGAACGTCGCTGATGATCAAAAATTTGACCCGAATGACCGATGACGAGCGCACCGCGATTCGGGTGGAGGCCAGGCAAATGCTGGGCAACCTGGACGCCCTTTAAGTGCGTCATCGCACGTAGTCACAAACCCGAAACCCCAACCGACTCGTATACGAGTAAAATTCTCCGCTTCAAACGCTCCGGCATTGTTGCCGCGAGCCCCACCGCAAAAGGCTTTCGCCATGCTCTACGCTGAACTATTCAAAGACCTCGAAACCGTGCGCTGGAGCATGTCCACGGACGTGCCGTGGGACTCGTTTGATGCGTCCAAACTCACTGAGGAACAGGCACAGACAATTCGCCTGAACGCGATCACTGAATGGTCGGCACTGCCTGCCACCGAAATGTTTTTGCGCGACAACAGGAACGACAGTGATTTCTCCGCGTTCATGTCGATCTGGTTTTACGAGGAGCAAAAGCACTCGCTCGTGCTGATGGAATATTTGAAGCGCTTCCGGCCTGATCTCGTACCAACAGAGGCTGAGCTGCACAACGTGCGCTTCGAGTTCGACGCAGCGCCGCAGCTGGAAACGCTGATGATGCATTTCTGCGGCGAAATTCGCCTGAATCACTGGTATCGCCGTGCCGCCGAATGGCATAACGAGCCGCTAATTAAACACATCTACGGCTTGATCGCGAAGGATGAAGCACGGCATGCGGGCGCGTACCTGAAATACCTGAAGCAGGCGATCGCTCGCGCTGCGGTCGACAAGGTGAACGAAGTGAAAGCGGGTTTCGCGAAGATCGGCTTCTTGATGGCGGCGAGCGGGCGCGCTGGCAAGCCAATGCACCCGACCAATCTGCATGTCAATCAGTCGCTATTCCCGAACGACACAGTTCAGAGCAAACTGCCTGATCCTGAATGGCTTGAGCGTTGGCTTGACACCCAGATCAACTTCGACAAGGAGTGGGAAGGCAAGGTCGTGAAAATGATTCTGCACAACCTGTCTTCGCTTTTCGGCAAGAGCCTGGAATCGCTTGGCGATCTGAACAAATACCGGAAGACTTTGCTCGCTGGAGCCATATAGCTTTTCGCTGAAATAGCCGCTGCGTTAGGGCTAGACAAATTTATGGCACTTTGTCGACTTTCCGGGTTTTTTGGTGCTAGCCCCGTTTCAACAGGGCTTTCAAGCAAAAGCTGAAGTGATTCGCGTACTTTGTGTGACCGCCAATTCGAGCTCTGCGACATCGGATAACGCATAATCCGTTCCGAAGTTGGCTGGGCAGTCGCCGGTCACGCAAGTGACGGGAGGAAGGTCCGGGCTCCGAAGAGCAGGGTAATGGCTAACGGCCATCCGTCGCGAGGCGAGGACCAGGGCCACAGAGACGAGCGTATTAAGTTACGGTGAAACGCGGCAACCTCTACCCGGAGCAATATCAAATAGGCATGCGCCGTGAGTAAGCAATTGCTCACCCAAGGCGGCTCGTTGGAGCATGCGGGTAGGTAGCTTGAGGCGAATGGTAACGTTCGTCCTAGAGGAATGACCGCCACGCAAAACCGGGCAGCCGGCTAGCGAACAGAACCCGGCCTACAGGCCGACTTCATTTCTTCCAAGAGTTTAATTCTGCGGCGGGCACTGCCGCAGAAATTGCGCGATTTGGTCGCGACTTGAGGGTTATTAATTACGTGGGTTTGCCCGCGTATTTCGCGACCAACGCAATCAGATTCTCGTCCTGATACGGCTTGCCGACATACTCGTCAACTCCCAACTCCAGCGCATGGCTACGGTGTTTCTCCGCCGTGCGCGAGGTGATCATGATGATCGGAATGTGGCTCTGCCGACTATCCGCCTTGATCGTTTTCGTGAACTCGAAGCCATCCATGCGCGGCATTTCAATGTCGAGCAGGATTACGTCCGGGTTGGCATCCGCGAGGATGGTCAACGCGTCCAGGCCATCCTTTGCGGTGAGCGCCTTGTAGCCCTCACGCTCCAGAAGGCGCGATGTGATTTTGCGCACAGTCAGCGAGTCATCAACTACCAGCACCGTAGGCGTATAAGGCACTGCCACGGGCTCGGAGATCAGCGGTGGCACACGCCTTGGCGCAGCGAATATCGGAGCCAGTTCTGCGGTTTTGGCGGGCGATACAGCGACCACTGCGACAACAGGCGGAGGTGCGATGACTATCGATACTTCGTCAACGGCCGATGGGGCCACAACAACAGGCGGGGCAGCAGGAGGCTCCCCGACCACAGTCTCGCTTGCAAGAGCTGCCTCGCTCAAGGCAGCAGACGGCGGGGCGACTTCGGCGGCGAATACGCGTGGTTCTTGATCCGGCAGCGTAGATATCTCAACGACAGGAAGTAGGGTTACAACTTTAACGACAGGCAAATCAACAACCGGCGCGACGGGAGGCGTCGCCACAGGCGGAAGCGAATCAGGAATTGCTTGCACGGCTGCCGGAGCCGAGGCGCTTGACATTGACGCAGGTGCCAGCGACACTGTCGCGCTCACCGATTGCCGGCGCGCAGTGTCTCCGCTGTCAAGCGCCAACATCAGGTTAAGCGGGTTGAGCAGTAGTGCGATCCGACCATCGGCCAGCACCGTCAGTCCGGCCATACCCGGCACGCGAGCGAGCTGAGGTCCGTAGGGTTTGGCGACGACCTCCTGGTTACCGAGAATGCGATCTACCTCGATCGCAGCCGTTGCTTCGCCTGCCTTCAGGATTATGACTGGGGCCGCGTGCGGCGTTCCTGTGTCGTGCTGTGTGCGGATTAGCTCACCAAAGCTGCGGTAGGCGATTTTTCGACCACCATGATCAAGCAGACCCGACTGCATCGCGGCGGTGCGATCCTTGGTCGGCAACTGCCGAACTTGCTCGATCAGTGACGATGGAACGCCGTAGACAGCCTTACCCACGGCGACCATCAACACCTGCGTCACCGCTAGCGTCAAAGGCACCGACAGCGTGAATGTCGCGCCTACACCGCGCGAGGTCTGCACCTCAACGCGACCACCGAGTGCTGCAACCTCGTTCCGCACCACATCCATACCGATGCCGCGACCTGCGACCGCAGTGATTTGCTCGGCCGTTGAGAACGATGGCTGGAAGATGAATTCCAGCAATCGCGCGTCCGTCAGCTGATCATTGCTGTCGATCATGCCGCGCTCAATGGCTCGCAAACGTACCCGATCCAGGGGTATGCCACCGCCGTCGTCGGTGAGCGAAATCACAACCTCGTTGCCCTGTTGCCGCGCGCTTAGCGTCAGCTCGCCAATATCAGGCTTGCCCTGGTCTTTACGCGAGGCGTCAGACTCGATGCCGTGGGCAAGCGCATTACGAACCAGATGCTCGAGAACGGGCGTCAAGCGTTCAAGTACGCTGCGGTCGATTTCGATGCGACCACCACGAATATCAAGGTTGGCGCGCTTCTTGAGTTCTTTTGCCGTCTGCCGCAGCACGCGATACAAGCGATCAGACAGGCTCGAGAACGGCACTGTTCGCAGCGTCTGCAAACGCAACTGCACCGAGCGCGACAAACGTGTCTGGCTGGACAACGCGGTGTCGGCGTCTGCGAGATTTTTGAGCAGGCTCTGCTGCACGGTCGCGACGTCGTTCACGCTTTCAGCGATGCCGCGCGTGAGTTCCTGGAAGCGCGTGTAGCGATCAAATTCGAGCGGGTCGAAGTCCGACTCTTGATCCAGACGTGACTGAATCTGCGATTCTCCCTGAATCTCAATCTCGCGCAATTGCCCGCGCAGTCGCACCACTGATGCTGTGAGGTCCAACAACCCGCCTTTAAGGCCACGCATCTCTGCTTCAATGCGTGCGCGGTGAATCGATATCTCGCCGGACTCGTCGGCAAGCTGCTCAATGGCGTCGCTGCGGACGCGCAAGAACGCGGTAGTGGATGATTCCGCAGTGGCAACAGGCGCGACTGCTGCGGGGAGCGGACGAATAGCCAGAGATTGCGCAATGTCTGCAACCGATCGCTGGGGAACAAACGGCAGGGTTTCGGTCGGAGCCGGTGACGCCTCAGCACCGGCGAGCGTCGATGTAGCGACAACCGCGTCATCCGGCAATTCAGCGAGGTCATTTGGCAGCGCCGAATCCAGGCTCGCCACCGCGACGGCGAAGCGAGGCAGAACGGAGTCCTTCTCGTTGCGGGTCAATCGTTCCAGTAGGAATGCGATATCGTCCAGGTATTCATCGAAGCTGTCGAACACCGTTGCCGACGGTGCGCCGGTAACGTCAACCAGCTGCGTTTCCAGCGAGTGCGCAAGTTCGCCTAGCCGCATGGCTCCGGCCATGCGGGCGCTGCCCTTAAGCGTATGCAACGTTCGTTTGAGTTCGTCAGAATGCGCTGGATTGTGAACGTCTTGTCGCCACGCCATAATATGTCCGCTGGCACGCGGGAACAGCTCCTGCGCTTCCTCTAAGAAGATTGGCAACACCTGATCGTCAATGTCGTCGTGAACATCGGCGAGAGGATCACTTGCGCTTCGCGGAAGCGCGACCGATTCCAAGGGTGTGAACGCGGGCGACGACGGGTTCAGGCTGCTGGCAGGCAACAGGATTGGCTTCGCTGATGCGAACGCACTAACTACCGGTGCAACAACGGGTGGTGTCGTCAACATCGGTGGAACCGAAATTGGCCTTGCCGCAGGCTGCGATTCCATTACCGGTGCAACTGGGACTGGGGGCGGCAACGTGATTGGCGTCAACACCGGGACAATGGGTATTGCAGCCTCAGTGATCGTTACAGGCGCGTCCGGGACCGGATGTCCGGGCGGCTGGGGGGGTGCTTGCTCCGCCGCAGGCGATAAGGGAGCTTCGTCGTGTTTAGCGGCGACCGGCAGAGCCGGCGTCATCGACTGCGCAACTATCGGAGTCGTTGCGACTACGGGTTCGAAAACGGCGGCCGGGGGAGGGACGACTTCCGATGAATCGATGGTAGCTGCGGTAAGAGCCGAAGAAATAAGTGGCGCGGCTGAGGGCTCGACCGCCGAGGGGTCAAACGACAATAACCCACCGGGCGCCGCTTTCACTTCAATTACGGGTCGTTGCACCGGTAAAGAAGAGGGCTCTGCAAACCCTTGCTCTTCAGCGTGCGTCTGTTCAAGCAGCTCGATTTCTACGCCAAGATTGTCACTTCCTGTTTGCGCAACAAGTGCGTGCAATTCGCGGCGGGATCGCAGAAGATCCGATTGCTCTTCGGCCGAAAGGGCGGACTGCGCCTGAAGGCGCAGTGTTGCGCTGCGCAGCGCTCGCACGGCAGCCGCAATTGTGCTGATCGCTGATGGCGGTCGGCCTGCTCGCCGAATAGCCATCAGGGCGCTTTCCAGCAAACCTGCAAAGTCCCCTATTTCAAGGAAGCCCGCCGTGCGATGAATGCCACATAGGGTATGGCTCGCGCGAACCATTGGATCGCTAGGAGGCAAACTCGTATCGAACTGCATCAGAGCGAGCTCGTAGTCAAGAGTCTGTAGATGGATGCGCGTTTCGTCCGTCAGAATCGAAAACAGGGCTCTCGACACGCTGACACCAAGAACCTGCATGTCATCGCTATTAAGATCGAACATCGGCGCCGGATCATAGAGCTGATCGGCAGAGTCGATGTTCGTCTCACTGCGGGTTGGCTCACTGGCCGCAGCAACCGGCGGCGCTTCCACACGCTCGATCGGGTCAAGCGCTGGCAGCGATAACGCAGCGTCATCGTCCCACATATCGCGCAATGATTCAACAGCATGTGCGACTTGCGCGTCCAAATCATCGTCGTCCACAACAAGCTCTGGCAACGGTGGTGCAACTGTTTCGACAACACCGGCTGAACCGGAAATTTTTTCAACTGCGGGCGATTTAGCGACTGATTCTGGCGTGATTGATGATTGCGAGGGCGAGGAAGAGCACTTTGCAATCAGTTCATCAAGCACCGAAACGTCAATGTCAATCTGCCGATTCACGCGAAGCATCTCGACCCATTGCGCGAAATGACCTACCGCAGCATCCATCAGCTTTAGCTCGGGCTCTGTTACGTGACGTTCAGTTTCAAGCGCGGCGTTCAGGACGCTTTCAACGCGCCACGCTACTTCGGCCAGCTGCGTTTGCCCCACCATTCGACCGCTACCCTTAAGCGTATGAAAGGCACGGCGGATGTCGACAAGCAGATCGCGGCGATCATGCCCGACCGAAAGCTGCTGGTACTCGACGCGAACCGAATGGACTACCTCGGTGGCTTCCTCGACGAAAATATCTAACAGACCAGTGTCTCGTTCGTCAGGCTCCGAGCTGACGAGCCGCGACGTTTCTGCCGATGTTGGCGGCAACGCAGTGCTATCACCAACCACAGCCGCTACTGCTGCGCTTAGCTCGTGAGGCTGAGCCGTATCGCCGTCAAGGAGGCGCAAGGCCTCGTTGGAGGCTTTGGATAAATTCGGGTCGGAAAGCAGTTCTGCATCCTGCCGCACTCGCTGAAGCGTACTGCGCAGTGTGTCGCGAAGCTCAGCACGATCCGGCGCGTCGTGGAGCGCACGCGCCAGCGGCCGCAACATCCGCTGCCGCTCCGCGAGCGATGCTTCCACGCTATCTTCGTCCTCAACGCCTTCAGCCACACTGCTGGTCTCGCCAAGGAAGCGGCGCTTCAGGCCAACTAGTATGACGTCGGCGTCGCGTTCACGCCGCTCGCGAACATCAACGTAGAAACTCAATCCTGCAAGTACATCTGCCAGGCTATCAATATCTTTTGTACTGAGCACTGTGTCATGTCGTACTGCGTCAATCAACCGATCCGTAGTCTTGGTTAACAATTCATTTGCGTCGTTCCAGCCAAGCATGCGCATTGCGCCGGACACCTGGCCAAGCAATGCCGGAACGGGCTTCAGCTCATCTAACGCAGATCGATCACGGAACACCAGGTCAAGCGCTTGTTCAACCATTCTCATGTTGGTGCGAATTTCGCGAGCAACCTGGGAAACGGTCTGCGTTTCCTGCGCCAATCGCGTAAGTGAATTTGCCTCAGTCTCCGCACGTAACTCTGGCGGAATTGGCACGTTCGCCATGGCATAAGACAGACGTTGAACAGCGCGCTCGACCTGCACCCTGAACGACGCGGGCAAAGCTGCGATGTGCTCGATCGCAGTTTCGATCAGGATCAGGCTAGTCGCGAGTTCAATCGACAAATCATCGCCGACCTGTTTATTTTCGACGGCGGAAACCGCAGCGGAGGCGATACCTCGGCCAAGGCTCGAAAAATCGGACATCTGCAGGGCGTCGCAAGCTGCGGGAAGCTCCGCCGCTGCCTCGCGCAGCTTTTGCAGCGCTGCACTGCGACCGGAGTTGTGGCTCGCCCATGCGTCTTTGCAGCGCGTAATAACACGGCTCAAAGTGGCGATAGCCGATTGCAGACCCACAACGTCAATCTCGCGTGGGATTCGTTTCGGGACTAACACATCAAGTTCGTACAGCGCCTTGACTTCATCGACCAGCGCGTTCCCGCTGCTCGCGCGCGCGACGTGGTAGAGCACCTCGCGCCGCAGCCGGTCAGCAACTCGTGTCGAGCCTTCCACAAACCGCCGCACCTGCAGATCCACACGTGCCATCAATTGCTTCAACGCGATCGATGGTTCAACAAAACCCCCATGCGTCGCCTCGAGCAACGCGTGAGTTGCCCACCAAAACGATCTTTGTGACGGAAGTGGGTAAGCCGCTTCAATTTCAGCGATCACACGACGCATCTGCTCAAGGCCCATGTCGCTGCCACGTAGCCACTGCAGTAGGCCGTGCTGAAAATCGCGGCGTTGGCGCAACAAAAATGCTGGCATACGCGATGGCTCGGGGGCGTCGCCGTTGTTAAGCTTCGCTGGTCGCCGAGAAAGATCTGGAAAAAATAGGTCTGCGGGGCCGTACTTGGCCCCGCGCAGTTTGCCAAGCGCCAGATATTCGGAAATAAATCGCAGCGGCACTGGCGGTGATCCGCCCACCATTTCCTTGAGATGCGACAGCAAGCGTCGACAGCCTTTGTCGACCAGATCCAACACCTCCGGAGCAACGACTTCGACGTCGTTGCCAAAGTGCTTCTCAAACTCCTGCACCAAAACCGCGAGCCCTTCAATGCCCACCAGTTCGAGTGCGCCGGACACCTGATGAAGTTCAGCGCGAACAGTGTTGCGCCGTTCGGAGCTTGGAGCGACCCGAAGTTGTCCTATGCCTTCAAGCGCGCGAAACAAGGCGCTTTCTATTTCCCCTTTTACCCACGTGATGGGGCCGCTGTCGAGTTCAAGCGGAATATCAATCGCCACGGCTTACCAACTCCCGCTTAATTACACCTTGAAACCCGCGACCGAGCCGCGGAGTGTTTGTGCCAATCGTCCCAATTCTTCAATGGAGACGTTGGTTTGCTGTGTGCCGCGTGACGTTTCTTCCGTCACTGCGAGAATGTCCTGCATGCCGCGGGTCACCTCTGACACAGAAGCAGACTGCGTTTGCGTTTGCGCGGAGATGCTGCCCACTAGTCCAGCAAGATCCCGTGAAACGCGACTAATTTCAGCCAGTGTCTGACCAGCGGCGTCGGAGAGTCGGGTTCCTTCGACTACCCCTTGGGTTGTTTTTTCCATAGCGTTTACGGCGTCCTGCGTATCTGCCTGAATGGCGCGAACCAGCGCTTCGATCTGCTTGGTTGCTTCAGCTGAGCGTTCAGCTAGTCGTTGCACCTCTTCTGCGACTACCGTAAATCCGCGCCCTGCATCACCTGCAGAAGCCGCTTGAATAGCAGCGTTAAGCGCCAGCACATTCGTTTGTTCGGTAATGTCGGAAATCAGTTCGACGATCTCACCGATTTCCTGCGAGCTTTCACCGAGTCGCTTGATTCGCTTGGAGCTCTCCTGAATTTGTGCACGAATTTCGTTCATGCCAGCAATCTGGTTTTGCACGGCTTTTGCACCCTGCTCCGACGCGGAGAGCGATTGCTGCGCGACTCGTGAACCTTCAGTAGCCGATGCAGACACTTCATTGATGGACTGCGCCATTTGCAGCACCAGCGCACTCGAGCGTTGAATTTCGCCGGACTGGCGCTGCGATGCTTGGTAAAGCCTCTGCGAGATCGCCTGTGCGGCCTGGGTTGCGCCAGCAACTTCACCCGTCGTGGCGTTAATGTCAGACACCACTTTGCGCAACTCGTCCACCGTAAAGTTTATGGAATCAGCAATCGCGCCGGTCACGTCCTCGGTCACGCTCGCCTTCACTGTCAAATCACCGTCGGCCAACGTACCCATTTCGTTGAGCAACCGCAAGATGGCTTCTTGGTTACGCTGGTTCTCACGCTCGTTTTCGGCAGCGCGAATACGGGCTTCATTCAGGAACAAGTAACCAAGCGCGACGCCAAGCAACAGGGACAATAGTCCGAAGGCAGCAGCGAAGTAAAGCGCAAAGTTTGCCGTACTTCCCGCGCCCTCATAAGCGGTGGAGAGCGTTTTGGCTCCTGCCATCAATGGCTCTGCTTCGGTGGTGATCACTTTTGCGGCCTGTTTGCCAGCCAACAAGCGCGGCATCGCTCGCAACACCTCAACCAGGCGCCGCTCGGTTTCCTGAAACTTCGAACCGAGTTCGGTGAGTGTTTGCTTGGCTTCGCCATCACGAATTGCGCTGACGCGAAGCGCTTCGCTTCCTTGCAGAAGGCCATTAACGATGTCGCGGAACGTCGCAGTGTCCTTACCTAGCAGGAACGCTACGTCAGAGTCAACCTCATCGCCAATCAGCGCGTTGGCGTTTTTAGCAATGCGCTGGGTAAGCATCACCAGATTGTTAGCCAGCGAGATTTCGCGGCCTCCCGCCGTTGAAAGCTGCGTTGCCAACTGCTCTGCGAGCTCAAGCAAGCCTTGATTGCCCTGATTCACGTTGCTCACCGCTTGTGACAACGATGTCAAAATGGCGCGCGCTGAAATCAGTTCGTCGACTTTTGCGTCAATCGATGTCCAACGCTTTTCGAGATCGGTCGCCGCGGAACGAACGGCATCGTTCTGTGGTTCACTAAGCGACACTCCGCGGTATTCACCGCCAGTTGAAAGTGCCTTTAGATTTGTTCTAAATTGATCCCGGCTAGTTTGCAAAACATCGAAGCCGCTAGCTCCGCCCATTTCCGATTGCGCTCCGCCCCGCGCGAGACGCTGCGCCAACATTTGCATTTCCGTGGCGGCAGCAATCTGAGCGCCGTTCTTGCGAGCTTCGATCGCGTAAAGACCGAACAGGCTTAACATCAAAACAAAGCTGGTCGCCAGTGCGGCAGCCAAGTACTGGAACTGTTTGGCAGTTGACAGATGGCCGATTAACGGCAGCTGCTTGACGGCCTTTCCACCCCTCGCTGCCGCGCGCAATTGCTCTACGACTGAAACTGCACGAGTCGGGTCATATGCCCCCGCCATGCCTGTATCGCCCGCGAGCGGCGCAGAAACGACAACCGTGGGGATGTCACCTGATGCAGCCCCACCTTTGCCCTTGAAGACTTTACCCAACGTCAGCTTCATAGCCCCATCCCCTATAAATTCTCATCGAACAACCTGCAAAAATTCGGCATCAGCTGCCAGTTTTTCCAGATCGACTTCTATCCACGCAACGCCATCCCGGTCGAGCCACGATGCGCTTTCCCAGGCCCGCTTGAGCTGCGCGTCGTGCGCTTTCATTTCGTCCAGCAGGCGCAAACCAACTACCCGGGTTACCACCAGGCCTGCACGAACTTTGCTGAGCTTCTGGCCTAGCAAAATCAGTCGCTTGGCGTTCAGGTCGGAGGTGACGTGCAATCCGAGCCATTGCGCAAAGTCACTCACAGAATACAGCGTACCTCGCACATTTGTAACACCAAGAAACCATGGCTGCGTCAACGGTGCCGATGCAATGCCAGCAACTGGAGAAACTTCGGACACATCATCCAGATTCAGCAAATAACCTCGGTCACCAACGAGAACCGCGAGCCTGGATTGTCGCTGCGGCAACTCAGCAGCCAGTCGCAAGCGCTTCGCCAGCCCCTCCTGAAAATCGCGCAGGCGATTACGATCACGCGCCACGTTCTGCCTCAGAAAACACGTTGCGCCGAACCAAATTGAGGGGTGAGCACCCAGCCATCTTAGCTATTCAATCCTAGCCATCTTGTCCAGCAAATCGCTGGCTACAATGGGCTTGACTACATAGTCGCGAGCACCTTGCCGCAGACCCCAAATTTTGTCAGTTTCTTGATTTTTTGTCGTGCAAATAATGACTGGAATGTGTCGCGTCGCCTCGTCTCTAGCAATCATACGAGTTGCCTGAAAGCCATTCAAACCGGGCATGACAACATCCATCAGAATCAGGTCTGGCAGCAGGATTTTGGCTTGTGCGACTGCCTCTTCTCCGCTGTCACACGTGTTGACTTCATAACCAGCGCGACGCAAGATTTCTGAAATCGCATGGCGTTCAGTTGGAGAGTCATCTACTACAAGTACTTTTTTAACGGGCATAGTGCTTCCTCACGAATTCGCCCGTTCGTGTCCCGCGAACGAAGCAACAGCTGAAATCAGACTTTCTTTGGTGAACGGCTTAGTCAGATACTCGTCTGAACCGACCATGCGCCCTCTGGCGCGATCAAACAGCCCATCCTTGGACGACAACATCACCACCGGCGTCGACTTGAATTTGGCATTTTTTTTGATTAAGGCACAGGTTAGATATCCGTCAAGCCGCGGCATCATGATATCCACAAAAATGAGATCAGGCCGATGATCGGCAATTTTCGCTAAAGCGTCAAAACCGTCTTCTGCCAAGATCACCTGACAGCCCGCTTGCAACAGAAATATTTCAGCGCTTCGACGAATCGTATTGCTATCGTCAATCACCATTACCTTCAACCCGTTGACTGCGGGCGCAGATGAGTCAGGGTCTGTGATCAGCATGACTTGGCCACCAGCAAAAGAAGAACATCGTCATGCAGTTTGCCATGGCTCAGACCGAAATGCACCGCTAATACAGCTTTTTCTACGACTTTTCTGTAGCCTGTCGGTGCGTTGCAACGATTTGGCAGCGATATGGTGGTTTTTATGGCTCGCCGCCGCATAAAAGATTCATGAAATTGATTGTTCTTGATTCATACCGAGAAAGAATTTGTAGGCGACGTTGTCGGTTTCCTCTACCCATGCGTACCCCATCTGCGCAATTCTTTGCAAAAATTCATCGAGATTTGCGTTGTCAATTTTGGGGACTTGAATGCCAGCAAGAACTCGGCCAACGTCGGAGCCGTGGTTGCGGTAGTGAAACAGCGTGATGTTCCAGCCGGAATGCATTACACGCAAAAAGTTAGCTAGAGCACCAGGTCGCTCCGGAAAATCAAAGCGAAATACACGCTCTCCACGCGCGCCCGGCGCATGTCCTCCTACAAGATGACGCAAGTGCAATTTTGCCATCTCGTTTTCGGTCAGATCAACTGCACGCATTCCCGCGCGTTTAAATTCGCGTATCAATTTGGCAATCTCTCTTTTTTGGGCAATTTCTACCCCGAAAAAAATGTGTGCGTTACTTCCGCCCGCGAAGCGGTAGTTGAATTCTGTGACCGACCTTGGCCCTAACACGTCACATAGTGCCCGAAAACTGCCGGGCTTCTCTGGCAGGGTCACCGCAAGTACCGCTTCACGCGACTCGCCCACCATCGCCCGCTCCGCGACAAATCTCAGGCGGTCAAAATTCATGTTGGAGCCGCAGGCGACGGCAACATATGTCTTACTGTGGCTGCGGTGCTTTTCAGCGTATTTTTTCAGCCCGGCAATTGCTGCGGCTCCGCCTGGTTCAAGTATGGCTCGGCAATCGGTGTATACGTCTTTGATAGCTGCGCAAATTTCATCGTTTGATACCAGTACGGTATCGTCGACATATTGTTGGCATAAGCGAAAAGTTTCCACCCCGACCTGTTTGACAGCGGTTGCCTCAGCGAACAGGCCGACTGTGGATAGCGTGATTCGCTTCCCCGCTTTCAACGATTCCGTCATTGCAGCCTGATCAGCAGGCTCAACGGCAATAATCTTGATCCTGGGTCGCACTGCCTTCACGTATGCGGCGATCCCGGAGATCAGCCCGCCGCCGCCGACAGCGACGAATATCGCATCGATATCCCCCTGGTGCTGACGCAAAATCTCCATGCCGATCGTACCTTGTCCCGCGATTACATCGGGATCATCGTAGGGGTGAATAAAGGCTTTGCCGGTCTTTTTAACCAGTTTTTGCGCATACTCGTACGAATCCGAGTACGACTCGCCGTGGAGTTCAACCTTTGCGCCGCGCGCCCTTACGGCGTCTACTTTTATGGCAGGCGTCGTTTTTGGCATGACAATCGTGGCTTCGACGCCCAGCTTTTGCGCGGAGAGTGCTACGCCCTGCGCGTGGTTACCGCTGCTTGCCGTTACTACGCCAGCCCGCAACTGCTTAGCCGGTAGGTGCGCCATCTTGTTATACGCGCCGCGAAGCTTGAATGAATGCACGGGCTGTTGGTCTTCCCGTTTGATGAGCACTTTATTGTCAATGCGAGCCGATAGAACGCGGGCATGGTCGAGGGAGGTTTCGACGGCCACGTCGTACACCTTGGCATTTAGTATTCGGGTCAAGTAGTCCAACGTTGGCGTTCCTGGTGTTTGGGGGTGGGCATACTGCTGGTGCCTGGCAGCCATCACAGACGCTACTCTCGACAAATTCTAGACGGCGTTGCCAAATGCAGCGGCCACCGCTTCCAGGGATTGCATGAAATTAGCTGCAGCGCAGGCTTGGCGCTGCGGTGATTGCACAGAGCTACGCGGACGCAGCACAGCGTGCCGTGACCGACTCACGTGCCTGCAGCGACTTTCTCGAAGCGCTCCTGCGAGCGGCCGCCGCAGGACACCGCTCGCGCACGCAGAGCATGCGTTCCCGCAAGGCGTGGTTTCTGGCAGTCAAGGCATTGGAGGGCTTCAGTTTCGAGTTTGCCAAAGGCGTCCAGCGGAGCCAGATCGAGGAGTGCGCTGGGTTGAGCTTTATCGAGCGACAGGAGAACGTGGTGCTGTTAGGGGTCAGCGGCGTGGGTAAGACCCATCTGGCCAGGAGCAGCTTCACGAGCGGCGCAAGCAAGTCATCAGGTTGCACAAGAAGGGCATCAAGATCATGCAGATCGTTGAGCTGACAGGGCTGAGCTATCCGCCCGTTCGAGCTGCCATC
>JAYUWL010000296.1:0-8594 GCA_043753585.1 Burkholderiales bacterium
CGCGCGCAGTTGCGCAGCGCTGCGAGCTGATTTCACCTGCGCTCGGGCCAGCTCTAACTGCTGCGCCCCACTGGCGGGTCTAGACATAGCGATCTCCGACTATTTAGGAGTCGATATTATTAACTCTTTTAGTGGGAATTGGAATAAGTCAGGCGTTCATTACCGTTCAATGGATACGTTTCCGAACTTTGTGGAAGTTCGGCGGCCACGATGTATCGATACCACTGGCGGCACGAATATCGACCATGCGCCGCCCAACAAAGTTTCGAAAATTGAGCTGGTCATTGGGCGTGTGAGCGCCAAGGTACGCGGGGTACCGGTGAATGCGGCCAGACTAGGGGAGGACAGCACCGGAGCAACCATCATAGATGGAATTTATGGGCATGAACAAGATTTATTGCACGATCGCCAACAGCGCGCTGTCGATTGAAATTGACACCAGCACGGGCATTAACGCACGCTCGATACTGCTGACCATTTTCGAAGTTTAAACCGCGACAGACCCGCTGAGGCCCAGCCTGCAGGCGATTAACGATGCCCTCTAAAATTGCGGGATGACATTTACTTCTCTTGCCCAGCGGCGCCGCGCTTCAGGCGTCGTGCTGTTACCCGGTTCCAAAAGTATTTCCAATCGTGCGTTGCTGTTAGCCGCATTGGCCGAGGGCAAGACTGAACTGACGGGTCTGCTCGATTCCGACGATACTCAAGTCATGCGTAACGCCCTTGCACAGCTGGGCGTCGCGGCCCGCGCGCTTGACGAAGGGCGGATTTCGGTTGCGGGCTGTGGCGGCGTGTTTAGTGGGCACGACGCCGACATCCATGTCGGCAATGCGGGCACCGCAACGCGCTCACTGGTGGCTACGCTGGCACTTGCGGCTGTGCCTGGTGATGAGTATCGGGTTGATGGTGTTACGCGCATGCGTGAGCGCCCGATTGGCGATCTGGTTGACGCCCTGACGCACATCGGCGGGGTCATTGAATACACCGGAAAAGCTGGCTTTCCGCCGCTTACCATTCGCGCTGGCAACATTCAAATTGATCGTCAAATTCCGATTCGTGGCGATGTTTCGTCACAGTTTTTGACTGGGCTTTTAATGGCGTTGCCGTTAGTCACGGCACGCGGTAACCGACCGGCGACGATTGAAGTCGTCGGTGATCTGATTTCCAGACCCTACATTGAAATAACACTCGCGATGATGCGGCAGTTTGGTGTCGTTGTTGACCGTGATGGCTGGAAAAGTTTCGTTGTGCCAGCCGGGAATGCCGCGCGCTACGTTTCGCCGAAGTATTACGCGGTCGAAGGCGACGCCTCTTCGGCGTCCTATTTTCTCGCGGCGGGCGCCATTGGCGGTGGTCCGGTACGCGTCGAAGGCGTCGGATCCCGCGCGCTTCAGGGCGATGTCAAATTTGCCGATGCGCTGGCTTCGATGGGCGCGCGGGTGACGACGGAGGACAACGCGATCATCGCCGAAGCTCCAGCTGATGGGCGTTTGCGCGCGATCAGCGCGGATATGAATCACATCCCGGACGCGGCGATGACGCTTGCGGTGATGGCGCTATTCGCCGAGGGCACAACGCGTCTCTCCAATATTGCCAGTTGGCGCGTGAAAGAGACCGATCGGATCAAAGCGATGGCCACCGAACTGCGTAAACTGGGCGCAACGGTCGAGGAGGGCGCGGATTACATTGCCGTCACGCCGCCTGCGGTGCTCACCGCGAATGCCGCAATTGATACGTATGATGACCATCGCGTCGCCATGTGCTTTGCCCTCGCGAGTTTGGGTCCACGCGGCATGCCGATTCGTATCAACGATCCGGAGTGTGTCAACAAGACGTTCCCGCGTTTTTTTAAGGTGCTTGCATCAATTGTGTCGGACCCATAACGGCACGTTCGTTTGTAGTCCAAGTCCTACATCCCTCTGGGGCGTTTGGCGCGCACGATCCTGCGCTCGTCTGATACGCTGAATCGTCTACGTGCCTAGCATGTCTGCATCGCCAAATTGCAAAGCAGATATGTATGGAGACGTCCGTTCCGGTCCGCAAATCACCCCTGCCACCTGAGGCGGTCAACGAGCCGCCTCAAGCTTTCAAGGTTGCTCCGCAGGTAGTGACTGTCGCGCCAGCGGTGCCGGATACGGGACCACTTACTGAAGCCGCTGTCCTGCACAAGTTCCCCTATGTCGCCATCTGGATTCTGGCGATGCTCTCGCTTGTTGCGGCGCTACACTTTTCGTATGCGTTTACGGTCCCGCTGATTTCAGCGATCCTGCTGCACTACGCGTTGGGCAAACCAGTGAACTGGCTTGAACACGTGGGGTTGCCACGCAGCATCGGCGCGGCGCTGGTGATGTGCGCAGCGTTAGCCGTGGCCGGCTCGCTTTTTTACGGTCTGTGGGGACAGGCAGAAAATCTGCTGGACTCGCTGCCGCGCAGCGCCAAACGGATCTCTGATGACTTCGGAAAAATGCGTCAGGCACCCGGAGGAACGCTGCGCAAAGTGGGTGAGGCCGCCGCTGCCGTGACTGACATGGTGAACGGACAGCCGGCTGCCGCGAAGCCGAAGGCGGCGCCCGTAGCAGCAAACGCCGCGCCCGAAGCGGTGAATACCTACTTGATCAAGGGTTCGGTCAGCGCGTTAGGCTCGCTTGCAACGGCGGCAGGCATCGTCTTGCTCGCATATTTCCTGCTCACAGCAGGCGATCACTTCCGGCGAAGAATCGTTAAGGCTGCAGGCAAGCGACTGGCGGACCGTCGCATCACGGTCGAAACGCTGGACGGTATCAATCAGGCGATTCAGCGCTATCTCGGCATGCTCGTCGTGACCAACGTGATTCTCGGTATCTTGACGTCGATTGTGCTGTTCATGCTGGGTGTGGAAAACGCATCAGCGTGGGGCTTGATGGCGGCGCTGTTTCACACCATTCCATACTTTGGACCCATTGCCATTGCGTTCGGCGTTTTTATGTCGTCTTTCGAGCAGATTGGCACGTTGAGCGGAGCGGCCACTGCCGCTTTGAGCACACTTGTTGTGGCAGCGATTGTCGGCACGATCGCCCAGGCGTGGATGGCCAGTCGCATCGCGCGCATGAACTCGACGGCGACTTTTGTTGCGCTCTTGTTCTTCGGCTGGCTGTGGGGGACGGCGGGGCTGTTTCTGGCGATTCCGATTGCAGTGATTTGTAAAGTGATCGTGGACAAGATCCCGGGTACGACGGTGGTGTCCGAGCTGATGAGCGTCTAGCCATAGCAACCGGCGCGGGCGTACTGCCTACAATTGTGGCGTGTCCCAGCGAAAGCCCATTTCATGTCCAAAGTTGAAACCGTTCGCAGTGCTGAGGGCCAGAGCGCGCCCATCGTCAACAAAAGAAGGCGGGCGTTACTGACGCAAGGCGCGGCGGTAGTCACAGGGGTTGCGGCGCTTGAAGCCCCGGCCATCGCTCAAACGCCCGTTGCTAGTGCTGACGTTATTGCCCCGCACCTGCGCGCGAGCGGCGCGGCCGCCTTCGGCAAGACATTCAAGCACGATGCAGCTGGGCTGTTGCCAGCCGAAGCGATGCAATCGTTCGAGACCGCCACCGCGAGCGGACGAATCGCCGACTGGGAGCGACTGCCCGTAGAAAACGAAATTCGACTGGTCAATCCTCTCGCCGCCTATCTGTGGCAGAAAGATCCTGTTGCTGCTGAAGTCATCAAGCTGCCGCCTTTTCCATCGCTGGATTCCGAGCGACTGGCGGAAGAGGCGCTGGAGCTTTACTGGATGGCGCTGTTGCGTGATGTGCCGCTGTGGGATTACGAGCGCAACAGCCTGGTTCGCGATGCGGTCGGCGAGTTAAAGACCACGAAGCTCAACTGCGGCGTCACACCGCAAACGCTTTTCCGGCTGGGAACACCCGGAGAAAATGAGGGCTACTGGATATCGCAAATGCTCTGGATGCCCGTGCCATTCGGCGCTCAAAACCAGTGGCAGGCTTACCGGGTTCCGTTCAGGGGCACCGATTTCTTGACCCGGTGGGACGAATACCTGAAGGTTGCCAACGGTGAATGGCCACCGGGGATCCTCAATCACTTTGCTGATCTTTACTATCTGCGCTCCGGGCGCGACGTGGGCGAATACGTGCACTGGGATTTCTGCAATCAGGCGGGTATCAACGCTGCGGCGATTCTCCTCGGCAACGTACATCGACCGCGCGAGGCGTGGTCCGCGAACAATCCATACAAGACATCGCGCACCATGAATGGATTTGTCAATCTCGGCCCTGGTTACATTCAAAATGCCATGGGTGTGGTGTGTGATCTGGCGCTCAATGCGTGCTGGAATGAGAAGTGGATGCGGCACCGCACGCTGCGGCCGGAGGAATACGGCGCGCAGGTTGATCGTGCGGTGCGCGGCGAGTCGACAGCCGTGCATCCGCTGATCGTCAAGTCCGACGCGCTGCGCCGCGTGCGCGACAAATTCGGCTCGGCGCTGCTGCCGCAGGCGTACCCCGAGGGCTGTCCGGCGCACCCTTCGTATCCGTCGGGCCACGCCACCGTGTCGGCGGCCTGCGTGACGGTGCTCAAAGCAATGTTTGATGCGGACCGCAAGCTGCGATTTTCGATGCAGCCCACGCGCGACGGCAAGGACTGGGAGAGCTTTAACCCCAACCTGCCGCCACCGACAGTGGGTGCCGAGCTCAACAAACTCGCGATGAACGTGGCGATGGGTCGCAACTTCGCAGGCATTCACTGGCGCAGCGACGCCTGGCAGGGCTTATTGCTGGGTGAGAGTGTGGCCAAGGCTTGGCTAAAAGCCGAAAAAGCAAAATCGATTGAAGGTCAACAAGGCTGGCTCAAGCAATTCGAGTTCACCGGGTTTGCTGGCGATAAGGTCATTGTTTGATCAGGTCGCTGGAGCCTTCAGCTTTTCGCTGAAACAACCCTTTAATAAGGGGGCAATACACAATCGGCGCTAAGTCGACTATAACGATTTTTAGCTTCTATCCGTGGCGTGACGGTCGTTAAAGCATAAAGTCACTTAGCCATTCGCGCTGCGGGAACCGATTTAGCAGCGATTGCCGATAACTAGCGGCACTCGCAGCTTCTGCCGTTTCCATAAGCCTGTGCGGTGCGTCATTTTTTCAAACGCTCAGTTTCCACAACTTCGCAAACGCCGTCATCGCAGCCTTTGGATGCAGCCAACGCCTGCTTCGCGGCACGCGCATGCAGTCGATGCAGCACCCAGCCGAGCGCGCTGGTTGCGCCGAGCCTGGATAAGACCATGCGGTTTGCAGCAATCCACGGATACACCACGCGCCAGAACGGCTGCAAGCGCGCGCTGCCCCACAGGCTGGCGACCGAAGCGAATCCCGCCGCACGATACGCCGCCGCGAACACCGGCGCGCCGACGAGCCACTGACCTGCCGCGTCGCGAGCGTGAATCAGCCTCATCATGGCGTCCCGTCCGTAGCCGTCAACCGGAGCGAAATCGATCGGCGAACAATCGGTTAAACGAATCTGATCCGTCGGGTCGTAGCGCTTGAGGAGCGACACTTCGCGCAGGCACAACGGGCACGACGCGTCGTAAAAAATAGTCATCGGATACTGAACTGTAGTTGAGGTGTTCATCATTTACTGCTCTGAAAAAAACGTTGGATCTTTCCGCCCAGGCGGATTATCTTGACCAAAAGCGATGGCTCAAGTTTCAGCATGTCGTCGGTCCAGTTCGATAGCGACTGCATCAGCGCCTGCGTCTCTTTGATCCGCTTCTGCAGATCGGGAGGCTCGCTCGCAAAGTTGGGGTCGGCGAGAGTCTCGTTCAGCATCGCGACCGTCGGATCAAACTCGCGCAATTTCCGTTCACGAACGATGATGCGCATCAGCTGCCACACATCACTCGACGTTTCAAAAAAATCACGCCGATCCGCCATGACGTGCGTGACGTGCACCAGATTCCAGTTGCCCAGTTCACGCAGACTATTGCTAACGTTTGATCGTGCCACACCGAGCGTATCGGCAATGTCCTCAGCGGCCATCGGGCGTCCCAGTACGAAGAGCAGGGCGTGAATCTGCGCCACCGTCCGGTTCACGCCCCAGCGCGAGCCCATTTCTCCCCAGTGCAGGACGAAGCGTTCGGTGATGGGGGAGAGCGTAATGATGTTGAGTCAGTTGAAAATGGGTAAATTTGTTCGGTCGTCATCCGCGCGAAGCGGGGATCCAGCATCGTGAAGCCAACGCAAAGCGTCACAAGATAGTCTTGACTAAATTATCAATATTTCATACATTTCTGTCAAGACAGAAATAAAAGAAATGCGAGCCAGAAATGAAAGTGCTGGTGCTGGGTGGCAAGGGATTCATCGGACGCTACGTCGTTCGCGCGTTAGCTGCCAGGGGCTGTGAAGTCAACATCGGTACGCGCAACGTCACAGCAGCAAACGAACATGCACTCAAGCTGCATAAACTCACCCGCACGAAACATTGGGGCGACGTGGTTGCCCCGTTCGACGTCATCATCAATTGCGTCGGCATTCTGCGCGAACGCTCGGGCGAGAACTACGCCGACGTCTATCTGCACGCGCCCACCGCCATTGCCCAAGTGTGCGCGGTGCAAGGCAAGCGCTTCATACACGTCACCGCACTCGGACTTCATGCCGACGCCAGCAGCGGATTTTTACGGGAAAAACTTGCTGGCGAAAAGGCGATCGCACAATGTGGCGGCCAGACTTGCATCGTTCGCCCATCGCTCCTGGACGGACCGGATGGCTTCGGTTCGCGCTGGCTGCGGCGCGTGGCGCAGTGGCCGATTCACTTCGTGCCAGCCGACGCCAACGGCGCACTCGCCCCACTTGACGTCAACGATCTGGGCGAAGCGATTGCAGAACTTTGCGCCTGCCCACACAACACGTTGCCCGCAAGTGTGGAGCTGGGCGGCGAAGTGCGCTACGCACTTGGCCAGTACCTGAGAACGCTACGAACTCGACCCACTGAAGCCTACACGCTTCAAGTGCCTGCATGGCTCGTGCGATCGGCAGCGCACATGCTCGACGTAATGCATTTGACGCCGCTGTCGTGGGGACATGTAGAGCTGATGCGGCGGGACAATGTGCCGCGTGCGAAAGATGCATTCGCTCTGCGCCGCTGGCTGGGACGTGAGCCCACAAATGTAGGGTTCAGCGACGCGGAGCCAGCCGCGGTTGTCGCTGCCGACGCCGCGTGCGCCGAAGCAGGCGCAGCTAACGCTTGAGCGCCAACACCAAAACCCCACCCGCCACCATCGCAATGTCTACCCACTCGCGAAAGTCTGGTCGCTCGTCCAAGAACACCACGGCAAAGATCGCCACAAGCACCAGACTCAGCTTGTCAATCGGCGCAACCTGCGTTGCATTCCCCACCTGAAGCGCACGGAAGTCGCAGACCCAGGACGCACCCGTCGCAAGCCCGGACAGTCCAAGAAAAAGCCATGTCTTCGAAGACAGCGCAAGCGGATTCGTCCACTTGCCGGTGAACCAAACGAAAGCGGATAGCACCACCAGAATGATCGCGGTGCGCACCAGCGTCGCCAGATCCGAATCCACGCCGCGAATGCCAACTTTGGCGAAGATCGCCGTCAGCGCTGCAAATACCGCCGAAAGCAGTGCCCAGAAAAACCAGCCGTTTGAAACTGTCATTACGATACCTCTACGCTGGCCTACCAAAATTGCGGCTAGCCTGGCGTGCGCGGTTGATAAAGGTAGCGCTGAAATCCTGAAAATGCGTTGCCGATGTCTTCAGGCCGACCCAGATCGGCGACTGCGTCTGCCAGCGAGTCGTGATAGCACATGCGCAGTAAGGGGTTGAGTTTTTCCTGGTCGAGCTCTTGCACGCCAACGCTCACATAGTGCGCAAGCACGGAGCTCAAGAAAGCCTGCTGCTTGTCACCGAAATGCTGGGTGATCAACGCTTTGGCCCGATGCGCACGCTCCTCGCGTGTCAGCGCGGGCGTGGCGTACGCAACGTGCGCAAGCACGTCGAACAGATCGCTCTTTGCCGCGTCGATAATCCTCTGCATCTCGAGCAGTTGATCGCTACCGAAACCTTTTTCCGCAAGCCCTTCGAGCAACTTTTTGCGTGTTTCCGGCGCGCTCCACATTGTGCGCAGTTCTTCTTCATCGGCAAAGAATTCAGGAATTTTGCCGAACAGCAACTCCATGAATTGCTGCGCCGACATCGGTGAGCCGTCGGGATGCCAGAAGCTCGTACACATCATGTGCTGGATAGTGCGCGCCTTGCCGTCGGCAAGTTTGACTTTGACCTTTGCGTTGCAACACAAGGACGTTGAGCGCACTTTGGGCAAGATTCCTTCTTGCATTCGCAAGGCTGTTTAGCGCAGAGGTAGCAGGGTGGCGGAGGCTCGGTAACGCAAACGCGCGGATAGCGTTTGCACATTTTGCATACTTCTGCTGCAATCGGCTCGCCATCCCACTCAGGATCACTGAAGTGGTGATGCGCCCGCACAAAGTCGTAAATCGTGAAGCAATCCTTACCGTCGTACAGCCGCGTGCCGCGCCCGATGATTTGCTTGAACTCGATCATCGAATTCACCGGACGCATCAGCACAATGTTCCGCACATTTCTCGCAT
>JAYUWL010000297.1:0-25624 GCA_043753585.1 Burkholderiales bacterium
TCGGCTTCGGTCTGTTGCTGGTCGCATGCCGCGTTCGAGGTCTGTAGCCCGCGATCGGACGCGGCTTAACAAGTAAGGCCGTATCCACTCGAACTGTGCTTTCGCTGGAACCTGTACCCTTTTCGCAGACGCGTGGTGCCCAGAGATGGCGATTAGCGGCGTGACGCCTCACGCGTCGTTCGACCTGATCCGCTTCTGCAGGCGGACTTGTTGTGGCGGCATTCGCTTCGCTCATTTTGCGCCGCTGCGCCATGCCAGACCCACCTGGCTAAAAAGGTAGCTCCGTCCCAGTGTTAGCCCGCACAAAATCCCCGCTGCTCCCAACCGCAAAAAAATCACAGGATATTGATCATGCAAGAACTCACTGGCGGTTGCCTTTGCGGCGCGATCCGTTATCGGCTGATTGGCGAGTTGATCGTTTCAAGAATCTGCTGGTGTCGCGATTGCCAACGCATATCGGGCAACGGAACAGTCAATGTGATATTTCCTTCGTCAGCAGTCGAAATCGACGGTAGTCCGAACGAATACATCAGCATCGCTGACAGCGGAAATCAGGTCCGTCGAAGGTTTTGCCCAAAGTGTGGAAGTCACCTTTTTGCGGACAACACAGGGCGATCCGGGTTTACAGTGATTCGCGTTGGAACGCTCGATAACCCTTCTTCAATCGACCCAACCGCAAACATCTGGGCTTCAAGTGCTCCCGCGTGGGCCTGCTTCAACTCTGCGCTGCAGCGGTTTGAACAACAGCCTCAGCAACTTGCGCCCCCACCCAGTAATGCCTAGCCGCTCATGGAATTGCAAATGCAAACCCTCAGGCAGCCACCGGATTCGGGTCGGCAGCGGAAGTGGGTTGCGGATCGCGCGCCGGTAGAAAGAAAACCGCAACCGTTGTGAGCGCGGCTATCACGGCCATCGTCAGCAGCAGCGTTGCAAAACCACTGGCCTTGACGAAGGGCCCGAGAATCCACACCGCTACCGATGAAATGCCAAAGCTCACCGCCAGGCGCAACCCCGCCACGCGCGAACGCATGCTGTCATCCACGAAGCGCGCGATGATGGCGTCGGTGAATGGAATCGCGCCGAAAACGAAAGTCATGTAGGCAACTGCGAAGACGTAGAACAACCAGCCCTGCGCGTTTGCGGCGAGGATGAAGCAAATGACTTGCGCCGCCACAATCGGCAGGAAAATTCGCTTCAGCGGGAAGCGATCAATTAGCTGGCCAACGATCACTTGCGCCATCGACGCAATCGCGTAAACACCCGCCAGTAAGAGCCCCAACTGGGCCGGATCGCTGGCGATCGCCGACACTCTTTCGCGCAGCAGTTCGCCATTGCCGTTGGTCGTGAAATTGAAGATGAGACTGCCGAGGGTTGTCGTGCAAGTGAGCACGGCGAACACCCGTACCGCCGTCGCACGGTCAAGCTGCAAGGGTTTGCTGCCTTTGCGCTTGGCCGGAGATGCCATTTCGCGCGGAACCTTCATCGCGAAGTACGCGCCGAGCACCAACGCAAAAATTCCCGGCACCACGAAGGCCGCCCGCCAGCCCACATGCTTGACCAGAAAGCCGGTTAACAACGCCGCCACGGCGATGCCCAGATTGCCCGCCAGCCCATTGACGCCGATCACTGCACCTGCTTTAGGCACTCCCTGCAATAGCATCGGAATGCCGACCGGGTGATAGATCGCCGAGAACGCGCCCATCAACGTAAGCGCGATGCCAATCTGCATCGGAGACTGCGTGAGCGCCACCAGAATCAGCGACACCCCCATCCCGAAAAAGAACACCAGCATCATCGCGCGCCGTCCCCACAGGTCACCGTAGCGCCCCGCTGGCAATGACGCAACGCCGAACATCACGAACGCACCGGTTGCATAAGGCATCAGATCCTCCCAGCGCGCAACGCCGAAATCAAGCGCGATAGCGCTGACCGCGGTGGCAAAAATCAGCAGCGCCAAATGGTCGATGGCATGGGCCAGATAGAGCAGAAGTCGGGTAGTCATCAAATAAGCTTATTGCATCGAAGTCGGTGGCGGACGGCGTCGATTCATTAAATGCGGCGGTCTGTCACTCTCGCGCTTGTGCAATCGCGCGTCGAAGGTTTGATGCACGGGCAGCAAGGCTTCGACGAGCTCAGCCCGAACGGAATCCAAAAAGTCCCTCGTGGATACGCGGCGTTGTTGTTATCGCGCAAGCTTTGCGCTTGCAGCGGCCGCGTCCAGCGCCTGCAAGTGCTTCTGTAGCGGCCAAAGCGCCGCATCCACTTTGATTGCGAGAATGAATCGGGCGCGAGCGCCGGGAAGGCTACCTTGCCGCAGCATCAGCTCGCCTTGTGCGGCATGCGCGGCACCGACCTGCGGATGCCAGGTGGTCAGACTGTTGATGCCCTGAGCATACATCTGGGGGCCCTGCACGCGCATGCCGAGGCGCGCGAAGTAGGCTTGCCCTATTGGGTCAGTCAGCAAAATTCCGGTGTTGACCAGCGCTCTTTGAGTCGCTGCGACATCATCAATCAGCAAATAAAGTTCGGCTAGTTCGCGAGCGAATACGTGCTCCACCGGCCAGTCCGCCAGCGCACTGATCGCGGCAACGGGGCCGTCGGTCGCGAGGAGCGCCATCGCCAGTGCGCGGCGGTTGCCTTCGGTGACCGCAGCGCCAGGCGCGAGCTCGATGACGCGCTGCTGCTGGTGCTGGCGGTGCGCCAGTTCGAGCAGGGCATCATGATCGGCCTGCGTCAGTTCACTCGGCGAAACGAGGCCGAGCGCATTGGCTGCTGCGTTGGCTGTGGCCAGATCGCCGTCCGCTAATGCCAGGCGCAGCTCCGCCAGATGCGTGATGTGGGCTGCGGGCGCGATGCGCTGCATCTGTTTGACGGCGGCGTGGGCGGCGCCCAGCTCGCGTCGCGCCACGGTCGTTTGCACGCGATCACCGTGGCTTTCCAGCAATGCCAATGCCTGCACCGAGAGGTCGCGCTCGGTCTTTGCTTCCCGCACCTGAGTGTCAGCCAGCGACTGCGCGATCTCGCGGAATTTAGGCAGTAGCGCCAGACCCAGGCAGGTCAGTGCCGGGAAGAAGAGGGCGAGGTAAGTGCTGCCGCCGCTCGCGGTCACCGCAATTTTTGGTACGGTGAGTACCAACAACGCACCCGCAACCGCCCAAACCGCAGCCACTGCTGCGCCGGTGGACCAGCGGCGCGATTGCGCGGGAGCGGGCCATAGCTGATGCATCGCAAGCATGCCCAGCGCGAGGCCGGGCAATCCGCCAGCACCCATCGCGACGCCAGCCAGCGCACGCGTTGGATCGGTCAACGGGCTGAGCAGCGCTGGGGCAACAATCAGGCCCTGCGAGACCGCCGCGACCAACAACACCGGCACAGTGGCCAGCATCGCACCCGCAGACACCAGCGGTGCAGCTCGCGGCGACGGGATGCTGGCTATGAGCAGCATCACCGCGGGCATTAGCGCCACCGCAGCTACCAGCGGTGACAGAAAGGTACACACACCAGCGACCAGAAGTACGATTGACGAACGCGCTGCGACGGACAGCGGCAATCGACGGGGCGGATCGATGAGCAACAACGCGATCACTGCCGCGACGCCCGCTCCAATGGGCACAGACCAGCCCGCCCAGCGACTCGACAATAGCGTCGCGCTCACCGCAAGCACTGTCAGGGCGATTGCGGTGAGCTTGAGCGCCGCCGCGCGCTCCGCCGGATCGCGTCGATAAATGAGCGCAGCCACCGCCACGCTAGCCGTGCAGATCAGCGCCAGCCAAAGCGCTAGCGGTAACAGTCGGTTGGCCGCCTGTTTGGGGGTGACCACATTTCCGTCTGCTTTAAACCAGGCCATGTAGAGCAGCGAGAGCGCGCCGGTCGGAGTCGCCGGAACCAGTTCAATGTTCGTGAGCACCGCGCCCGGAGCGGGCCCACCGCCGCCTGTATTTTCAAAACCGAGCGCGATTTGCAGCACTGTTTCGCGCCAGCGCGGATGACCTGACAGGAGCACAATTGACGTTTTAGGCTCGGCACCCGCGCCCAGAATCGCACTCGATGAAACCGGGCGATTGATGTTTTGTGTGGTCAACCAGCCGAGCATCAGCTGAGCGTTGCCGGTGACATTCTCTGTCGCTAGATTTAAGGCGAGGACGTCGCGTGACGCAACGTTCAGGCCGCGCACCTGAGCCACAGCAGCACCGCGAGAGGCATCAAACTTGATTGGGGCCGAAGCCGACTGACCCATCAGCTGGGCGTTCACAGCGGGCGTGAGCGTCAGTTTGGACGCCGTACCACTGCTGTTTGTGCCGAGCGCGCCCAGCAGCGCCATCTGCGCAATGAGCGCGACGAGGGTGACCGCTGCGACGATACCTGCCACGACCCATCTGATCGAACGGTGATTCACCGGCGGCGTTACGGTTGACGGTGGACTCGTGGCGGTTTGCGGGTGAGCCGCGTCATTCATAATCATGGCAGGGGCAAGGGTGCTTTATTCCTGTTAATTTTCGCATTACCGCAGTTCACACCAAGGCAGACATGAGCGTCGACCCGGATAACGACTACCCGCAACGTCCCGGCCGTCGTCTGGCCTTGAGGGCCGCCGCCAGCCTTGCCGCAGTGCCGCTCATGAGCAGCGTGGCGCAGGCGGCTTCACTCGCGTTTGCACCAGCCTGTTTTGATGTGCAGGAAGATCGGGCGCTGATCTGGCTCTGCGCCAACGAGGCAGTGCGCCTGCATGTGCGCTGGGGAACGCGCCCTGATGCGCTGACACAGCGGAGCGCGGAACATGCACTTGATCGCAGCAGCGATTTCACCGGCCACGTTGTGCTGAAAGGCTTGCCCTCTGGCGAGACCGTGCATTACCGCGCGTTCTCCGGCGACACGGCAGCGTCGGAATTGTGCCGTTTCAACACACCACGAAAAACCGGGCAGAGTTTTGCACTGACGTTCTCAGGCGATATGCAGGAGACCTACAAACCGTTTCGCATTTTTGATGTGATGGCGGCTGCGCAGCCTGACTACTTTGTGCACCTGGGCGACACGGTTTATGCGGATTCGCCGAAGCGTGATTTTGTACCTGGCCAGCGGCATTACCGCATGAAGCACGCGCGTATTCGGGCCGATCGCCCGCTGCAGGCCTTCATGTCGCAGCACACGAATTTCGCGATCTGGGACGATCATGAAATTGAAAACGACGCCCACGGTGGAATGCCGCAACTTCCCATTGCCGAGGCGGTGTTTCGCGAGTACTGGCCCTGTGCCAGTGTTGAGACGACCGGGCTTTACCGGGCGATGGCTCTGTCGCCCGCGGTTGATCTGATCATCGTTGATACCCGACGCTTTCGCAGCGTGCAGGGCATGGCGGATGGCGCGGAGAAAACGATGCTCGGCACGCAGCAGAAAAAGTGGTTTCTCGATACGCTCAAGCGCTCAAGAGCCACTTTCAAGATTGTCGCGACCTCAGTACCATTTCACGGCGGCAGTCAGGACGCGTGGGGCAACTACAAGACGGAGCGGGAGGAGATTGTTGCCTTTCTCAAGCGCGAAAAAATCACCAATGTCATCATGATTTCGGCCGACTATCACTTTGCGCGCGACTGGAGCAACAAACGCACCGGCATTCACGAATTTATGGCCGGGCCGCTGGCAACCTTCCGTGCTTTCGAGCGGACGCCCGAAGTGCGTGAACGACACGGAAAAGGGCCACACTTTGCGTTTGGTGATGACTTCAATTTCGGGCTGATTGGGTACGACGCGCCGAGTAACACCCTGCGCGTCAGCTACCAGGACAGCAACGGAAAAACGCTGTTCGAAACGACGATTGCAGCGGCTTAGCGCGCGAATGGCTATGGTTTGGCTTTTTAAGTTAAGCCTATGTTTGATATAGGATACAGCTTTTTTTTTATAAAAGTCGACTTTATAAATTTTTCGCCTTCAGCCCATGCGTAGTAACGTTTATAGCGAAAAGCGGATCGCGATTTCCGAAAAAAAATCTCGCCCATCACGGTGGTTGTTGCAGCGAGTTGCTGTGAGCAGTTGAGAATTTCCGGCGTTGGTGCGGCGATCACCGGATGGCGTGACCGGAAGACGTTACTAGCGCCCCGCGAGCATTTTCTCGTCGCCCAAACGTTGCGCAAAAATCACCAGCGCCACCAGGCAAATGGCTGCGGGCACCGCCCACATGGCTACCCATTCGAGCGGCAGAATCGCCTCGGCGCGCAGCACCTTCGAGAGCACGGCAAACTGTCCGTTCACCGGCAACCATACATCCCACCACGGCGCTTTGGTTTGCCGAAACATGCTGATCAGCGGCAACAGGCCGACCAGTGAAACCGCCAGAGTGAGCGAGCTTTGCGCTTCCTTCGCCGTCTTGCCCGCTGCGCCGAATGCGAGCAGGATGGCGGGTACCATGAGTGCGAACGGGATCAGAACCGCCATGAAACCCAAGAACTCGTGCGACCCGAAATTAAACGGCAGGCCCAGTTTGCCAAGCGGCACCAGTTTGAGCGCAATCAGGAAGCCGAGCATCGACGCCGTAACCGCCAGCAGATTTACCATGCTCACGGCGAGCCATTTGCCCACGGAGAGTTCCGCTGCGGTGACGGGCGTGGTCAACAACGGCTCAAGCGTCTGCCGCTCGCGCTCACCCGCAGTGACGTCCAGCGCAGCCGCAATCGCGCCCATCAGACCTGCAAACAGTGCGTAGAAACTCATCGTCTGCAAGAACCGCGCGCCCTTTTGTTCAGCACTCGAATAGTCCAGTTCTTCGACTTGCAGCGGCCGCGCCACCGTCGGGGCAATACCGCGCAAAATCATGCGCTCGTTGCCAATTTGCGCGCTGTAACCGCGCAGCTCACTGGCGAGGCGACCGGTGATGGGGGCAGAGCGTTCGCGGCTCGACATCGTCACCAGCGTGATCGTTGCGAGGCGGCCGCTGGCCAGATTCGCGGCAAAGTCCGGATCAACCAGCAACACCGCGTCAAGCTCGCCGTTTTTTACTCGCGCTTCGTAGTCTGCTGGATCGGCGTCGACTTTGATGCCGCGCCGCTCCAGGTAGCGCACCAGATCCGGCGCGAACTGCGCGTTCACCACCGGCGCCGTGATCTTGTCGATACGCCCCTGAATCGACTGCGCAACGAAGTACAAAAGGCACACCACCAGCGGCCCGGAAATGGTCACCCCAAGCAGTGCCATGAAAATGCTTTTACGATCCCGCAGCAGATCGAGGATCTCCTTGCGCGCGACCAGCCACAATCGCGTCGGCGAGAAAGTGTTTTCAGGAGAGTTCATGCGAACAACCCTTCTTCGCTGCCGATGAGCTTCACAAAGGCGTCTTCAAGGCTATCGAGTGCGGTGGCAGTCAGTACCTCCTGCGGTGTTCCCGAAAACACGGCGCGCCCCTTGTTGATGATGACGATGCGGTCACATAAAGCGGCCACCTCCTGCATGATGTGACTGGAAAAGAGCACGCATTTGCCTTGTGCTTTGAGGCCACGAATCAGGTCACGCATGCTGCGCGTGGACATGATGTCGAGGCCGTTGGTGGGTTCGTCCAGCAGCACCGTCTGCGGGTTGTGAACGAGTGCTCGCGCAATGGCAACTTTCATGCGTTCGCCCTGCGAGAAGCCTTGTGTGGGCCGATCAGCGAGATCGTGCAAACCGAGTTCGTCAATCAGCGCTGATGTGCGCGATGCTGCGTCGGATGCAGACAGGCCCTGCAAACGGCCAAAGTAGTTGATGTTTTCGCGCGCCGTGAGACGCCAGTACAAGCCCTTGGCATCTCCGAGTACGCCCAGTCGCTGCCGCACCGTGGCGCGCTCGCGGGTCAGATCTGCACCGTCGATCCGTGCGCTTCCGGCATCTGACGACAAAAGTGTTGACAACATGCGCAGGGTGGTTGTTTTGCCGGCGCCGTTCGGGCCGAGAAGGCCGGTGACTTCGCCGTCTTTCGCTGTGAAACTCACGTTGTCGACAGCCGTGACGATTCGTTTGGTCGCTTTTAATGCAAACGCCGATGTGCGTTCATTGACCGTGAAGCGCTTGCAGAGGTTCTCCACTTCAATCATGGCCTGGCCTCCAGTGGTGACGTGTAGAACAGCGGACGCGGAAGCTTGAGCTCTGCTTCGCAGGTGTCGGTGGCAGCGGCGATGCTTCCGCTTTCCACAAATTTGGTGATGATTCGTCGCACGCACGGGTGCGGCGATACGATGTGCCCCATACCGGCAACGATGATATGTTTGCTGTTGGAAAGCGTCTTTGCGGCGAGCGTTCCCTGCAAGGGTGGTGTCACCGGATCTTGTGTTCCCGAAAGCAATAATGTGGGCGTATCGCTCGCGGTCGCTTCAAAAAATTCCGGTGCGACTTTGCCGTGCGGAAAGCCTTTGCAAAAGCCGTAGAAAAGGTTGTTGAGCGCCTCAAATCTTGGGTTAAGCGCTGGCGTCCGGCCGAGCATGTCTTCAGCGCACATCACTGCGAAGCGCTGCGCAATGGCGATGTCGCCTTCACCGATTGCAGCCGCAGTGAGGGTCGCAGCGAGCGGTGCGAAATTCCCCTGCGCGGCCTGGTCAATCAAACTGGGCACCATGCGCGCCCCTTCCGGCATGTACAGCATCGGCCAGATCAGAGTCACCAGCGTGCGATCAGACACGACGCCGTTGATGGGCTTGCCAGTTGCCGGGTGGGTGATATTGACTTTGCGTGGTTGCGCGCGAAGCTCAGCGAGCAATGCGTCAAATGTTGCCAAAACGTTGGGGGTGGCCCTGGCGCACGCGGCGCTCGCTTCACAAGCCGCGAAAGACGAGCGCAACTCTGCCTCGGAGGATGCCAGCGCATCGTCGGGCAGATGCAGCGATGTTGGGGCGACGCCGTCGATCACCACGGCACGAATGCTCTGGGGATAGCGCTTCATGTAGCGCAGCGCAACGCGCGAGCCGTAACTGCCGCCCCAGACGTTGATCTTTTTGTGATTGAGCATCTTGCGAACGCGCTCAAGATCGTCAATGTAATCATCGGTGCGGTGCGTCGCCGCGTTGCCTTTGAGCGTGGCGATGCACTTTGCCCAGTCGCGCTGCATGGCGTCATCGGACGCGCTGAATGCCTGTATCAGCGGATCGACATTCGGGTCATTTGCGGCTGCGTCGCAGGTCAACGTCTTGCTTTTGCCGGTACCACGCTGATCCACCAGCACGATGTCGCGACTCTTGCGCAGATTGGCGAGCGCGCTGACCAGGCTGCCGATGTCGCTCGCCGCTTGCCCCGGCCCGCCGGCGAAGAAGTAGACTGGATCGGGTTCCGCGTTTCGCGCCAGCGCCGGGATTACTGCGACGTGGATGCTGATGGTTTGGCTCGCAACTTCTGTCGCGGCGTAGTCTTCCGGGACCGCGACAGTTGCGCATCGCGCCAGCGAATCAACGCGCTTCAGGCGGCAATCCGCGAAATTGACTGAGGCGCTGGCCGGGCCGGTTTTTGCGATGTCGCATCCGGTCAGAAGCAGCGGCAAGAGCGCTAGCAGAGCGGCAAATGTGACCGGCACAATCAGCGAACCTGTGTGGCGTTGAGATCGCGAGACGAGAGGTATTTTCATGCCGCAAGCGTAGCAGCGAGATTGCGCGCTACTTCATGCAATGCGACGAACAGCCGGGCATCGCGCGCGACTCACGAATAGCGATCGTGGTCTTCGTTAGCGGGTGCCTCCTGCTGCGCCCCGCACGGCATCGAGAAAGCGCTGGCCCACCGCCGGCCCCATTTGTCGGTCAAGCGTCTGTCGCACTTCGGTGATAGTGGTGCGCAGCTCCTTTGCGTCTTTGCATTTCTCGATTTTGATGACAAGGGTATCCGCACCGGAACCCAAAATGTCGCGAAGTGTACGCACTGCCGCCCTTCGCACAGCCTGCACCTGCGCGGCTGTCGGCTCAAGCACGCCGTCGCCACTACTGGCAGCAACGGGTGCGGCCCGGGCCGGTGCCGACGCGGCCGCCACCGCAACGGGCGGCACTTTGGGCGCAGGCGGCGTCAGGCCAACCGTTTGGCCAATCGTCGCGGCCGTGATCAGGCCCTGAACCTCCAGCTCAGCGATCAAATTATCAATCTCTGACCCGCGCACAAACGCGGCCAGACGGCTAAGCGGCGCATTTCCGTCAATCAGGATAAGCAGGCGTCGCAACTCAGCCCGCAAGCCCAGCGTACGCGTCTGAACTTCGGTCAAGCCAGCGTCAGTTTTTCGATAGATCGAATTCGGATTCAACATGGCGATACTTGGTGCACATCAGGGCAGGGACTTTTGGTGTGACGGATGACGCCACATCTAGGACAAAGTTTTACTACACAATTTTTTCCTTCGCACGATTGCGTCAGCGCTATCGCCCCCGCAATCGTAGCGTCCCCGAGGTAGTCACTTTGCCCAGATCAATGTACGCACCAGGGCCTCCCGAACCCCAGCGCTCTGCCATGTCCCGATAGTGCACCGAAAACGGGTTGCCGGATTGGCCGGTAGAGAAGATGATGGTTGCCGCATTCGGGTCGGACACCGAGAGATCGTAAACCGCGCGCAGGCTGGCTGCGAATTCGTTGGCAAACGGATTGGGCTCTCGCAAGCGGACCTTGCCGACCATCACGGTGTAGGTGTCGCCTGCCGTTGGAGCGCGGATCTCGAAAAGCTTTGACAAGACCGGAACGCTTGAGAATGGGCGGTGTTCGCTACGGGCGAAGTGAGCGGTGTCCCAGCGCCACGACGAAATGTCGTTGCCGTAACGCCTGGTTAAATCGTCCAGTGCTGCATCAAACGACGCATTGATGATTTCGTCGCAGGTTTCGGTTTTTGTGGTGGTTTTGTCGTCGCACCACCACGCGTCATTCCGCGACAACACGCCGTTCATCGCCGCGCGGAAATCGCGACGGCCAAAAATGGCATCAAAGAGCTCGGTGCCTACTTCGTCGGCGAGCAATCTTTTGGTCACTTCACGGTTCCATGCCCAGTGAACAAGCGCTGCAATGGCTGGATCGTATTGGCTGCTAACTATGCCATCGTTTAAGAACGCAGTCAGCGCACGGCCGGCATCATTGGCGAGTAAGTGCTTTGAGCTTAGTTTCGGCAGCCACTGCATCAGCGGCGTGTCGTGCGTGTGCCGCAAATCATGCTGAATCGCGCGCAAACTCTGCCCGTCGTGTTTGGGCTTTGCCGTCAGTAACTCTTCAATGCGAAGCGTGCGACCCTTGTGCGCCCATTCACCGCTAATGAAGTGTGGATAGTCATCGCCGTGGATTCGCTGATTGGCGGTCGCGAGAAACGTGCTGACGGTCTGCTGGGGCATCTGTTCGAAAGAAAGAAATCCGGCCCAATCGTATTTAGCATCCCAACCCGGCGACGGCGCGAGGCCGTTGATATCGTTGTCGGGCTTGCGGATTGGCACGCGGCCGGGCGCGATGAAGGCCGTGTTGCCCTGCGTGTCTGCCATCACCACGTTTTGTTGCGGAGCGACATAGCCCTGCAGCGCTTCTTTCAGTTCAGCAACGGTTTGCGCCTTGTTCATGCGCGCGGCAACGAGTACTGTTTGATTGTCCGCGTCCAGCGCCGTCCAGCGCATTGCCATCGCGAATTTTTTGGCGTTAATCGCGTTTGCGGTGGGCGTGTGAACATCGGAAATGATCGGACCATGCCGCGAATCACGTACCGTAATTTGTACGTCGGCTTCGCCTTTAACTTTGAATGTTTCGCTATGTGTCGCGAGCTTTGCCCAGCCGTCCGGCGTGCGCGCCTCACCCCTGTCGTTGATTTCTTCAAGATACAAATCCTGAACGTCCGGCCCGGTGTTGGTGAAGCCCCATGCCACACCTCTGGTACGCCCAAGAATGACCGAAGGCCCACCCGGAAGCGTCGCGCCTGTGACCTCTATCCCTGGCGCTCTTTGCTTCGTGTAGTACCAGATTGCCGGGGCGGCGAGCGACAAGTGCGGATCGTTCGCGAGCAGCGGTTTGCCGGTTGTCGTGTTGCTGCCGTTAACAACCCAATTGTTGGAGCCGATGCCTTCGATGCCTGCCGAGAGGAACATCAGATCGTCGATTGGCTTTGGATTTGTTCTCTCTCCCGCAGTGCGGGAGAGAGATACACGCTTGTCGCCACTGGGCTCCGGGGTGAGGGCGGTGGCAAGGCGTTCCTCATGCGGGCGGCTCTGCTTGTCGTCGGCCCTCACCCCGACCCTCTCTCGCCCTGCGGGAGAGGTAGCAACGGCAAGTTTCTCCGGCAAAGCACCCAACGATTTGTACATCGCGCCATAGTCTCCGTGCACTGGCAACTTATCCCCCGGCTGCGGCGGCAACAGCTCATCAATCCTTGAAACCGGCATCCGCGCCGCCATCTGCAAACGCAGCAATTCGTTGCTCCAGTTGCCGCTCAAGTCGTAGGCCATGATGATGCCCCAGGCGACGGTATCCACAGGCTCCCAGAGCCCAGGCTGCACGCCAAGAATGACGAACTCAGGCGGGCGTGCGGTCATCGCGTCCCGGACATAAGCGTTGACGCCATCGGCGTAGGCTTGTAGTAGTACTTTTGCCTCGGCTGGAAAGCCGTCAAACTGCGCTTTCGCTGCACGATGAACACCGAGCGTGCGCAGAAATTTGTCCGTCTCTAGCGCTTTGGGCCCCAGGATTTCTGCCAATTCGCCGCGCCCGATACGGCGATTCATTTCCAGTTGCCACAAGCGATCACGCGCATGCATGAAGCCCACAGCAAACGAGAGATCGCGTTCGGATTTCGCCTCAATCGTCGGAATTCCTTCAGTGTCCAGAGTGATCGTAGTTTCTCCGAGCGCCGCTTTAATATCATATTGCGCGTTATCGGTCGGTACGCTGCGCCACACATAAATCGCAAGTACTACGGCGACAATCGCCACGACAGAAATCAAGCCCAGGGATATCCGTTTTAACCAAATTACCCAGTGCATTTTTGCTCCCAATTTGACGCGGATCAGTTGAATTGAAGCGCGATTGCCCTACATATAGCTCAAACAACTTCTATAAGGGACGCCCCATGCGTTTCGACAAACTCACCACTAAATTTCAGCAGGCATTTGCCGACGCGCAGTCTATCGCGGTCGGTCTGGATGCAACACAGATTGAGCCGCAGCATTTGCTGATGGCGCTGCTCGAACAGGAGGATGGCGGCACAAAACCGCTGTTGCAGCGCGCCGGTGTTAACGTCGGCAAGCTCGAAAAAGACCTTAAAGCCAGCATCGAGCGCCTGCCGCGCGTGCAGGGTAGTGATGGCAACATCAGCGTGGGCCGCGACCTCAATGGTCTGCTCAACCTGACCGACAAAGAGGCCACCAAGCGCAATGACCAGTTCATCGCGTCGGAATTATTTTTGCAAGTGCTTGCGAGCGACAAAAGCGAGACGGGACGCATTTTTAAAGATGCGGGTGCTAACGCCAAAACATTACAAGCGTCGATCGACTCGGTGCGCGGTGGCACTGGCATGGACTCGCAAGAGGCGGAAAGCCAGCGTCAGTCGCTCGACAAATACACGGTTGATCTCACCGAACGTGCGCGCGCTGGCAAGCTTGATCCGGTGATCGGGCGAGACGACGAAATTCGCCGTGTGATTCAGGTGCTGCAACGTCGCACCAAAAACAATCCGGTGTTAATTGGTGAGCCGGGCGTGGGCAAAACCGCCATTGTTGAAGGACTGGCGCAACGCATTGTTAACGGCGAAGTGCCGGAAGGCCTCAAGAGCAAACGGGTGCTGTCGCTCGACTTCGCCGCCATGCTCGCAGGCGCCAAATATCGTGGTGAATTTGAAGAGCGCTTAAAGGCGGTATTGAAAGATCTTGCCAAAGACGAAGGCCAAACCATCGTTTTCATCGACGAGTTGCACACCATGGTTGGCGCGGGCAAAGCGGAGGGTGCGATGGATGCCGGCAACATGCTGAAGCCTGCATTGGCGCGCGGCGAACTGCACTGCGTTGGCGCAACTACGCTCGACGAATATCGCAAGTACATAGAAAAGGACGCCGCGCTGGAGCGCCGTTTCCAGAAGGTGCTTGTTGGTGAACCGTCGGTCGAATCAACCATCGCGATTTTGCGCGGGCTCAAAGAAAAATACGAAGTGCATCACGGCGTTGACATCACCGATGCCGCGATCATTGCCGCGGCCGAGCTTTCCCATCGCTACATTACAGATCGCTTTTTGCCCGATAAGGCGATTGATTTGATCGACGAGGCCGCAAGCCGAATCAAGATGGAGATTGATTCCAAACCCGAGGTGATGGACAAGCTCGACCGGCGCATTATTCAGTTAAAGATTGAACGCGAAGCGGTGAAAAAAGAGAAGGATGCCGCATCGCGCAAACGTCTCGATTTATTGGAAGAGGAAATTCTTAAGTTAGAACGTGAATACGCGGATTTCGACGAAATTCTGCGTGGCGAAAAAGCTGCGGTGCAGGGCACTCAGGGCGTCAAGGAACAAATCGAAAAACTTAAGCTCGACATGGACGAAGCGCGTCGTCGCGGCGACTTCGCACGGATGTCGGAGATTCAGTACGGGCTGTTGCCGGACCTGGAGAAAAAGCTGGCAGAAATTCTCCCGCAGCTTGTCGCCGATAGCGCCGCCAGCCACGGAAAAACGAAGCTGCTGCGCACCCAAGTCGGAGCCGAAGAAATTGCCGAAGTTGTTTCGCGCGCCACCGGCATTCCGGTGAGCAAAATGATGACCGGTGAGCGCGATAAGTTGCTGCACATCGAGGATGCGCTGCACCAGCGCGTCATCGGTCAAAACGAGGCGGTGTCGCTGGTCGCTGATGCGATCCGCCGCTCGCGCGCGGGCCTTGCTGACCCGAACAAGCCTTATGGTTCGTTCCTGTTTCTCGGCCCCACCGGGGTCGGAAAAACGGAGCTGACCAAGGCGCTTGCGCAATTTCTGTTTGACAGTGAGACTGCGCTGATTCGCATCGACATGAGCGAATACATGGAGAAGCATTCTGTGGCTCGCCTGATTGGCGCGCCGCCCGGCTACGTGGGCTTTGACGAGGGCGGGCAGCTCACCGAGCAAGTGCGCCGCAAGCCCTACAGCGTGCTGCTGTTTGACGAGGTAGAAAAGGCGCATCCAGACGTATTCAACGTGCTGCTGCAAGTGCTTGACGATGGCCGCATGACCGATGGGCAGGGGCGTACGGTGGACTTCAAAAACACCGTGATCATCATGACCAGCAATCTCGGCGGTGCCAAGATTCAGGCGATGGTGGACGATCCGCCTGAGCTGGTGAAGCTAGCGGTAATGGCTGAGGTGAAAGACCATTTTCGCCCCGAGTTCATCAATCGCATCGATGAGATCGTGGTTTTCCATGCGCTCGGCAAGGAAAACATCAAGGGCATCGCACGCATCCAGTTGCGGCGCCTTGAGGAGCGCCTGGCCAAGCTCGATCTGAAAATCGAAGTGTCCGAATCGGCGCTCGACGCGCTCTGCGAAGCGGGCTTCGACCCGGTGTTTGGCGCTCGTCCGCTCAAGCGCGCGATTCAGCAGTCAGTGGAAAATCCGCTGTCAAAAGAATTGCTCGCAGGCAAGTTCTTGCCGGGAGCCACCATTGAGGTCGATGCGCGGAACGGCGAGATCGTGTTCGCGGCCTCGTAACGCTTACTTGCGAAACTCAGCTGCGCACGTTTGCGTTTAGCGCGCAAGTGTGCAGCGCAGCTTTGGCCTCAGCGCACCAGCGGCCTGACCGCGGTAAACCCGCCATCCACGGTCCACGTCTGCCCGGTCACGCGCCGTGCCGCATCGGACAACAACCAGAGCATGACCTCCGCGATCTCGTCGGGGGTCCCAATGCTGTCCAGTGGATATTGCTTCGCGCTTGCTTCACGCAACGCAGGAGACGACAAAAATTTTTCGGCTGCGGGCGTGTCCATCAGGCCCGGTGCCACGGCGTTGAAGCGCATGCCGCTTGCCGCGTAGGTCGCGGCGGCGGAGCGCACCATCGCCTCCAACCCGCCCTTAGCTGCGGCCACCGCTTCGTGGTTGGCGACGCCAATGCCGGCCGCAACCGTGGATACGAAGCACGCCGACGCCGGGATCGCGGCGCTGCGTGCAGCAGCGACGAACGCGCCGAGCGTGAAGAAGGCGCTGTCGAGATTGGCGCGCATTACGTCGCGATACTGCGCCTCTGTGGTGCGGGCCACGGGGGCCAGCAAAATGTTGCCGACGCAGTGAGCGAGCATGCTGGGGGCACCCAACGTTTCCACGCAATGCTTGATTGCAAGTTGCGCACCTTCATAGGTTGAAACGTCGGCTGCGATGTGCGTGTGTGCCTCGCCGAATGCATCCGCGAGGTGTTGCGCGTCGCGACTGACCACCGCGATTTGTGCACCAGCCAAGACAGCGCGAGCAACAATGGCACGACCGAGTCCGCCTGCTGCGCCAGTAACTAAAAGAACGTGTGACATGTTGAGCCTTGGGGTTTTTTGGGCTCCCTGAGCCGCAATTGTCTTGCACCTCGGTCACAGCGTTAACACCATTGCCGTTCTTATGGCGGCTAGCGCGATCAGACCCCCTAGCTTGGAGCCTACTTGTTAGGCTGCGGCGTCATGCGCAAATAGGGGCGAATCGCCTTAAAGCCTTTCGGAAAGCGCTGCGCCAATTCTGCCGGGTCTTGCAGGCTCGGCACGATCACCACGTCGTCACCGTCTTTCCAGTTGGCGGGCGTGGCAACTTTGTGGCTGTCGGTGAGTTGCAGCGAATCAATCACCCGCAAAATTTCGTCGAAATTGCGCCCCGTGCTGGCCGGGTAGGTGAACGTGGTGCGAATCACTTTCTTCGGGTCGATGATAAACACGCTGCGCACGGTTTGCGTCGCCAGCGCCTTCGGATGGATCATGTCGTACAGCGTTGCAACCGAGCGATCCGCATCGGCGATGATCGGGAAATTGACCGTGGTTTTTTGCGTATCGTTAATGTCATCAATCCACTTTTTGTGCTGATCGACCGGGTCGACACTCACGGCGATGGGCTTCACGCCTCGCTTGGCGAACTCACTGGCCAGAGCTGCCGTCTTGCCGAGCTCAGTCGTGCAAACCGGCGTGAAGTCCGCTGGATGAGAAAACAGAACGACCCACGAATTGCCCGCCCACTCATGAAAGTGAATCGTGCCTTCGGTCGAGTCTTGCGTGAAATCAGGGGCGGTATCGCCTAAACGAAGTGTGGTCATAGATGAAAAATAGGTCTGTGATCGGAGCTGCATTATGCGACTGCCGCCGCATCGCCGCTTCGCGTCAAACTGCTGTTTGTTTATGCCGCTTGATTGACACGGCGTTGAAGCGAATGCCGCTGGTGGCGTGGGTGCAACTATCTCGCAGTGTCCGATTAGATGAACGCGTGCCTCAAAAAAAGCGGGTTCGCAAGGGAAATGCCACCAGCGCGAACCGGACGTGCTAACCCCTACCTAAAGCACGTCCCGCTTGAGATCAGGAAACACCTTGCCCACTTTCGCCAGCACATAGTCGCCGTAAGTGCCGTCAAAATTATGCACGCTCGCACCGTCCCAGCGCGAGACGGCATCATCGGTTTCCAGCGTGCGGATCGGCTCGATACGCGCGTCGAAATCCGGGTCGAAAAACAACGGGAACGACAGACGGTCGCGACCACTCGTGTTGATGCGCACGCGATGCGGCGTGCTCCTGTACAGCCCGCCGGTCATGCGATCCAGCATGTCGCCAATGTTGCACACGAATGACGCGGGCACGGGCGGCGCCTCAATCCAGCCGCTCGCCGTTTTCACCTGAAGACCACCCACGGTATCCTGCCGCAGAAGCGTCAGCAGGCCATAGTCCGTGTGTTCACCCACGCCATACAACGCGCCCACATCTTCAGGCACGGGGCGACTCGGATACAAAAAAATGCGAAACAGAATCAGCGGATCGGCCGTGTAGCCGGTGTAACGAGTAGCAAAATAATCCGGCGCAAGGCCCAATGACCCGGCAATCGCTTCGAGCACGCGATGCCCGAGTCGCGTCACCTGCTCGATGTACTCAAGCACGGTGCGCCGGAAGTCAGGCAGCACAGCGTCCGTGGGAATAAGGTTCGCGCCATGCAGCGGCACGCCCGCCTTCACGCGCGGATGGTCGTCCGGCAGTTCGGTGCCGAGGTACAACCCTTCCTTCCAATCAGGGCGACCGGACGTCAACTCGCCACCCAGCGGAAACCAGCCGCGCCACGCCGGCCCACCCAGCGACATCGCGTACTTCGATTTGGTTGCCTCGGGCAGAGCGAAGAACTGGTGACTCAGCTGCTCCAGCCGCAGCGCCAGCGCCTCGTCAACGTTGTGGCCAACAACATAGAAAAAGCCATGCGCCTTGCAGGCGTCCGCGATCTGCTGCGCAATCGCGCGAGCCGGCGCACGTAAATCGATGATGGGTAGTTGCGTCATGACAATCTGCTGTTGATTAAATTTATGGTTTGGCAGTTGATGATAAAGAACCGCGGGTCTTGGGCGCAGCGTGTTCGCATGCAAAGGGGGGCGGAGGGTTTGACTTGTAGCGCTACTTCTAGCGCCGTTCCGGACGTGGCACAGTGGCGTCACGAAACTGGCAAGGCAACGGCGCGTGCGCGTAGCAGCTTTTTCGTATCGCCCTTATTGCATATGGGCTGACGGGCGTTTTAGGCAAAATCCGACTTTTAGAAAAATATGAGCCTAGCCCCAATGCAATGGGGGATACAGAGAAAAGCTTCTGCGGCCTGGGCACGCTTTTTCTTTCCTTGCGAGCAGAAGACTGGCCGCTCTGCCATCGAGGCAGCAGCTATATGCCAACGCCGTGAGTTTCAATTCTCCCTTTGGCTAAAGTCTCCTAAGCAGGTAGATTAGGGGCCTTGACCAACCTCACCGGTTCGGACGCATGCAGCATATCGATCAGCAGACGGCGGGCGGGTTTACCGCTCCGCACATTCGGGACAACGCTCGCCGCGCCTCTCCGTGCCTTTAATTCTCGCCCGTGAGAGCCCGCCCTTGCCTGCCCGATCACCTGCACTCTGCCTCGACAAGAGTCATTGCCCCATGTCCAATCCGTTCTTCGACCATCCAATTCTGAATTCCTCGTCGAGCCGCCTCAAAGGCATTGGGAGCTTGATTTGGAAGGCCACCATGTTCCCGACGTCGGGAACATGGTGGCGCAAGACAGTTAGCTCAGCGCACCGTCAGCAACGTAAGCACCATTTTGTTGAAATCAACAAAATGGTTTGTGGGTAATTGGGTATGCCGATCATTAGTTCAATTCCAGCGTCCGACGAATACCAGGGTTTTGTGTCGCATCTCACGGCGCGCGTGCGACAGGCGCGCGTTAGCGCGGCCCGTAGCATCAATGCCGAATTGGTTTCGCTCTATTGGGACATTGGTTGCGAAATCGATGCGAAACAGCGCGCTCTCGGTTGGGGGGACTCGGTTGTTGAGCGAGTCGCCGCCGACCTACGGGCTGAATTCCCCGGCATGGCGGGGTTTTCTAATGCCAATGTGTGGCGCGTCAAACAGTTTTATGTGGCACACACTGAACCTGAATTTCTCGCACAGCTTGTGCGAGATTTGAAGCAAGGCTACAAACCCGCGAAAAGCCGTAAACCACCAGCGACCGCAAATCTCGCACAAGCTGTGCGAGATTTGGTCACCGCGATCCCGTGGGGCCACCACGTGTTTTTGCTGGGCCGCGTCAGCGATCCCGCTGCGCGCCTCTACTATTTGCGAGCCACGGCAGCGTTTGGCTGGAGCCGTAGTGTGTTGCTCAATCAGGTGAAAGCGAATGCCTACAAGCGCGCCGTGACCGACAAAAAGTCGCACAACTTCCCGCTCGCGCTGCCCACGCATTTCGCCGAGCAAGCCAGTGAGATGATGAAGGCGAGCTATTGCCTCGAATTTCTCGGCATTGGCCGTGCAGTGAAGGAGCGCGAGCTTGAAGAGCGTCTGATTGAGCGCTTGCAGCAATTCATTTTGGAGCTGGGCTATGGCTTCTGCTTCGTCGGCCGCCAGTATCGGCTTGCGTTGGGGCGCAAAGAATATTTCGTTGACCTACTTTTCTATCACCGCTTTCTCAAAGCGCTCGTCGCCTTTGATCTAAAGATTGGTTCATTCGAACCTGAGCATGCGGGCAAGATGGATTTCTACTTGAACCTATTGAACGACAAAGAGCGCGCCGACGGCGATCAGCCGTCCATCGGCATCATCCTGTGTGCCGAAAAAGACGACGTTGAAGTTGAGTTCTCGTTGAAGACGAAAGCCAATCCCATTGGTGTGGCCGAATATCAACTGCAAGCCAAATTGCCCGCCGAATTCAAAGGTCGTCTGCCTAGCGCAAAGCAGCTTGCAGCGGCGCTACGCGATGTGCCACACCCGGCCCACCGCGACGTTTCTCCGCAGGCAGCGCGTGGCACCCGTTCCGCAAAGAAATAATCATGACCAGAGTCCCCACCAGCAAAACCGCCCCAACCGCAAAAACCGTCGAAACCCGCAAGCACGAGGATGCGACCAGGAAGCACATTCCCACGGCGGAATATCAGTCGGTACTCGACAAGGAGCAGCAGAACCCGGCACCGCACCACACCGAAAGCATCATCTGCACAAATCAACTGCTCGGGCCGATAACCGCGATTGCTACCGGGCTGCGGCAGGCCCGCGCCTGCCAATTCTTGAACAAAGCGGTCATTAGAAAATCTTGGTAATGGGAAATCTGGGATAAAGAACCGCGCACCGCGGAATCAGCGTTGTTCGCATGCACAGGGGGGGCGGGGGCTTTGACTTGCAGCGCTATTTCAGGCACTGTCCCTGACGTGGAACAGCGGCCACACGAAACCGACAAGGCAACGGTTGTGCGTATAGCAGCTTTTGCATCTAGCCCCTATTGCATGGGGGATAACTGGTGTTTTAGGCAAAAGCCGACTTTTGGACGAATCGCAGGATAGCCCCAATGCAATCGGGATTGCGAAGAAAAGCTGCTGCCGCGTGGACACGCTTTGCTTTCCTTTCGAACAGAAGACTGGCCGCACCGCCATCGAGGAGATCAAGCACATCGCGCCCCGCGCATCTCACGCCCGTCGAAGGCGCGCCGCGTTCAAAAACGGCAGCGTCGTCGCCTGGGTGATCTGGCACCCGTTCCTCGCCGTGCAGCGCCAGTCCGGTGCGCGCATCCTGCTCGACGGCGGCAAGATCGCCAGCTTTTCAACGCTTCCACCTCGCCGCCACACAGTACGCACAACGCCGCGCAGACGTGCTCGCCATCGTGTACGCCGAGCTGCAACGCGCAGGCGACTGGTCCGAGCGCGCAAGCTTGTATGGCGATAAATGAAGCCTATGCACCGGTGGGCTTTGTAAGATAAAACAAAAGCGCTCATATGTCGGAGGTTGAGCGCTCTACCACCACACAAAGCACCAGATGAGAGTCGCCAGCCTAAAGATCGAGAACTTCCGCGGAGTGCGCTCTGGGTACGTGCGCTTCGGCAGACATCCCGTTCTTGTAGGGGATAACAACACGGGGAAGACCACCCTGATCGAGGCTCTTACCCTTGTTTTGGGAAGAGACCGATTGGTGCGCGAACTTACCGAACACGACTTTTACGGTTCATGCCCCCAGGCGCCTGATCGCATCAAGCTAGTTGCCACCATCGCTGATTTTAGAGACGACGATCCTGAGCAAAGTAGTCACTGGTTTCGAGAGGGACGAGCGGTCGTCAAGTGGCTCGATGAAGCTACGGGCACGGTGCATGCGCTTCGAGAGAAATCGGAGTGGAAGCTATGTTGTCAAATCGCAGTGCAAGCCAGATTCGATCATGAGTCTCTTGCTGTCGAGATGCTCAGGTATTTTCATGACCATGACGAGCCAATCGACCCATTCGCGCAGGACACACCAGCGGTCGTTCCTGGAAAGCTCATTCAGGAACTGGGTTTCTACCTAGTTCGTGCAAGTCGCACTTGGGACAAAGTATTTTCTTGGGGCAATGAGCTTTTCAAACGCACGATTCTCGCCGCCGCTGCTCAGCCAGCGAGTGCGCTCTTGGCCGAACGCGACCGGTTGCGTGCGCCGGTACAACCGATCGATGCTGATCCTGGCATTGCACCGCTAATTCAGAACCTCAATAAAGAGCTCGCGCTTTCGTTCGCAAGTGCGCCGCGGGTTCAATTGCGACTGACAGGAACTGATAGCCGCTCCGTTATGGAAGCCGTGTCGGCTCACTTCGCTACAGAAGATGGGCCAGGTATTCCTGCCGCTAGGCAAGGTAGCGGTCTTGTTTCGATGCAAGGTCTGCTTCTGCTTTTAGAGTTGGGACGTGCTCGCGCAGAGGGTGGCGGTGAATTCCTGATGGCTTTGGAAGAACCTGAACTGCATCTGCCTCCCTCGGCACAGCAGCGTTTGGTTCATCGTGTTCAGGCGCTTTCAACTCAGACGTTCGTGACTACGCATTCACCACTTGTAGCGAGCATGGCTGATCCCACCTCCGTGCTGATGTTGAGCAAGCATAAAGGGGTTCTGACTGCCGAACCGTTCTTGGAGGTCGCCCTGCCGCCCGCAGCGGAAAGCTGGCAGCGGAAATTCTTCCAGCACAGCAGGGTTGATGTACTCAGCGCACTGATGCAGCCGTCCGTGCTCATACCTGAAGGCAAGGCCGATTTTCATTTGCTCCGGTGCATCTTGCGCCCGCTTATGCTGACGGCCGATTGGATCGACTCCATGGCGCGTCCATTCGGAATTGAAGTTGGCGTGGTTCCCACCGAGGACGCAAAGGTGATCGAGACACATCAATTCATGGCCAGACTACACAAGAACGTGTGTTGCCTCGTCGATGGCGACGTCGAAGGTCAGCGCTACATTAAGAGGCTGAAGGCGAGCACTGTACCGCCGACAACAATCATTCGGTGGGATGACGGGGCAATGATTGAGGATGCGATCGGTTGGGTATTGGCTGCGGACGAAACCGCAGTTGTGGGAAAACTGACTGAGATGTCTCAGATGTCGCCCGATTCGACGGCGACCGTTGTCGCATATCTCAAGGCTAAAAAAGTGGACATAGTCGCCTACGAAAGTGTCGCGGAGGCGATTGCCACCACACCCGCCTGCCGCGCGCGAGCAGCCGATCTTCTCAGCGGTCTGGCGTGCGCTTGCGCAGGTTCCACTGCGACGCAACGTTTCATCTGCGACGCCGATGGGGTGTGGGTGTTCCAGCCGTGACGGTTCGGGCGTTTTCTGGCGGTGCTGGCTGCGGCAAGACACACCAGTTAATGCAGTCTTTGGTCGAGCACCTCCAGACGGCACCTTTGAATGAGGGACAGAAGGTTTTGGCGCTGACTTTTATGCATGGCTCGCGCCGACGTCTGGAAGCTCGTCTCGCGCAATTGCTGGCTTTGAAGGGCCGCACGGAATGTTCGACGATTGACAGCTTCGCTTGGCGTCTAGTGAGCAGATGGTCGTCGCTCGTCGCCAAACTTGGGTTCGACGACATTGAACCGGATCAGTACGAGCGGGTGTGCGATGCGGCTGGCGCGCTTCTGCAGGTTGACGAGGTTCGCGGCTGGGTGGCTGCCACCTTCCCGGTGCTCTTGGTCGACGAGGCCCAAGATATGACTCCCAACCGGCTGCACATGGTCGAAGGATTGGCCAATAGATTGGAAGTCTTCGCCGCAGCCGATGAATTTCAATGCCTCAATGAGGCCCTGCGCCCGAACCCGGCTTGCGCATGGCTGGCGAAGGTATGTCCTGTTGAAGAACTCAGTAAGCCGCGGCGCACAGATGTCACCGAGCTTCTCGATGCTGCCGCCGCAATCCGAAACGGTAAAGCTCCTAAATCAGGAATGGTGTTCAAGATTGCACCGACGCATAATCCGCCATTGGCAGGCTCGTGGCTCAGTGCAAATCTGTGTTGGTACGGTGGAGGAAAGAGCGTCGCGGTGATCACGCCCACGTTGCGTGGGTTTGCCGAGGCCACAGTGAGTTGGACCGCTCAGAACCGAACAAACAAGGGAGCCGGTCCATATGCCATTTCGTGGGAGGACTCGGAAGCCAAAGCCGCCAGCAGCTTCCTTGCCAAGATCGCTCTTCAAGACGTGAATGACATCCCATCAGTTTTGGCCCTGCTGACCGCTGCGGGTGACTTCCGAGCAACGAGAGATGCTGCCGATTGGATGGACATGCAGAGACGGGCCCGCGCCAAGACCACGTTTTCCAGGGACGAGATCGAAAAAGTGATTGAGCAAGGCTTTGCGCGACGACGTCGATCACGAAAAGGCGACAGCAGCGGTTGGAACGGTATGACTGTCCATGGCGCGAAGAACCGTGAGTTCGACAACGTTGTTGTGTTGTGGCCGGCAGCGATTGGTGGAAGCGCTGATCAGAAACGTCGACTCTTGTACAACGCAGTCACCCGAGCCAAGCTGCGTTGTCTCGTGCTCATCCAAGCGAAAGCTAGTCTCGCACAGGCTCCATTCATATGAGCGGTAAAGTGCGCGGGTTGCCGTCATGTGCGTCGATCCTGTAGTGGCGAGGCCCGCTTTCCCCAAGAGTCGTTGGGTCGGTGGCGTCCACCACAACCTGCACGGCAATTCATTTGCAGCCATTTGCGGAGAATCGCGCATTAATCTCCACATAGGTGCGGAGATTAATCTTGACTCTGCGGAGAATATGCGGCGTTATCCCCGCACAATATGCGGCGAATAACGTACATCCATCAACGTAGCGACTGGCCCAGATTTACGTGGAATCACGAAAAACTGGGGCCGTTGCTTGCCTATGTTCGGCATCGTCAGGGACGGCTGATTGGCCGCATGGAAGGGCTGGGTTTTGGCAGCCAAAACGAGGCTGTGCTTGCGACGCTGACGCTGGATGTGCTTGCATCCAGCGAGATTGAGGGCGAGATTCTTAATCGCGATCAGGTGCGCTCGTCGATTGCGCGGCGGCTGGGCATCGACATCGCGGGCGCGATTGCGGTTGGTCGCGATGTTGAAGGTGTGGTGGAGATGATGTTGGATGCCACGCAACAGTTTGCCGATCCGCTGACTCAGGAGCGGCTCTTCGGTTGGCATGCAGCGTTGTTTCCTTTCGGGTACGGCGGCATTCATCCGATTCGCGTAGGCCACTGGCGTGACGATTTAAAAGGCGCGATGCAGGTGATCTCGGGGCCGATCAGCCGCGAGCAGGTGCACTTTGAAGCGCCCGCCGCCAAGCGGCTTCAGCAAGAAATGGATGTTTTTCTTGCGTGGGTCAACAACGCCAAAAGTCCCAGTGGCGAAGAGGTTTTAGACCCGGTATTGAAGGCGGCGGTTGCACATTTGTGGTTTGTGACCATCCATCCGTTTGATGACGGCAATGGTCGAATCGCGCGCGCCATTGCTGACTGGGCGCTCGCACGATCCGAAGGCACCTCGCAGCGCTTCTACAGCATGTCGTCGCAGATTACAGGGCAGAGCGAAGCGCGCGACGTGTATCGCGACATGCTTAAGCGCACACAAAAATCAACGCTCGATATTACGGACTGGGTGGAGTGGTTTCTAACCTGTCTCGCCCGCGCCATCACGGCCACGGAGACGACGCTGGGCGCGGTGTTTCGCAAAGCGACTCTGTGGGACAAATGGGACAAAAACGCAGGCGGGACGATCAACGAGCGTCAAAAGAAAATGCTCAACAA
>JAYUWL010000298.1:0-8534 GCA_043753585.1 Burkholderiales bacterium
CAAACCATTTGTCGATAACCAGCGCTTCGTTCCTGAACATCGCATTAAACAGCGCCAGCGCCTGCTCGGCCAGCGGATGGCTGCTGGAAACCAGCGCGGAGAGGGCGTTGAAGCGGTCGGTCATGTTGCCGGCGTCCTTGAAACGCTGCAAGGTCTTGCCCGGCCAGACGGCATCCCCACTGGCGCGCGCGGCCAGACACAGATGCGTCAGCGCCATGCCGGCCAGCGCGCGCCGGCCGCTGGAAACCGGGTCGGGCGTATAGGCGCCGGTGCCCTGATTGGCCTCGTAGATGGCTTCCCAGTCGGCTTTCAGCGCGGTCGCAAGCTGCTGGCGCATCGCTTCGCGGACGAGGTGGATGGTTTGCGGATCGACCACGTCAAGCTGCTCGGCCAGATAGGTTTCCGATGGCAGCGTCAGCACCAGCTCCTTGAAGGCCGAATCGAGCGTCGGATGGTGCAGCACCTCGCGCATGGCCTCCAGATAAGCATCATTTAGCGAGTTTTCGCAGGTGGGATATGGGTAATCAGCTATTGATTTAATAGCATTGACGGCCTGATTTACCGCCAGCCGCTGCCCGGCCTCCCAGCGGTTGAAGGGGTCGCTGTCGTGCGCAAGCAGCTGCAGCAGCTGGGCGTCGGTGTAGCCAAACTCCAGCACGACCGGCGCGGTGAAGCCGCGCAGGATCGATGGCACGGGTTCGGCGTCGAGGTCGATGAAGGTGAATGTTTCGCTCGCCTGCGTCAGCACGACGGTGCGTGTTCCCGGCGCTGCGGCGGGTTCGCCCGCCAGCCAAAGCGGCAAGTCCTGGCCGTCGGCACCGAGCAGCCCCAGGCCGACCGGAATGACAAACGGCTCCTTGTCCGGCTGGCCGGGAGTAAGCGCGCAGCTTTGCCCCAGCGTCAGCGTGTAGCTGCGGCCGGCTTTGTCGTACACGCCCTGCGCTTTCAACCGCGGCGTGCCCGCCTGGCTGTACCAGCGCTTGAACTGCGGCAGCAGCCGCACCAAATCAGACGCCGGATTGGCATCGGCAATCGCCTGCGCAAAGTCGTCGCAGGTTACAGCGTGGCCGTCATGCCGCTCGAAGTAAAGCGTCATGCCCCTGGCGAAGCCTTCCCTGCCGACCAGTGTCTGCATCATGCGGACGACTTCGGCGCCTTTTTCATAAATCGTGACGGTGTAGAAATTGCTGATTTCGATGTAGCTGTCGGGCCGCACCGGATGCGCCATCGGGCCGGCGTCCTCAGGAAACTGCGAGCCGCGCAGCACGCGAACATCCTCGATCCGCTTGACGGCCCGCGCCGATGCCTCAAAGCACAGGTCCTGGCTGAATTCCTGGTCGCGGAAAACCGTCAGGCCTTCCTTTAGGCTGAGCTGGAACCAGTCGCGGCAGGTGATGCGGTTGCCGGTCCAGTTGTGGAAATACTCGTGCGCGACGATCGATTCGATGCGGGCGAAGTCGGCATCGGTCGCCGTGGCCGACGAGGCCAAGAGGGCCGACGTATTGAACACGTTGAGCCCCTTGTTTTCCATCGCGCCCATGTTGAAGTCATCGGCTGCGTAGATCATGAAGCGGTCGAGGTCGTATTCACGTCCGTACGCTTCTTCGTCCCAGCGCATCGCGGCCTTCAGGCACTCCATGGCCCAGGCGCAACGTGGCAGATTGGCCGTCGTCGAATAGATTTCGAGCAGCACGTTGCGGCCCGAAGCGGTGACGAAATGATCTTGCAAGCGATCAATTTTTCCGGCAACCAGCGCGAATAAATACGACGGCTTTTTGTGCGGGTCGTGCCACACGGCTTCGTGGCGACCGTCGCCCAAATCCGCGGCTGTGACGAGATTGCCGTTCGATAGCAGCACCGGAAACTGGGCCTTGTCGGCGCGAATCGTGACACGATATTCGGACAGCACATCGGGGCGATCCGGGAAGTACGTGATGCGACGAAAACCCTCGGCCTCGCATTGCGTGCAGAAGGTGCTGTTAGTAACGTAGAGTCCTTCCAGCGCGAGATTGGCCTCGGGGTTGAAACGGGTGACGATGGTCAGCGTGCTGACGTCTCCCGCGCAACTCAGTGCCCCGGCGTTAATCGCGATGAAGTCTGAGTCGATCCGGTAATCGGCTGCGGTCAGCGAATGGCCGTTGTGCGAAATCGCTTCCAGTGTCAGGTCATGACCGTTAAGCAGCAGCACGTCGCCAGCACCGGGCAGCAGATTGCGGGTCAAAAACAGTGTGGATGTGACGCGAGTATTCGTCGCGTCGAGGTCGAATTGAAGGTTGATCTGGTCAACCAAAAACGCCGGCGCAACATAATCGCAGCGCTTGATGACAATAGCGCCGGGCTTTCGCATGGTGGTCTACCGATTAATTCTTGGGTGCGGGCACATAGGGTGACGGAGCACCGGTTGCGTTGACCGTTTTGCCAATCACCGATACCAGTTCCACATCAAATACGAGCGTCGCATTGGCCGGAATATCAGCCCCGGCACCGCGCTCGCCGTAGCCCTTGTCCGGCGGGATGATCAGGGTGCGCTGACCGCCCACTTTCATGCCCGGAATGCCTTCGTCCCAGCCTTTGATGACGCGACCCGCGCCAATGATGAAGCCGAACGGCATTTTGCGCTCAATGGACGAGTCGAACTTTTTGCCTTTGTTGTCCGCCGCGGTCGCGTCCCACAAGTAGCCGGAGTAGTGCATATTGACGGGAGCTCCGGTCTCGGCCAGAGCGCCATCGCCGATTTTGCGGTCAATTATTTTGAGCGTTGTCGGCGCGGTTGCGGCAGCGGGCGCTGCCTTCGCAGCGGACGCGGGGTTCTGGGCGATAGCGCTGCCGGTCACTAGAGAAAAAATCAGGGCGGTGGCGCAGACTGAGGGTTTAATGATCTTCATAATGTAATCCAGTGCAGAGTGATGAATCGAGACAAATAGTGGAGCTTCAGGCGGTATGCCTTGGAGATAGGCCGCTTTTGCTTGCCGCAGCAGGGATGGAGCGGTATTCTACGATCTGATATGAACTGCAATCGCGTCTGTGACAAGTAGCCATCGGCGACACACAGCTATAAAAGACCGGAAAAAATGCTTCGTTGGCTCAACAGTTTGACCGATTCACGCCCGCTGGGTTCAGCCAGCGGCGCGCGAAAATTTGTCGCCACCCTTGATCGCGATATTTTTTCGGCGTCCGACGTGGTGTGTGCGCAGCTGCGATCATTCATGAGCGACGCCGATCAGCAGCCGGGTTTGAACCCGGACCCGCTGTTCGAACTTGATCTGCGGCTTGAGCCAATGACCGCCCGGCTTGAGCGCGATTACCTTGCGGCATCGTTGCAGTCGCATTCATTGCGCGAGCGGCTTTGGGATACGGGGTACGACTGGGCGATGCGCTTTGCCGATGCCTATCGTTTGATTCTGATGCGTGAAACTGCGTCTGTGGCCGGGCGCTCAGCCTCCGAATTTGCACGAGTGGCCATTCGGTTTTTCTACTTTCGGGCGATGGCCTATCGCTACCGTCTCTATCGCCACGAGGAATGGATCCCCAGCCTCTGGGTTGAAACGCATCTGGTGTTCAGAAAGGCGTGTGATCTGGGCGTTGATCACGTCGTCGTCGCCGATGCCAATGTGGCGGGGCAGTCAAGCTATCCAGCTCGCGCTTTTGCGACGCTGCTGCTCTTGCGCCTGGGTAATGCGGGCGGCTATACGCCGTCACAAATTCACGCGCTCTATAAAAAGATTGACGAGTTTACGCACGACCTGAAACTGACCGCGCGAGCGGCTGACGAAAGCGGCTTTGCCATCAATCTGGCAGGCTCGGAAGGGTTGGTGCCAAGGTACTCGGTGCCGCAGGGAGGTCAGTATTTGTACTGTGACACGACCACGACTCACGCCCGTGCACTGGCGTGGCTTGATCAGGTGGAGTCAGAGGACGGCGGTCGTAACGTGACACTGGGCGGATCGCTTTCGCAGAGCCCGCTGTTGGCTCTGCGCAGCGCAGTGCTTCGGATTGACCCCGAGTTCAAGCCGCTGGCCCGTGCCAGCCAGCGAAACGGCGATCAAGGTCGGGTTGCTGCCACGTACAGCCTGGCGAAGGTTGCCACGGCAATTTCCTTTGAGCCGGGCATGCTTGCGGCGAGTCTGGAAGGCGAAAATTATGACTACGCCGATGCGCTTGAAATCGAGACACTAGGCACGTTGAAGGACTCGACCATGAAGCGGCTGCGGCGTGATTTGCCGCCTGATGCCACGCGACTGAATTTGCAGTTCTGGCACTTGCGTGATCGCAGCGATACCGGCTTTCGCTGCGTGGTCCCGAACACGTCCACGCAACGGTTGCGGCTGAGGGACATTGTCGCGGTGACGGAGGAAGCACCGGCGGCGGGCTGGCAAATCGCAACGATTGTGCGCTTGCTCAAACTGCCTGCGGGTCACATTGAAATCGGTCTTCAGGTGCTCTCGCGTGAGGTCGACACCATCGAGTTGCGCACGCTACGATCACGCCAGGGTCTGTACCGCGACAACGCAGCAACGCTGGTCGCGAGTGCGACATTCAAGGCGGTGCGCCTGAAAAGCGCGTTTTTTGGTCTTCCGATTATGGGCGCGTCCTGGATCATGAGCACCGCTGATTTCCAGGCGGGCGTCATTTATGAAGTGCAGGGTTCGCAGCGCCGATATGAAGCGAGTGATCTGGTGAGCGAGGGCTCAGACTGGGTTTGGGTCAAACCGAACGAGTTGAGCTAGTTGAGCTAATTGAGCGAGCCGGCAGCAGTAGTCGGCGGGATGGAGCGCGCGCTGTGCACCATCGTTACTGGCACCGCTGGCGGATCACCCTTTGGGTGTCCGCGCCCGACACACCTCAAATCAGGCAACGTTATTCGCTTTGAACCACGCCGTCAGCTTGGCCCATGCATCATCCGCAGCGGCTTTACGATAGCTTGGCCGATAGTCGGCGTTGAACGCGTGTGGCGTGTCGGGATAAAGCGTGATTTCGCTCTTCTTGCCAGCTTTTTTGAGCGCCGCGCGCATCTGCTCCACCGTGTCGTTCGGAATGCCGCCGTCCGCACCGCCGTAAAGGCCCAGCACCGGTGCGTTGATCCTTTCGACCAGATCGATTGGGTTGGTTGGGTTCATGGCGTTCGGTGCACCGACGAGTCGGCCGTACCACGCACCGCCGGCTTTCACGTTCTGGTTATGCGCCGCGTACAGCCACGTAATGCGCCCGCCCCAGCAGAATCCGGTGACCGCTAGTTTGTCAACGTTGGCTTTGTTGGAGGCTTTGGCGAACGCGACGCAGGCGTCAAGATCCGACATCACCTGAGAGTCGGGTACTTTACTGACCACCTCGGAGACGATTTTCGGAATGTCGGTCATCTTCGAAACGTCGCCTTGCCGGGCGAACAATTCACCGGCAATCGCGAAATACCCGAGCTTGGCAAAACGGCGACAAACGTCTTTAATGTGCTCATGCACGCCAAAGATTTCCTGCACCACCAGCACGACCGGGAAGTTCGCTCCGGTGGCAGGCATCGCGCGATAAGCGACCATATCGCCATCTTTAGTCGGCACTTTGACTTCGCCGGCGATCAGACCATCGGTGGTGGTGGTGATCGTTTGCGCGGAGACGGGAAGCACAGACGCGGCGAAGCCGGCGCCCAATGAGGTGACAATAAAACCGCGACGGTTGAACTTTGTGTTCGGCACCAGCGCGTCAATTTCTGACTGGGTGGCGGCTAAATTTGATTTTTGCAACATCGAAAATCCTTAATAAAACAGCAGCAGGTAGGCTCCCGGTATTATGGACCGGGGTGTCACTGGATTGGTTCGGGGTAGTCCTAATACGGCTTGCGCGCCGCTGTCATGCGCGGGTGACCAGCCAGGTCAAAGTGGGTTCGCACCTCTGTAAAACCGTTCTCCTTTATTAGCGCGGGAACGGATTCACCCTGATCGTAGCCATGCTCCACGACCAGCCAGCCACCACTCTTTAAATGGGTCATCGCGCCGCGCGCAAGTTGGCGGTAGCTCTCCAGACCGTCGATAGCGTCAGCCAGCGCGATGGCGGGCTCGAAGCGCAAGTCGCCTTGTCTCAAGTGTGGGTCACCGGGAACGATGTAGGGCGGGTTGCTCACAACGAGGTCGAACTTCACGCCGGGCGAGATGGCACTGAACCAGTGGCTTTGCATGAATTTGACGTTGTTGGCGTGGAGATTGGCCGCGTTTTCTCGGGCAAGTGACAGCGCGTCGGGTGACACATCAAGTGCGGTGATGTGCGCGTTTGCTCGCTCAAGAGCGAGTGTGATGGCAATGCAACCGGTACCCGTGCCGACATCCAGGATAGTCGCTTTGCCGGAGGTTTCGACGAGTGTGAGTACATGCTCCACTAGGTGCTCCGTCTCCGGGCGTGGGATCAACGCGGCGGGCGAACAACGAAATGTTCGCCCGAAAAATTCGCGCTCGCCAAGCAAATACGCTATCGGTTCCCCCTGCACACGTCTTGATGCCAGAGACTCAATGTGCAGTTTCTCGTCGTCTGAAACCACATTATCGTCATGGGCGACCAGCCAGGCAGCATCGCGCTGCAACACATGGCTCACGAGCATGCGAACTTCGGCGCGTGGCAGCGGCAATGCGATCAGAGAAGATACGAGTTCGCGGATATTCACTGGCCACACTTTCTTTGGGCGATGCACTTGTTCGCGCTCGAATATTTATGACTTTCCGCTATAAACACGCACAAATACGGCCTGTAGGCGGAAAACGTCATAAATCGACTTACAGCAAAAACGCGCCTGAGCGCAAACAAAGCGGTCGATACACGACAAAGCTATTGATCACCGTGACCGTCTCAGGGCATCGCGCCCTCTTCAATCATCTGCTCAACAACGCCGCGCGCGGCATGGGCAAAATCGTCCCCGCCGCTAGCGTAAATCACCGAGCGCGAGGCGTTAATGATCAGGCCCGTACCTTTGCTGTCCCGTCCGACAGCAACCGTCGCCTTCATGTCTCCGCCCTGCGCTCCGACGCCGGGTACGAGGAGCGGCATGTCGCCGACCACCTTGCGCACGTCGGCAATTACCTGCGGGACTGTGGCCCCGACGACGAGGCTGATGTTCTGGTTTGAATTCCATTGCTGCGCAGCGAGTTTGGCGACGCGTAGATAGAGCGGTTCGCCATCAATCATCTGTTCCTGCAAGTCAGCGCCACCTGCGTTTGAGGTGCGACAAAGCAGGATCACGCCCTTGCCCGCATATTTCGTGAACGGCGCGATGGAGTCGCCGCCCAGGTAAGGATTGACCGTCACCGCATCAGCGCGATACCGCTCGAATGCCTCAACTGCGTAGAACTCGGCCGTGCTGCCGACGTCGCCGCGCTTGGCATCGAGGATCACTGGCACATCGGGATAGCGGTCGTGGATGTAGTCAATCGTCGCTGCAAGCTGATCTTCGGCGGCGATGGCGGCGTAATGTGCGAACTGCGGTTTGTACGCGCAGACGATGTCGTGCGTCGCGTCAATGATCGCCTTGTTGAACGCAAAAATCGCGTCGGGTCGGTTGAAAAGCCGCTCGGGCAAGCGCTTCTTTTCCGGGTCGAGACCAACGCAGACGAGCGAGCGCGATTTGGCCCACGCGACATTTAACTTTTCTTGAAACGTCATACTTTTCTCCATTCACCCGGAGCCAACGGCGAAGGGTTTGATGTCACACGCAGGCGCGGGCTTGACCCCGTTTGTCCAAGCCGCCGAGTGCGACTAAGTTCGCGCCTACCGAACTATGCGACCGCGCCTTCCATCAACGACATTTGTTCCGCCTGATGCTCGGAAATCAGCGCGTCGACCATGTCGCCAATGTCGCCGTCCATAATGAAATCGAGCTTGTAGAGCGTCAAATTGATGCGGTGATCGGTCATCCGGCCCTGCGGAAAATTGTAGGTGCGAATGCGCTCGCTGCGATCACCCGAACCGACCAGTGATTTACGCAAACCCGCCTCTTTCGCATGCGCCGCCGCGCGTTCACGCTCCAGGAGGCGTGACGCCAGCACTTCCATCGCACGGGCTTTGTTCTGATGTTGCGATCGACCGTCCTGACATTCGACCACCACACCGGTTGGAATGTGCACGATGCGCACTGCCGAATCGGTCTTGTTGATGTGCTGGCCGCCGGCACCGGAGGCGCGATAGACGTCCATCTTGATGTCTTCATCGCGGATGTCGATCACGATCGTGTCGTCGATGTCGGGATAGACAAAGACGGACGCGAATGAGGTGTGCCGCCGCGCCTGCGAGTCGTACGGCGAGATGCGCACGAGGCGGTGCACGCCCTTCTCGGCTTTCAGGTAGCCGTACGCATACTCTCCCTTGACTTCGAGCGTCACCGACTTGATGCCCGCCTCTTCACCCGGCAGCAGGTCGAGGACACGCACGGCGAACCCGCGGCGCTCCGCCCAGCGATTGTACATCCGCATCAGCATCTCCGCCCAGTCCTGCGACTCGGTGCCGCCGGCGCCCGGGTGAATCGTGAGCAGCGCATCCCGCCCATCATCCGGGCCCTGCAG
>JAYUWL010000299.1:0-8513 GCA_043753585.1 Burkholderiales bacterium
CGACGCACTCAACGCCCTCGAAATGCAAAACGACACCGTCAAGAGCATCGTCGCTTGGGATTGGATTGTTAATGCTACTTTTATTGGGAATTAGAATTAGTCAAACAACGATCCCAGCAAACTTCCCAGCCCGTCAGTGACCAGATCAACTAAGCCCTCACCCGCGGACGACACAGCGTCGCCCGCTGCGTCCAGCGCTCCGCCGCCAACGCTTTCAAGCGCACTACCGCCGATATCCGAGGTAACGCTGCCCGCTGCGTCAGCGACACCTGATGACGAACTGCTGGAGAACAGATTGCCGAGCTCGCTCATGAAGCTGCCCGCGGTATTGCTGGCTGCGCCTGCTGCGTTGGACGCGCCGCCGAACAGGGCTTCGGTCGCGTCAGGCAACGCATCGGTTGCGCCGCCGAGGGTGCTGTAGCCGGTCTCCGACAGCAGCGACGAGCCGATCCCTGAAGCAGCACCGGACGCTATCCCGCTGCCGAAACCCGAGCCGAACAGTGCGTCGGTAGCAGTGGGCAGTGCGATGGACCCGCCGTTGTGAATTGAATCGAGCAAAGCGCCCGTGGTTGCCGCGCCGGTGTCAGCCATCGCACTTCCGGCGGCGGCCCCCACTACGGCGGGAACTGCGCGCGCACCGCCGCTTCCGAGGCCACGCACGGCCACGCGGCCCAGGGCGAAAAGAATGTCGGTCGCAAGATCGGCCGAGTGGTAGCCGAAGCTGCCTGAGCTGGAATCGCTGTACCCATAGTTTTGCGATGTGCCCGCCGCGCGCTGGGGCATCTGCTGCTGGCGCGCAGTCAGGTAGTGATTAATCGCTTTTTTTGCCGCGTCGCGGTCAAACACCGACACCGGTGCGCGGCAGTATTCGCAGGCGTCCGTTTTGCCGATGTTGACCGACGCGCCGCAACCGGAGCATTTGATTTGCTGGACGGTAGCCGCGAGTTTTGAGCGCTCGAGTTGCGTCAGGTCGCGGACGAATTGCTTCTCGGCGAGGAAGTTGTAGAAGGTAGTGAGACGTCCGTGGCCCTTTGGGCAGGATTGATACGCGAAACGTGTAGTCTTCACGCGATCATTGACGAGCTTCATGCCGGTACCACACGTCACGCAGCGCAGACCCTCGCCAAACTTGCTGGCTGCCGTGCTTGAGGTGCCGCCGCGCTCATTGATCAGCTGGAACAGCGCGACGGTGCCATCCGGCGAGAGCTGCGTGCTTTCCCATTGGTCAAACCAGATCGCGTTGCAATCGTGGCAGACATCGATGTCGATGCTCTGGTTGTAATGCCCCGGAAGGCTGTAGATCGACATCAGCGTGCTGCAATTGGTGCAGTGCCGGGTCGAGGGCGTGCTGGTGAGGGGCGGAAATTGTGAGGCAGACATAGTGGCTTCTCTGGCGGCTTCCGTCATGGTCGACGAAGATGAGGACGCGAACGCGACAAGCTTAGCGACAAATGCGGTTGTTTGCGCACAAAAAGAGCGTCGCGCGACGGAGCGCAACGACGGCGGATGAAGTCGCGGGGCGTGGGATGAATTGGCGTGTAAGGCTCAGAGCATTCAGTCATTGCTGCTTGATAAGCTCAAGCCCTTGTAGGAGCGGCTGTGCCGCTACCAGCTTCGTGAGAACACCAAACCGGGTCGCGGCGGAGCCGCTCCTAAAGGGGCGAAGGCGCGTGCGCCTCTAAATCACTCGGGCGTGCGCCGGAAAATCTTGCTGCTCGTACTGGTGCTGCTCTCTTTGCTTTTCTTGCCGCCGCGACCGAACGTCGAGCCGGTTTTGTTTTTACTCCCGCCTTTGTTGCCCCAGGCGCTGCGTTGCATGCCAGTGCGCTTCGTTCGCTGCGAGTCTTGCACGGCGGGTTCGGCGGGCGTTCCATCAGCGTTTACAACCTCCGGAGCGGGCGCAGGCAAAGCAATGCGCGGAACAATTTTGAACGCGTCGCCCAGATGAAATCCGCGACTGAGCAGAAAACGAATCTGCCTTTGCCGCTCTTTGTCGTCACTTGGAACGTTTCCGAAGCGACGCTCCCAAAGCGCCTTCGCGACTTCATTTTCGTCCTGCTCTAACGCTTCGAGCGCGAGCTGGGCGACGTCTTTTTTTATGCCAGTTTGTGCGAGTTTGTCTTCGATGAAACGGCGGCTGGCCTGGCCTGTGAGACGGCGCACGATGGCTTCGGCGTAGCGGTCATCGGATTGCCAGCCCTGAGCGATGAGATCATCGATCAAACGCGAGATGTCGTCTTTGGCTGGGGGCGGCACCTTGGCGTCGTTTCGGGCGCGCCGCGCTTTGGCTTGCGCGAGTTTACGCATCAGCTCCTCGCGCGAGTGTTCGCGCGTGGTCAGGAGGCGCAAGGCTTTGTTGCGGAGCTTGCTGGCGGCCTCTGCTTCGGCTGCTACCTTCGCGGTTTCCGGGTTTTCGTCGTTCGTCATCAGCGGATTATCGAACGCATTGCCCGATCCGGATCGTGTTGCGGATAGTTTCGCGGGCGGTCTCGGAAAGGTGAATGCGAGTTGCACTTTGTCTCCTTTGCTCTGGTGTGAATGTAATCACACCGGATGGGTGAGGATGGTAGCGCTCTCGGACATCACCGTTCCAGATGGCAACACCAGCGTCGGTATTTGCTTAAGGGCACTCCTATAAATCCGTTGTTCGGGCGAATTGCTTCGTTGTGGGGTGCTCGCAATGCTCATTTACGAGGGCGTACATTGCGGTTGCTGCGCGCCCCACCGATATTGCCAAATTCGGCACTTCATCCCGAAAAACGCATTTCTAGAAGTGCCCTTAATTCTCCTGTTCTTCACCCCAGCTAAAATTTCAAGTTGATTCCGTTTTTTAAAAAGAGTAACCGAAAGCACACCATGTCCGACGCGCCAGCACAAGAACAAGACACGAACGCACCGCACTTTTCGATTGAAAAGATTTACCTGAAGGATTTGTCGGTCGAAAACCCGAATGCGCCGCAGGCGTACCTCTGGCGCGAGTCGCCGACTGTTGAAATTGGTTTGGAGCAGAATCAGGGAACCATCGAAGACGGCTTTCACACCGTCACCGTTAAAGTCACCGTGACTGCCACTATCGCCGACAAAACGATGTTTCTGGTGGAAGCGGCGATGGGAGGCATTTTCCAGATTCGCAATATTCCTGAGCCTGAGTTGCAGCCGCTGCTCGCCGTTCACTGCGCCAACATCATCTTCCCGTATGTCCGCGAACTGATCTCGGACGCTGTGCAGCGCATGGGTTACCCGGCGATTTACCTGCAACCGATCAACTTCGAGGCAATCTATCAGGCGCGCGTTCAGCAGCAGCTTGAGCAGGCCACTGCAACCAAGCAATAAGGTTGTCGCGATGAACCGCGTGTTGCACACGAGTCGCCTTGCAGGTTTGTTTTTTTCAAGTTTGCTGGGCTCGGTCAATGTTGCACACGCGGACTTTCGCCAGACCACCGACAACGCTACGGTCGCCTACGAAGGGCCGTCGGCCAGGGCGACAAAACAGTTCATCTATTCACGCGGTACGCCTGTCGAAGTGGTCGTTCAGATCGAAGGCTGGGTCAAGATTCGCGATGCGACCGGGACGCTGGCATGGATCGAGCGGAAGGCGCTGGGCGAGCGCAGCAATGTGCAGGTAAAGTTGGCGATTGCCGATGTTTACGCTGCCCCTGACGCTGCAAGCCCGATTCTGTTTCGTGCCGACAACGGCGTGTTGCTGCAAGTTGTGACCCCTCAGCCGCCAAATACCGGTGCCTGGGCGCAGGTACGTCACCGCGACGGCCAGACCGGGTTTGTGCGGCTGGATTCGGTGTTCGGGCTTTAGCGTTCAGGGCACTTCTAGAAATTCGTTTTTCGGGATGAAGCGCGAGGCGTCGAGCGCGCAGCAACCGCAATGTACGCCCTGGTACACGAGGATTGCGAGCACCGCACAACGAAGCAATCCGCCCGAACAACGAATTTATAGAAGTGCCCTAAAGCGAATCACCCTTCCACCGCCCCTCGGGGTCATTTCCGTAGCCACCAGCACGCGCAGACAGCGGTGCCGCGCGGTTAGCGACATGACGACGCTGCGGGGCATTGCATCCACAAGCCGTGTCGACCGACTGCGGCACACCGGATGCGCCCACCTAGGTTTTGCCGAGTGATCAAAGCATTCATCGAGCGTGTCCTTCCAAAAAAATCAGCCGTCCGCAAGGAACATTCCGGTAAAGCACTGGGGATCCATAGCGAGCACATGAGCAAAAACGCCGTGTACGTCTGCGATAAATTGCAGCGCGCGGGTTTTGAGGCGTACATCGTAGGCGGTGCGGTGCGCGACGCTTTGCTGGGAGTGATACCCAAAGATTTCGACGTCGCCACCAACGCGCGGCCGGAAGACGTGAAACATGAGTTTCGTCGAGCTTTCATCATCGGACGCCGCTTCCGGCTTGTGCATGTAATGTTTGGCGACGAGACGATTGAAGTCTCGACCTTTCGCAGCAATACGGTCAAAGCGACCGACGGCGGCAAGGGCGCGGGTGAAGTTGAATCCGATTCGACCGGGCGCATTACCTCGGACAATGTGTACGGCACGCAAGCTGAAGACGCCGCACGGCGCGACTTCACGATCAACGCGCTTTACTACGATCCGGTAAAGGACGTTGTTGTTGATTTTTTGGGCGGGCTCAAGGATGTCGAGAAGCGCACGCTACGCTTGATTGGTAAAGCCGAAACACGTTATCGCGAAGACCCGGTACGCATGCTGCGCGCAATACGCCTGGCGGTAAAGCTCAAGTGTGAAATCGCAAAAACAACGGCCGTACCGATTCGTGAGCACGCTGATCTCATCAAAAACGTTCCGCCTGCACGGCTGTTCGACGAGATTCAAAAGTTGCTGCTTTCGGGTTATGCCAACGAGACGCTTGCCGCCTTGCGCCGGCATGGTTTGGCCGAAGGCCTGCTGCCGCTTCTCGACTTGATTTATCAGCAGCCCGGTGGGCAAAAGTTCATTGAGTTAGCACTCGACAATACTGATCGCCGCGTCCGTGAAGACAAGCCTGTTTCGCCAGCGTTCCTGTTCGCGAGCCTGCTTTGGCACGAAGTCGTCAAGCGCTGGACAGATATTGAAGGACGCGGCGAAAGCCGCATTCCAGCGCTGATGCAGGCGATGGAAGAAGTGATTGACGGACAACGCGAAACCATCACACTCCCGCAACGATTCGCGGGTGTGACCCGCGAGATTTGGCTCATGCAGCCGCGCTTTGAACAGCGCACCAGCAAAGCAGCGCTGCGCGTGGTTGAGCAGGCGCGCTTTCGTGCTGCCTATGACTTTTTGCTGCTGCGTGCTGCCGCCGGCGAAGTGGAGCAGGAACTCGCCGACTGGTGGACTAACTTCATCGAGTCCGACCCCGATATACGTCAAGAGCTGATTAGCCAGCGGCAACGTGCAGCAGCGCGTCACGCGAGCCCTGGCGGCGCAGGCGCGGGCACCGACGGCGCTTCGCGTCGCCGTCGTTCGCGTGGTGGACGCGGACGGCGACGCGATGGCGACGGTGCCGAGAGCGGCGGATCGCACGACGGCGGACAGTCTCAGTAGCTGTCACCGAGCACGCGTGACAAATCCGGCAATCGCCTACCTCGCTCTCGGTAGCAACCTTGGCGATCCCATCGGTCAACTGATACAAGCTCGCGCGGCTATCAATGAGATTTCAGGCGTGAACATCACTAGTGCATCGTCGCTTTACGAAAGCCCTGCCTGGGGTAGCGACGAGCCGCAGCCGGACTACATCAACGCTGTCGTTGCCGTTCAAACCACACTGTCTGCACACGCTTTATGGTCGGCAACCGCAAAGATTGAAATCGCGCAGGGACGCATTCGTAGCTTGCTGGGGGTGCCGGTCGAGCGCAACGCGGCGCGAACGCTGGACATTGATCTGCTGCTGTTCGCCGACCTGCAACTGCGAACGGGTGATCTGACCCTACCGCACCCGCGCATGTTTGAGCGTGACTTTGTGTTGCTGCCTTTGGCGGAGATTGCGCCCCGCGTCGTCATTGCCGGTCATGGCACTGCGACGCAATGTCTGGAACGCATTGCGCACATCAACACTCGAAAATTGAGCCCGAATTTCTTATGGAATTGAGCGATCTGCGCTACATCGTCGTCGAGGGTGCCATTGGTGTCGGCAAGACAAGCCTCACGCGGGAGCTTGCGTTGAAACTCGGTCGCGATGTGCTGCTGGAAGTCCCTACCGACAACCCGTTTCTTGAGCGCTTTTATGCGGAGCCAGAACGGTTTGCACTGGCCACACAGCTTAACTTTCTGTTTCAGCGGGCCGATCAGGTGAAAGCCCTGTCGCAGTTAAGCCTGTTCTCACGCGGCGTCGTCGCTGACTTTCTGCTTGAGAAGGACCCGCTCTTCGCCGCATTAACGTTGTCTTCCGACGAATTGACGCTGTATCACAAACTCTACGCGCACCTGCAACCGCAATCACCACGTCCCGATCTTGTGATCGCCTTGCAGGCGTCCACCGACGTATTGGCGGCTCGTGTTGCCCATCGCGGCATTCGCTTTGAGCAGCACATGCGCCCCGATTATCTGGCTAGGCTGTCCGACGCCTACACCCGTTTCTTTCATGCCTACAGCGCAGCTCCGGTACTGTTCGTCAATACTGAAGGGCTCAATTTTGTTGATTCTTCAGCGCATGTCGATCTTTTGATTGAACGCATCAACAAAATGCGCGGCGAACGCGAATTCTTTAATGTGGCGTCGATCGACTAGATCGCTGTCGCCCTGACGCCAACAGCGCTAGCGCTCTCGTTTGCTGGCCAACAAATGCTATCGTTTCGATGTCAGCGAGCTTTCGCAAGTCACCGATGAGGCGCAGGTCTATGGCAGAACCTCGCAAAGGGGCCTTCGAACTGATAGTCCCCCGCTTTGTGGGGTAATAAAAAATGCGCAGGCGTCATAGCCCTGCATCTTGATTCGTCCAATGATCTCTGCCATCGCAACCGGCGGAAGCAACGGGTCACGCGCCAGCACCCAGCCGTAGCGTCGCGACGGATGCCCGACCACCGCCCAACGGTAGTTAGGCTCAAGCGCAATAACCCAGTAATCTGCCGCAACCAAAAATCGGTATTCACCGAATAGCTCAAGAAACGTAACCTCAAGCTTCGCGGCTACGTCCGGATCGCCGGCGCGAGCACGACCTGTCGCTCGCTCGCGACCACCGCTGTCACGTGTGCAGACGTTATCAATGCGAATCAGAGAATCTGACGCAACGCTGTAACTGGCTTTGGTATCGCGAACGCATTTGCGCTGGAAAAACTGCGGGATAGAGGCGATTTCATGCCACGTTCCAAGATACTTTGACAGGTCAAACGACTCGACAGCGTTGACATCCCGAGCATGTGTTTGCGCCGCCCACATGCACGCAAAGAGCACAGTAACGAAAAACAGCTTGAGTCGCGACAACCAGGCGAGCTCTATGCGCGTGAGGTGCATACGCAATCGCCTTTACTGCTCAACGACGAAGGGCGGATCAATAACCCGTTGAGGCTTTGGGCATGTCCCCGACCGCAGGCTCGGCAAGTGCTGCGGCAATATGCGATTTCGCCGCCTGTGTCAGATAAACGCCTTCATGCGTCAGTGTCACCATGTGGAAGCCCTGCTTGCGACGAATCGCTCCGACCTGTCCGCTTGCGCAAAAAATACCTGCGAATTTCTGGTGCGCCCTGGCCCGCGCGAGGATGTGCGCAATCGTGTCAATACAGCGCGGATCCGTCAAGTCAGTGCCCGGACGTGCGCCCAGCACCAGCGCCAGATCGGCCGGCCCAATATAAATTCCGTCAAGACCCGGCGTCGTGAGAATATCGTCAAGATTCGCGATACCGTCCAGCGTCTCAATCATCGCGAGTACAACGATCTCGTCGTTTGCGTGATCAAAATAGTCCGCTCCGCCATAAAGCAGGCCTCGCGCTGGCCCGAAACTGCGCATCCCGGTGGGCGCATATCGACAGGCCGCGACCAGACGCTCCGCCTCGGCGCGATTGTTAATCATGGGGCAAATTACGCCATACGCGCCCGCGTCAAGCAAATGCATGATGATCGCCGTGTCGTTCCAGGGCGCACGAACGATGGGCACAGTCGGCGTAGAGGACAAGGCCTGCAACATCGGCATGGCCTGTGTGAAATCGAACATGCCATGCTGCATGTCGACGGTCACACTATCGAAACCAGCATGCCCGAGTAATTCGGCCGCATACGAGGAACCGAGAGCGCACCAACCGTTGGTGGTGCATTCACCACGCAACATCTTCTGTTTGAGTGTATTTTTTCTCATGACTGTGCTGGCCAAAAACTGCCGGAGTGGCAGCCCGCATTATGGCGTACCGCCACCGTCCAAAGTGCGCCACCGATCGCGCGATCAAAAGGCGGCGCAGATGCGATGTCGGTCTAGTCCAGTTTCATGAGGAAAGGAATCTCGACCTCGTACTTCTCGCCGTCGCCCTTGGTCTTGCATGCGGGATCGGTGAGCGCGGCGGCAAAG
>JAYUWL010000300.1:0-25455 GCA_043753585.1 Burkholderiales bacterium
CACCTTCGCACGCCGGAGGGTTTTTGAAATGAATGTATTTGTCATGCCGGACTCGATCCGGCATCCATGGATTGCGGATCAAGTCCGCAATGACAGCCAATGACCACGCAACTGATTCAAGGCTACGAAGTCGTCATCGGCTTCGAAACGCACACCCAGCTGTCGACGCAAAGCAAGATCTTCAGCCGTGCGCCAATCGCATTTGGCGCGGAACCCAACACGCAAGCCTGCGCAGTGGACCTGGCCCTGCCCGGCACACTGCCCGTGATGAACAAGGGTGCGGTTGAACGCGCCGTCAAATTTGGTCTGGCCGTTGGCGCGAAGATCAATCAGCGCTCGATCTTCGCGCGTAAAAACTACTTCTATCCGGATCTGCCCAAGGGCTATCAAATTTCGCAATTTGAGACGCCGATTGTGCAGGGCGGCGGGCTCACGATTACGCTAGACGACGGCACGACCAAGTTCATCGAACTCACGCGCGCCCACCTAGAAGAAGACGCTGGCAAGAGCGTACACACAGAGTTTGATGACGCATCGGGCGTCGACCTGAACCGTGCGGGCACGCCTCTACTGGAAATCGTCACTGAGCCGGTGATGCGCTCGGGCAAAGAGGCGATTGCCTATGCCAAGACGCTGCACAACCTCGTGCGCTATCTCGACATTTGCGATGGCAACATGCAGGAAGGCTCTTTCCGTTGCGACGTGAACGTGTCTGTCCGTCCAATGGGGCAAAAAGAATTTGGCACCCGTCGTGAGATCAAGAACCTGAACAGCTTCAAGTTCATGCAGCAGGCGATTGATTTTGAGGTGCAGTGGCAAATCGCCGAGATTGAGGACGGACGCAAGATTCAACAAGCGACTGTGCTGTTCAACCCCGACACCGGCGAAACAAAAGCGATGCGCAGTAAGGAAGACGCGATGGACTATCGCTACTTCCCCGATCCTGATCTGCCGCCGCTCGTGGTATCGGATGAAATGCTCGGTCGCATCAAATCTGGCATGCCCGAGCTGCCGGAGGCGAAGTGCGCACGCTTTTCTTCGCAATACGGCCTGTCGCACTACGACGCGTTGCTGTTGTCGCAAGACGGCGCGACGGCAAGCTATTTTGAGTCGGCGGTCAACGCTGGTGCCGATGCCAAAATGGTCGCCAACTGGATGCTCGGCGAGTTGTCTGCTGCGCTTAATCGCGACGACATAAGCATCACGGCGTCACCAGTGGATGCCTTGCGCTTGTCGAATCTCGTCGCCCGCATCAGCGACGGCACTGTCAGTCACAAGATCGCAAAGGCCGTTTTCGAAGCGCTGTGGAGCGGTGAAGCGGCGAACGTTGACGCCGTGATCGATGCCAAAGGCCTCAAGCAAATCAGTGACAGCGGCACACTAGAAAAAATCGTCGACGAAGTTCTCGCAAAAAGCGCAGCCCAAATAACCGACTACAAGGCCGGCAAGGAAAAAGCGCTAATGAGCATTGTCGGCATGGTCATGAAGGCCTCACAGGGGAAAGCCAATCCGGCGCAAGTGAATGATATTGTTCGGCGCAAACTGGTTTAAAACTCTTCCCCCGCAGGCCCGTGCAGAGGCCTGCGCGCGCTTTCGTCGCGTTGTGACGTTTGTCGCAGCATTGTCCTGTGCGCCGATCATTTGCGCGGCCGCGTACGAGGTGACATTCATCGCACCGGACGTGCCCTCCACGCTGCGCACAACGCTCACCCGTTTTGCCGACATTGCGCGCTTCGCCGATCAGGCGGACGTAACCAACGCCGAGATCACGCGGCTGGTAGAAATTGCGCCAGAGCAATTGCGCAAACTTCTGGCCACCGAAGGCTACTTCAACGCCAACATTCGTATCGAAACGACGGGTCTGCAGGACACAAAATCAGCCCCGCGCAAGGTCACCGTCACGATTGCACCGGGGCCGCGCACGCGCATCGCGTCGGTCACGATAACGCCCGCTGGAACCATCAGGATGGACGCTGGCGGTGCCGCGCGCATCGCCACAGTCCGGAGCCTTTGGGGCTTGCCGGTTGGCGCACCGTTTCAGGACAGCGTGTGGTCATCGTCGAAGAGCGCATTGTTGACATCGCTCTGGGCCGATCGCTACCCTACCGCCCGCATCGCCGATAGCGCTGCAACGATTGATGCCGACGAAAACACGGCCACGCTCAAAGTCGACTTCGACAGCGGTCCCGAATTTCGTTTTGGCGCGATCACGATCACCGGATTGCAGCGCTACCCACGGTCCGCCGTTGACAATCTGTCGACGATCACCGCCGGTCAACCCTACACACAAAAAGCCTTACTGGACTTTCAGGATCGCCTGCAAGCGAGCGGTTTGTTCCGTGCAGCAGTGGTCGATATTGAGCCCAATCCTTCGCTAGCCGATGCGGTTCCAGTACAAGTGCGACTTTTCGAGCAGACGTTGCATCGCCTGCTGTTTGGCCCTGGATTCAGCACCGAGAACGGCCCACGCATCACGGCTGAGCATGAATATCTGCGCCTCTTCGGGCTCGACTGGCAATCGCTTACGCGCTTGCGGTGGGCCCGTGATGAGAGCAGTTTCAGAGCGGATTTCCTCTCGTATCCACTACCCAATAATTATCGAAATCTGGTGTCGATCTCAGCAGGCCGCAGCGATGTGGCGGGATTGGTGATTGACACCCAACGCTTGCGCTTCGGTCGCCGACAAGACGCTGATCGCATCACTCGACTCTACTTTGTCGACGTGCTGCGCTCCGCCGTGCGCGAACCGAATAGTGACTTGACTGGCAATGCAGCACTCGCCGGATACGAGATTGTTTGGCGAAATGTTGATAACCCGGTGTTTCCGACGCAGGGCCTCGCCGTGTCAGGGCAAATCGGCGCGGGCGCGCGGTTTGGTAACACTGAAGGCGGCAAGCCCTTTGTGCGCGCACTGGGTCGTGCAACCTACTTTCATCCGCTCGGTGACAAGTGGTTAACGCAGGCGCGGCTCGAAGTCGGTCAAGTGTTCGCCAACACGCCTGCAGGCATTCCGCAGAGCCTGTTGTTTCGTGCGGGCGGCGAAGTGTCGGTGCGCGGCTATGGCTTTCAGACGCTCGGAATTCAGGGCATCAGTGGCACAGGAACTTACGTCGCAGGCGGGCGCTTTCTGATGACGGGCAGCGCGGAGCTCGCGCGCGAAATCAGGCCGGGAATTTATGGCACGGTATTCGCCGATGTCGGCGATGCGGTCGATTCGGCGCGCACATGGAAAGCGAATACGAGTTACGGCATTGGTGCCCGCTGGCGCAGCCCGGTCGGGCCGGTGAGTGGTTACCTCGCCTATGCGCAGCAGACGAAAAAAGTGAACTTTGGTGTGTCGGTTGGGGTGAGCTTTTAGTGGGCACCAACACCCCCGCAAAGCCAGGAAAGCGCAGGACTTTCAGGCACCATGCGGTGCGCTGGTCGCTCGGGCTTGTGGTCCTTGTGTTGATTGCGTTCGTCGTGTCCATCGCGGCTGTTTTCTACCTGATCAAAACCGTCGACGGTCAGCGCACGCTGTTCGGTGCGGTTCAGTCGTGGAGCAACGGGCTCGTCACAGTCGTCGAACCCGCGGGCGATATTCGCAGCAATTTTTTCGCCAAAGAAGTTCAGATCGGATTGCCTTCCGCCCGCGTCGTTGTGCGCAATTTGACCTACTCGCTCGCAGACTACGACCTGCGTCCACCGCGCTTTCACTTTGACCGTTTGAGCGCCGCTGAAGTCGATGTCATCACGCGGCCCAACGAGCCGACCCCACCGCCGAAATCGCTGGAATTGCCGTTTGCATTAGTGGTTGATACGTTGACGATTGGCAAGCTCAGCGTTCATGCAGAAAAGGCCGAGGCCGCCAAATCAACCGTCATCACCGAAATCAATGGCGCGATTAATCTTGGCGCTAAAGCGCATCTGGTGAAACTCGCGAGCGCCACGGTTGAGACGCTTCACGTCAATGGTGACGCGACGCTCGCGCCGCAAGCGCCGCTCACATTGAAGGCAAACGTTGCGGCAAGGCAAGCAACCAAAGGCGATGCAACGGGAATCCCGTGGACAGCATCGCTCACTGCCGATGGCCCGCTCGATAATTTCGAAGTCACCGTCACCGCGCGCGCTGCCGATCAGTCGCTCGACGCCACCGCCCTCGTGCAGCCGTTTGCATCGATGCCATTGTCCGCGCTCGCCGCGCGCTTTGATCGATTTGATGTGAGCAAACTGGTGCCCAGCGCGCCCGCTACCACGCTGACTGGCAAGGCCGATATCGCTCTGATTAGAGACCAGCCGATGCGTGTGGTGGTTGAGGCGACTAACGCCACGCCAGGCCCCCTGGACCGAAAGCTTTTACCCGTCTCGGCGCTAAAAATCAGCGCTAGTGGCACGCCAGAAAACGCCGTCATCGACGCTTTCTATGCGCAGCTGTCGGGCAGTAAAGGCAATGCTGGGCGCATCACTGGCAGCGGAACATGGAAGACCGGACCGTGGCAACTCGCCTTTGATGCCAGCGACGTGAAGCTTGCCGAACTGCACGCACGCTGGCCCGCGATGCAAGTGGGGGGGCGAGTAACAGCCGCAGGTGAAGACACGACCGCGCTCAAAGCAATCGCGCTGACAGCGAAACTCAAAGGCACCGCGCTCGCCGCACTCATCGGCCAAAGGCGATTGCCGGTGGGTTTGCGCACTGGCGTCGATGTCAGCATTACCGGAAAAATTCAGCAAACACGCATTGAGTTGAGCGAACTCAATGTCACCGCAGGAGGCGCACAAGTTCTTGGAACGCTCGTTGCCGATCATGTTGGGGCGGCCGCCCCAACTGCGGTGATTACAACACAGAAGAGCAGTCGCTGGCGCGTGACCACCGACACGCAATGGTCGAAGCTTGATCCGTTCGCATTCATGCCGCCACGCACCGGCGCGGCTCAGCGCGCGGTGTTGAACGGCAGCATCAAGGGCACCGCAATCATCGATCCGACCGTGCTGACCCAGCCCATTGCGGCTAGTGCAGACGTCTTCCTCAAGGACAGCCGTTGGGGTACACAGCCTCTAACGGGCGAGGCGAAACTGACATTGCTCGGGCCGGCGGATAGTCCGAATCAGCCACCACGAATTGAATCCAGCGGCAATCTCGTACTCGCCAACAACCGTGCGCGATGGAGCGGACGGCTGGGTGCTGCTGCTGATGTGCTTACATGGTCATTTGACGCGCAAAATTTGAGTGTTTTGCAAGCTTTGGATAGCGCACCTCGCCAAGGCGACGCAGGTGTCAAAGCCACGCTCAGTGGCGTCATAAAGGGTCAAGGCACACTGTCGGGCAAGTGGAATGCGCTTGCGGTTGACGCCAACGTGAGCGGGCAAGATGTAGTGCAATCAGCCACTCGCGTCCAGAAATTCGCAGCGAAATTACAGGTTGCATTGCAAGCTGACGCGCCATTCAATCTTGATCTCAGTGCTGACGGGATCAGCAACGGGGGACAAGCAAATGCGTCGGTCGGCGCACTGAATTTGCAAGGCAAAGGCACCTTGCGCGAACATCGCATTGAAGCCACGGGCACATTGAAGCAGGGCGAACGCAATTTGCAATTGAGCGCGGCGCTGGCGGGGCGCACCGAGGGCACAGCGAGCAATGCGTTTGCCGCATGGACGGGCGCAATCGAGCGCTTGCAGGTGAACGAGACAGCCGCACGCGACGGCGCTCCTCCGTTAGTCTGGGCGCGAGTGGAGCCATTCACGCTGCGCTGGAAAGGCAGCACCCCGACGTCCGGCACCACGTTCGCTGCGGATGCAGGAAAGGCGCTCATTGCAACGGTGCCGATCAACTGGTCGGTACTGCAATACAGTGCTGCGAGCACTGCGCAAGTAAATGCCAAATTCTCCGGCACCGGCAATATCGGCCCGTTCAACGTCGTTGCACTTGAGCGTCAATTGGGCAGCAGAAATCTCGACGGCGATCTCGTGCTTTCGGGCCGCTTTGCAGTTTCAACAGACAACAGCACGCTCGTCACGCTGGAACTCTCCCGACAATCGGGCGATCTTCGCATCGGTGAGAACGCAGGTTCCGGATTAATGGGTCTGCGCGAACTCAAGTTCACGTTGAACGCTGACCAGGGCGTCTGGCGCGTTTCGCAAATCATCGATGGCGAACGCGTTGGACGCGCCGAAGCGACGGCGAATGTGATAGCGTCAGCGCAAGACCTGTTTCCCCCGATGTCGTCGCCACTCGACGGAAAACTTACTGCCCGCCTCGACAATCTCGCCGCTTGGGGAAGCTTCTTACCGCCCGGCTGGCGCTTGGGCGGTGGCCTCAATGGGGAAGCGAAATTTAGCGGCACGTTGGGCGCACCGAGAGGACAGGGCGTTCTCGTGTTGAATGACTTGAGCGTCAAAAATCCGCTCGAAGGGGTTGACTTGATTGAAGGACGCGGGCGTATTGTTTTTGTTGGCGATCAAGTGCAACTTGAGGCCATTAGCGCGCGCGGAGGAGATGGTCGAATCACGGTGGACGGCAAGGGAACGCTTTCGACCAAACCGGACGTACAACTGACGCTGAAAGCGGAGAACTTCCGTCTGTTGGGTCGCGTGGATCGGCGCGTTGTCGCCAGCGGCACGGCGCGCCTGAGCGCCAACAGTGACGCGATCAAACTCGACGGCAGCTTCAAGATAGATCGTGGATTCTTCGACATTTCGCAAGCCGATGCGCCAACGCTTTCGGACGACGTCTATGTAACGCGGAAACCCACCGCTGCCGAGATGCAGGCGTCGTCACCCCCACCCCCGCCGCCGCGCAAAACAAAGATCGACGTTGACCTCGCGCTTGATTTGGGTGGCGATCTTCAGCTCAAAGGTCGCGGCATCAATACGCGCCTGGCGGGGCAACTGAAGCTCACAACACCGGGCGGCCAACTTGCTGCGAACGGCAACGTCCGCACAGTGCGCGGCACCTACCGTGCTTATGGGCAAGACCTTGAAATCGATCGCGGGCAGGTTGCCTTCACGGGAAGTCTCAACAATCCGCGTCTCGACATTCTGGCCCTGCGCGCCCGCAGTGATCCGGACCAAACGGTCGGTGTTGCGATCACCGGCACCGCGCTCGCGCCGCGCATCAAACTCTACGCCGATCCGGATCGCGCCGATACCGAAAAGCTCGCCATGCTGGTTACAGGAAAAAACTCGGACAACCTGAGCCGCGACGACACGATTCTTGTGCAAAAGGCTGCGTTCGCGCTGCTAGCTGGAGAGGGCGAAAGTATCAGCAGCAAGCTCGGCCTCGACACGTTTGGCGTCGCGACCAACAGCGGCACCACGAAAGACACTGTCGTCACCGTCGGCAAGCAGATTTCAGATCGTCTGTACGTGGGTTACGAACGCGGACTCAAAGCAACGACAGGCACGTTGCAGCTCATCTACCGTATCAACAACAACCTCAATATCCGTGCACAATCCGGCGAAGAATCTGCGATTGATTTGTTTTGGACGCTGCGCTGGGATAGCTCACCTTTCGAGAAATCCAAGCGATAAATCGAATGCAGCTTTTTCGCAAAAGCCCTGTTGCATAAGGCTTAAAGCCATAAAATTGCAAAATCCGACTTTTGCTAAATTTTAGTAGTCGCCCAAGCAAGATAAGCATTACAGGGCGTTTTATGCAAAAGCTGCCTCAAAATTGACGAGTCAACCTGGGGTTTCAGGGTTTGCTTTCGATCACGGTGGCAAGCTTCGTGAGCCCGCGCCTTTTCAGGAGCGTATCAATCCGCGCCATCGCATCTTCCCGCGCCTTCGGATCGGGTGCCACGGTTACCCCTTTGCCGCCGTTCACGCCATTCGGCACCTCAGTGCGCACCCGGAATTTACCTGCGGGATTGTCGAAGTCGTGATACGCGCCGGGGTAGAGCGTGATCGTTGCCGGCTGCTCGTTATTTTTCAGGCGCGAGACGAATGCTGAACACGGCGCAGCGGGCGTCCAGTCGTCGGCGTCGCCCATCAGTACAGTAAGTGGCGAGGATATTTTTGCGGATGCGGAATCCTTCGCAAACGGTGAACAGCCGGGATAGAAAGCAATCGCCTCGATAAATTTCACGTCATCACTAAATTCACCCAAGGGCGTGCGATGCGTCAATGTGTTGAGCACCGTCGAGCCGCCGTGTGACCAGCCTAGCAGCACGATCTTTTTTGCGTCGATTCCGGGCTGCGTCTTGAGCCACGCATGCGTCGCCATCACATCCTGCACACGGTCAATTTGCCGGATGGTTCGCGACTGCATTTTGATCGTGCAGACTTCTTCGAACCGGCGCGAGGTGAAACTTTCAGGAAACAGCACCGCGATGCCGCGTTCGATGAACCAGTCTTTTGCAGCCTGGTGACGTGCGTTCAGATTCCCATTCGCTCCCAGCCCGCCGCAACCGTGCAGCAGAATCGCAGCGGCTCCGGTGGCGCTCTTCGCGTCCGGCGTGAACCACTGAGCACGGAGCGATTTGCCTTCGCCAATATGTTCGGCCGGGATCGTGATTATCCCAGCGCTGGCGAGGCCGACCGTCAGCGTAAGGAAGCAAGCTGCAAGTAGGGCTGTGCGAAGTGTTTGCATGACTACACCAACACCGTTTCGCCGTCAGGCGGTAATTCGCGCGAGCGGCCATCCGGCCCAATCGCCACATAGGTCAGTTCAGCCTCTGTGACCTTCACGACAACCGTGCCACGATTGCGCTCGGAATACACCTCGACATCAACGGTGATCGATGTGCGGCCGACGCGCTTCACCGTCGCGTAAAAACTCACCACGTCGCCAATCTGCACCGGCTGCTTGAACAAAAACTCGTTTACCGCGACGGTCGCGATTCGCCCCCTGGCACGACGCACAGCCGGCACACTGCCCGCCAAGTCCACTTGCGACATGATCCAGCCGCCAAAGATGTCGCCGTTGGCGTTGGCGTCGGCGGGCATGGGGATGACGCGCAGCGCCAGATATTTATCGGTCGGGAGTTGCAACATGGTTGATAGTGGGGCGTGAGCAGAATTCGCATGATACGGAAATCGTCGCGCCCAGATGGCGGCGGCGCGGGCACAGATTGCCGCAGCTAGAGAAGGTCGTCGCACGCCTCTGCTGGATTGCAAAGCCGGGGCCGCAGCGCTCGGCCGGTAGCAGGCCCCCGCGTACACAGGGGCCTTTGGCAAAACTAGCCCAGCTGCGCCAGCATGTTCTCGGCGAACGAGCAATTTGCCGGGCCGACGCCTTCTACGTTGACCTGCTTGACAACACCATTCTCAACAAGCAACGAGAAACGCTGGCAGCGCACGCCCATGCCTTTTGCTGTGAGATCGAGTTCAAGGCCGAGCGCCTTGGTGAAGGCCGCCGAGCCATCGCCCATCATGCGCACTTTGCCTGCGACGTTTTGCGTCTGGCCCCAGGCTCCCATCACGAAGCCATCGTTGACTGCCATGCAGACGATTTCGTCGACGCCCCTGGCTTTGAGCGCATCGAAGTTTTTGACGTAACCGGGGACGTGTTGCGCTGAGCAGGTTGGGGTGAAAGCACCCGGCAGGCCGAAGATCACGATCTTCTTGCCAGCGGCGAGCGCGGCGATGTCCACCGGCATCGGCGGCATAGGGCAGTTTTTTGCTTCGTCCTGACCGGCTGATTCGGTGAGGGTGGCTGCGGGGAGGTTGTCACCGATTTTGACGGTCATGATGGGTTCCTTGGTTGGTTTGTAGGAGCGGCTCTGCCGCGACCTGAGTTGCAATGCCAACTGTGGGTCGCGGCAGAGCCGCTCCTGCATGGCAAATCAGCGAAAATTATCGTCGATATGCATGACCTTTCTCAATACAGTGCCTTTGCAGCACATCTGGCAGACCTCGCGCGGCCGATTGCCAAACGCTATTTTCGTTCAAACTTGACGATCATCGACAAGCCGGACGCCACGCCTGTGACGCTCGCTGACATGGAGATTGAGACCCGGATTCGCGAGGAGATTGCCCGTGTTTACCCAGCGCACGGCGTGCTCGGCGAAGAGCATGACAACACCAACCTTGATGCCGAATGGGTGTGGGTCATCGATCCGATCGACGGCACCAAAGCGTTCACCTGCGGTAAACCGCAGTTCGGCACACTGGTGGCGTTGGCACATCACGGTGAGCCGGTGATCGGTGTGATTGATCAGCCGATTACGGATGAGCGTTGGGTAGGGATAAAGGGTTTGGGGGCGACATTTAATGGCGTAACCATGCGAGTGAGTGCGAAGCGCAAGCCCTTGTCCGAGACGATTGTGCTCGTCACCACGCCGGAGCAATTCACAGGTGGTGGCGCTGCTGCGTTTGCGCGATTGAAAGCCGCTTGCAAGGGCGTCTATTACGGAGGCGATTGCTACAACTACGCTTTGATTGCGTCAGGTCACGTCGATCTGGTCGTCGAGATGGGGTTGAAGACGGTGGACTTTGCAGCGCTGGTGAATCCTATTGTTGAAGCCGGCGGTGTGGCGTGCGATTGGGCGGGAAACTCTCTTGCGCTTGGGAGCGATGGGACGATTGTGGCGGCGTCCAGTCAGGCGCTGGCTGACGAGGTGCGAAGTGTTCTCACTCCCGCAGCGCGCGAGTGGGTTGGGGTGAGGGCGATGAAATGAGCAGAAAGTTAACCAGTCGCTTCATTCATCGGCCCTCTCCCTCCGCCCACTCCCGCACTGCGGGAGTGGGGGCTAGCGGCAGCGCGTGAATCCACTCCTGCGCGCCCTCGTCGAACGCGAAGTAAAAAATCGTTTCCTCGGCGGCGTACTCTCGCCCATCTGGTGGCTAGCTCAACCGTTGTTGTCGCTGGGTGTTTATGCGCTCGTGTTCGGGCTTTTTATGCGTGCTCCGGTGCCGGCGCAGTATGGCAACAGCTACGTCGCGTTTCTCGCGGTGGGCTTGTGGCCGTGGCTTGCGTTTGCTGAGAGTGTGACGCGCGGCGCGACGAGTCTGATCCAGCAAGCGGCCCTGATTACCAAAACCGCTTTGCCACGCGCCTTCGTGCCGCTGTCCACGGCGCTCGTGACATTCGTGCTGAACTGGTTGGCGCTGACGGTGATCGTTGTGCTCTTTGCCGTACTTGGGTTTCAGGTGCACTTGAGCGGAATTCTGTTCTCGCTTCCAGCATGGTTTGCGCTGTTTTTCGCTGCGCTCGGGCTTGCGTGGATCGTATCCACCGCGCAGGTTCTGGTGCGCGATATTGAGAGCATGCTGGGGCCACTTTTCATGCTGCTCTCGTTTGTGTGCGGCATTCAATATGGCGTTGACTCGATTCCGGCGGCGTATCGCGATGGCGTGATGGCGAATCCGTTCACGCACCTGATCGCGCGCATGCATGACACCTATCTCGCAGGTGCGGGCGCATCATGGGTGGACGCGATGCTGCTTGCCGGTGGCGCGGCGATTGCGTTGCTTGGCTACGCGTTTTTCAAGCGTGTCGCGCCGCATGTGGATGATTATTTATGAGCGAAATCCTGCTCACGGTCAGCCATGTCAGCAAAACGTTTCCACGCATCGGGCGCCATGGCGCGGGCTTTGCGGCGCTGGCACGTTTGCTCGTTGCGAAGCCATCGGGTGAAGGATTTCATGCATTGACCGATATCGATTTCACCGTGCGGCGCGGCCAATCGTTTGCGCTGGTTGGCGAGAACGGTGCGGGCAAATCAACGCTACTCAAAATTATCGCGGGCGTTCTGCAGCCTAGCGCGGGCAGCGCCAAACGCGTCGGCACGGTTGGAGCATTACTGGAACTGGGCGCCGGCTTTCATCCGGAATACACGGGCCGCGAAAACCTGAAACTGTCAGCCGCGTTGCAGGGCTTGACCGGCGCTGCGTTCGCCGCGAAGCTCGACTCAATCATTGCGTTCGCCGACATTGGCGAACACATCGACACACCAATCAAGACCTACTCCAGCGGCATGGTGGTGCGGCTCGGTTTTGCGCTGGTGACCGCGTTGAAACCAGATTTGCTGATTACGGACGAAGTACTCGCGGTCGGCGACGAATCATTCCAGAACAAATGCATTACCTGGATGGAGCGCTACCTCGCTGACGGCGGGACGCTGCTGCTGGTGTCGCATTCGCTCTATCACGTGAAAAAACTCACGCAGCGTGCGGTGTGGCTCGATCACGGCGCGATGCGAATGGTAGGAACATCCGCTGACGTCTCGATCGCGTATCAGGCGTTTCACGAGGCGAAGCAGGCGCTTGAGAAGCAGGAAGCGTTGTCAAAAGATGATCGGGATGCTTCCGCTCTGGGGCAATATGCCGTTTCCGATTTGCGGCTGGACAATGTCACGATGACTGGAATGAGTGTTTGCGGTCGCCTGAAAAGCCGTGACGGACGTCGACCGCAAGTTGCCGTGGGCATCGTGCGCATGGATGGCACGCCGGTTTATGGAACGACGTCCGAGATTGATGGCGTTGCTCTCCGGAGCATTGGCGCAGGTGCTTTTGAGTTTGCGCTCACTTTCTCGGAATGGGCCTTGCTGCCTGGGACTTACAAACTTCGGGCGCATGCGATGGATCCCGAAGGGATGCGTGTTTACGACACGGTGGAGCGTGACTTCACGGTGCTTGGCGATTCGCGCGAACAGGGGGTGGTGCGATTGCCGCATCGTTGGGACGCGTAAGTTGCGTTCAACCGCTGATCAGCTTTTCTGTAAAACGACCGATTTTTAAGGGCTATCTATGCGATTTACCCCTAAGTCGCCTTAGGCTAACTAACGCGAAGCGCTTAAGCGATGGCGCTTTTAGTAACGTGCTGTGGCGTCGGCCAGGCATACCGACGCTACCTGTTCACTGCGCGCATTGCGTGAGCTTGAACTCTACGCGCCGATCCTGCAAATCAGTCAGATCATCTGCGCCGCTGCCGACAACGTTTTCGCGGTAACCGACGCCGGTGGCGCTGGTTTTGCTGGCAAGCTTGGGCGCGGCGGCGTCCATGCGCTTCTTGACGTATTGAGCGCGCGCCAGACTCAACCGATCATTCGCTGGTTCGCTGCCAGAACGGCTGGTGTGGCCGACGATGTTCAGACAGGCCTTGTTAGCCGCAACGCGGGTGGCGATGCTGCGCAACCAGATCGGATACGGGCCACTCACGTTCGCATCCGACCAGAAGTCCGTACGCGCCGGCTGGAACAGGAATTTCACCGAGAGCTTTTGTGCCGCAAGGCCGTGATCAACGACGTTGCCGAACGCCTTTTCTGCATCGGCCTTGTTGCCGAGCTTCCAGTTGGCCAGATACAGCCCGCTGTGTACCCGCAACTGATCGCCCGTGGCCGAGCGCACGGCTTTGACGTAGAGATCAAGCGCCTGCCTGAATTTACGTGCTTCGTAGGCAACGATTGCGTCTGAAATCACCGTTGCAGTATCGATTCGCTCGCGATAAATGGGATCAATCGTGTCGCCGATTTTGGTGGCCTGGCAAGTCTTGATGTAGGCGTCTACTGATTCATCTTTCACCCAGACCGGCGTGTCGGAAAAGTACGGCGTGGGCGTCGTGTTGACGCCGTCGAGCATGGCGCGCGCCACGCCCTTCGAGATGATTTTGTTGGTTGACAAATCGGCGAGCGCCAGACAAATCCGGAACGCCTCCGGCTTGCCAACGGTCTTGTTTTCCAGCGTGATCGCGGTGAATGTACCGACCAGCACAATCGGCGATTGCGCGACGTTGCTAGAGGTAAATTCACGCACGTCGGCCGCCGGGAATTTGTCACGCGCTATATCGCGAAGTCGCGTTTCGATGTAGCGGCTAGCCACTGTCTGTTGCCCACTAACGCCGTCAATCAAGGGATCGATCACGACAATGCGCGGGCCCGGCATCGGTACATTTTTGAACAGCGCGGTAGCGGCGTTAACGATGGCGATATCAAATGGAACCGGCGTCGGCGGCGCGGGGGCGGCCACCGGGGTGGGCGCAGACACAGGCACGACCACGGCCACCGACGGAGGCGGCGGAGCGGGGGGAGCCGCGTCATTGACCGTCGGCGTCGGACCGGTCGCGCAGCCCGCGAGGAGCAAAATCGCCAATGCAGCAGCCAGTCGGGAGCGCGGGTACCGGTACGGATAAGTGGGCAGCAGCATCATTTGCATTTCTCCGTTAAAAATCGTTGCTCTTCATCGGCGAGCGCTGCGCCCAGTTGCCAACGATCAATCAACCCGGTGCAGCGAGCCGGGCGGCGTGACGCGGCTGACGTTTCACGAGGCTCTGACTGCAACCGATCAACCCGTGGCGGGCGTACGGTCGCTTTGTCCGTCTCGTTTGCCGCTGCCGCAGTTGACGCCTTCGCTCGACGTATGTCAATCGTTGGTGCTGACACCGGCCCCACAGGTGAAGACGTGTTTGCCGGCTGAAACGTGACATCGGCCGGTGAAACCGGGATCAGGGTGTTCGATGGCGCGGGTACGGCAGCGGGCGGCGCCGCCGGAGCAGTCACAGACGGCTCGATTGCCCCGGCGGGCGGCTGCGGGCGGACCGGGCCTGCGGGACTCGTCGGAACTGGCGCGCTGCGCGGGCCGGATGCTGCCCACCAGACCCACAGCGAGCCCACAAGCAAGGCGGCCATAACCCCAACCGTCGCCAGCATCCCGCTGCGCGATTGCGCTACCACCACTTCGGGAACTGTCTCGACGCCCGGGGAGACTGATACCGATGGCGATGATCGATCCACGGCAACCAGTGAAGCGGCGCGTTGTGTGTCAGCTGGCGCATCAGGCGGTGGCGATGGTGCTGGCGATAGCGGCGGTGGCGGCAGCGCTGGTTGCGCGACCTTGGGTATCAGCACCGTGACGTTGCTGTCGACGACGGGCGCGGCGGCTTTTGCCATTGCGGCATGCGGTGCCACACCGGCCACGCGCGTAGCCACGTCCACCACCGGCGGGGACATCTCGTCCCAGCCCACAAGCGAGACAAATTCCGCGATGCTCTGCGGCCGATTCTCCGGCTTCACGGCAAGCGATTTTTCGACGGCATCCAGCCAGCGCTCAGGCAGTCGACCCGCAAACGCGTCGCGCGGTCGCGGCATGGCGTCGCGCAGCATGCGGCTGATGGCAGTGGTCGGAGGGTTGCCCGACAACGTGAAATGCACCACACCTGCCAGTGCATAAATGTCCGTCCACGGGCCCTGCTTCAACTCGCCATCACCGTATTGCTCAATTGGCGCATAACCGGGTTTGAGAATCGCGGTGAACACCTGTGTTCCTTCAATCGCCTTCCTCGCCGCGCCGAAATCGAGCAGCACCGGCCAGTCGTTTTCGCTGAGCAAAATATTGTCCGGAGCGACATCGCGGTGATAGCAGTTTGCTGCATGCAGCACATCGAGCGCTTCGCATACCGGCAGCAGCAGTGCTGGCAAGGTCTGCTCGTCAGCCTGCCATGTTCCCGCCCTGACCGCATCGCGCAAGGTCACGCCGCTGTAGAGCCGCATCGCAAGATACGCCGTGCCACGTTCTTCCCAAAAGCGGTAGACCCGCACCAACGCCGGATGGTCGAACTGCGCCAGCAGCTTGCCTTCGTTCAGGAAGCTATCGATGCCCTTGCGAAATGCCTCAGCTTCGCGCGGCTGCGAACGCACGCTGCCGTCATCGTCACGCAGCGAAATCCCACCCGGAAAATATTCCTTGATCGCGACCTCGCGCATGAGCGCCGTATCCATCGCCTTGTAGACGATAGAAAAACCGCCAATCCCGATGACCGAGACGATGGTGTAATCGCGAATCCGCGTGCCAGCGGGGAGAGCGTTCGGATGGGCGTCAGACGACACAGACAAGATGCTCCACGTCTGGTTGGGCGATCAGTCTAGCGTAGTGCGGCAACGAAATCGCACGCAATTCAACGTCACGAGCGCCCGCCTAAAGCGCTGCCGACAGTCGTTCAAGCGCTTTGCGCGACCATGCTGGCCTGATCAGTTGATTAACTACGTCGGCTTTTGCTTCGGCAAGAGCTACCCGCACGCCAACCACCTTGCCGCCCCAGAGCAGTTTCTCAACAAATTCTGGGTACAACGCCAATGCAATTTCTCGTTCGTCATCGGTAATCAATACATGAATGTGCGTTTTGTCCGGCGGTACGGTTAGGAAAATTTTCCCGTCCACCCGAAACGATGCGTAGTAAAAGTGTGGCTCCTCCTCTACCTCCGGCGGAGACATGACGTAGCTCCTGACTACAGCGAACTTCATTCCACGCGCCTGATCTGGATTGCGCCGTCAGTAACGCGGTGGCAGCGGACGCCCATCGCGCAATGCCGCAAACACGACATCAGGGTCAGCCTGGTTCCAGTAGCGGAAGTGCACCTTACTGCTACTTCCGGTAAAAAGTTGAGTCACGCTGAGGTGTTCTGAGACAACGAATTTTGGTCGTGACCATTGCTGTGCAATCACGCCGACACAGGTTCCGCCGACATCGATGAGCCACGTTGCGCGGTCGCCCGAAATGCTGGGCAATGGGCAGACGTGCACGGCGCTGGTGACGAGCTCCGCCAGCTTGCTGGCGACCGGCACACTGGCCGTTACGGCATGCGAGTCGGTATCGTCGCCGGCCGCGACACTGTCACGATCCACTATAACGCTCATCACGCTTGCTATCGACGCGGCGGGTTGTGCCGAACGCAACGCTGCCGGCACCTCATGCCCGATGGGTGGACTCGGCGCGACGCTCTTGCTGCGGTTAAACAGCGAGCCTATGACTAATCCAATCCCAAGCAACATCGCCACCGGAAACAGCACCATGAGCGACAACCCGGAGAGCCAGCCAAGCGTCGTGCTGCCCGTCACAACAGCAAGCAGCAACCCGACAAAAAAAATGCCAAGAAACAGGATAAACATCACCCACACAGGCATCCGCTTTGTCACACGCGCACGATTTCGCAGCGCGCCGTAAGCGAAACCGACAGCGAGCAGCACGGGAATTGTCAGGTAGTCGCGGTTCATGGTTGGGTCTGGCTAAAGATTGACGGAGCAGGAGTGTTGTGTCTCAAATTTTCGGGCGGATAGCGACGCTTGACCTCGGCCACCGAGCGCGCGACCAGTTGCTTAAGAATGGGCAAATCAATGTCGGACAAACGACGAACGTAGCGGCAGGTCTTACCCATTTTGTCCTTTCCGGGTTTCGCGAACAACGCTTCATGCCCTTCAAACTCGCACATAAGGTACATGCTGATGTCGCTCTTTCGCAAAGCAAAACCGGTGACGCACGCTTCGCCTTCATGACCACTCGCGTACTTTTAGTGACAGGAGCCGAATCCGACGATAACAATGCCCCACATTTTCGGCTCGCAGTTCGTCGCAGCGCCCATCAGTTTGACCAACTCACGGCAATCCGGCCTCCGCGCCTCGTCGGCAATGGCATCGAGACAAGCCTCGACGCTCTGATCGGTTTATCTGGTTTTGGTTTTGGTTTTGGTTTCGGCTTCGGCCATGCGCGTCTCCGGGAAATTAGTCTGTCGGTTAGCTGCGCTCGGTCGTGAGTTGACGAGACGAATTCCGGACCTAAGTCGTCGCCAACTCTTTGTCGACGGCAGCCTTGTAAACCGAATTCTTCGGCGTTGCCATCAGGCGTCGCAACATCGGTTCGAAGGTACTGATCGGGAAAATTTCGGCCTTTGGATTGAACGCCGGATTGTCATAGAGCTCGATAAATTCAGCGGTTTGCGCGTAGTACGCATGACCATTAAACAGGTCGCGCATATCGCGGTTGAGCCCGATGTGATGAAAGAAGTTGTAGCCCTGAAAAATGCCGTGGTTTTGTACCATCCAGAGATTCGCCTCGGACACAAACGGCTTCAAGATCGCTGCCGCGATATCGGGGTGATTGAACGAACCGAGCGTGTCTCCGATGTCGTGCAAGAGTGCGCAAACGACGTATTCTTCATCGCGCCCGTTCTTTAACGCGAGCGTCGCGGTTTGCAGGCTGTGGCTGTATCGGTCAATCGGGAATCCACCGAAATCGCCGTCCAGCAATTGCAGATGCGCAATCACGCGATCAGGCAACGAGCGCGCCATCTTCATCGCCTCCGGCACGATCAGGCCCCAATCTTCCTTGGTGCTCTCTTCCATGCGGTTGAAGGTGGCGCGAGCGCTCATGGGCGTCTCCGGTTGAGGATGCGGCAATAGCGTATCACCGGATCGTCGCGAGGAGCTCACAGTTTTGCAAGCGCCAGCTTCACACGTCTCGCGACATGCGCGATGTCTTTGGTTGTCTTGAAGCGAACCTCAATCCACGGCGACGATAATGATCGGGTGGGATGGTGAATGGAGGCTTGCGGTCGGCTAAGCCCCTCAGCGTGAATCACTGACCTGGTCAGCCGGAGGTCGAGCTCGTTGTCGTTGTGAAAGTGCGCGAACTCCATGCCGAGATAGAACAGCGCCGTGCCGCCAGCGACCGGTGAAGGCCGGTCCTCTACCCCTTCGATATTCCTAAGTTCGTCGAGCAGGAGAGTCTTAAGCTGGGTCATGTTGATGTCCTATCTCGCCGACTGAGCCATCATGTATTGGTTCATGATTGTGTCCCTTAACCCGGGGAATTCAGAAAAGCATAGCTTCAGTCAGAGCGAATTGGCGCGCGTTTACGGCAACATGCCGCAGTCGCGCAGTGCAGTTTCTGAACATTTTTAGTCTGAGCTTTTTTGCATCAGCTTTTTGTCTGAACTGCCGTTTTGTTGGGGCGACAAGGCGAAACGGTAGTTTATCGACTTTAACCAAAGTTCTCTTGTCGCACTTATGTAACGGTCATTACAACGTGAAGCTATAGCCAACTTCCCTTTTGAGTCGACGCGCGAACGTCCCTGTCAACACCCTGCAGCGCAGATAATTGCGTCCCATTGAATTGATCCGCGTCAGCCCACACCATGCCCCCTGAAATCGTTTCCCTGCAACACGCCGCAGCGCTCTGGGCATTCGTCCTCTCCTTTGTTTTTGGCGCTGTCGCGCAGCGGAGCAATTACTGCACGATGGGTGCGATTTCGGATGCTGTAAATTTTGGCGACTGGACACGGGCGCGGATGGCCATTGCCTCCGTCGGGGTGGCAATCATCGGCGTGACAGCGCTCAAGATGACCGGCACCGTCGACATCGCAAAATCCTTTTACGTCGCGCCGAAATTGATCTGGCTGTCGCACATCGTGGGCGGACTGGCGTTCGGATTTGGCATGACGCTCGCCTCCGGTTGCGGCAGCAAGACGCTCATTCGGGCAGGCGCGGGCAGCTTGCGCGCGCTGGTAACGCTCTTGGTGATGGCGGTATTTGCGTGGTTCACCCTGCGCGGTATTTTGGGTGTGCTCCGCGTAGCCACCGTGGACACGGTTGCCGTCACGTTTGCCAGCGGGCAGGATCTGCCGTCGTTGTTCGGATTGACCGGCAGCGCTGCGGGGATCGTGGCGGCAATGCTGGGCGTCGCGTTCCTCGTGTTCGCCTTCACCGGTCGCGAGTTTCGCGCGGACAAGTGGAACTGGATCGGCGGTATCGTCGTGGGCGTGACCGTGATTGCCGGCTGGTATGCAACGGGGCATGTCGGCTTCATCGCGGAGCATCCGGAATCACTGGAGGCCGCGTGGGTGTCGACCAACTCGGGTCGCCCGGAATCGCTTAGCTTCACTGCGCCGCCTGCGTATCTGCTCGAGCTTTTGGGTTTCTGGAGCGACAAGAGCAAGTTCGTCACCTTTGGCGTGGCGAGCGTGATCGGTGTGATCGTCGGCGCGGCGGCGATGGCGCTGATGACGAAGACATTTCGCTGGGAAGGATTTGCCTCGATTGAGGATTTGTCGAATCATTTGATTGGTGCGGCGCTGATGGGATTCGGAGGCGTGACGGCGCTCGGCTGCACGGTGGGGCAGGGCCTGTCCGGCATGTCAACGCTGGCGCTCGGCTCGTTCATCACGGTGGCCGCGATTGTGGTCGGTTGCCGCGCAGCACTGGCCTATCAGATGCGGCGACTGGATCGAATGGGCTAGTGCGTAGAAGCACCTGACTTACGGGCGGGGAGTGGCGGTGTGGCCAACACGCCGCACTTTATGTCGCTTGCAGGTTCCCATGCCGTATCAACTTGGCAATTTTCTAGCGGCACCACCATGCAAAATAGCTGGATGGACTCTGTAGCTACCCCACCCGCCGCCTTCGATATCTCTGGCAAGACCAGCAACCCCAATGCCGGGTTGCGCGGCAACTATGCAGGTGTGGCTGCGGACTTCACCGTTCAGCAGCGTATGAGTGATTACAGCGACGCCGAACAGGCGCGCTGGTTGCGGCTGGTCGAGCGGCAACTTGCGCTCATTCCGGGCCGTGCGTGCGATGAATTTTTGAACGCTGTTCTCGACAACCCTGCTCTTGACATGCGTCACGGTCTTCCGAATTTCGCGGCAGTGAATGTAGCTCTCAACGCGGCGACAAACTGGCAGCTGGTCGCAGTGCCGGGCTTGCTTCCGGATGATGTTTTCTTCACGCATCTGGCCAATCGCCGCTTTCCAGTGACGGTGTGGTTGCGCGACGAGAGTGAATTCGATTACATCGTTGAGCCCGACATCTTTCACGATTTTTTCGGCCACGTGCCAATGCTGTTCACCCCCATTTACGCCAATCATCTTGAAGCGTATGGACACGGTGCGCTCAAGGCCAAACGCCTCGGCGGGCTCGATTGGCTGGCGCGGCTGTACTGGTACACGATCGAGTTCGGTTTGATTCGCGAACACGGGGAGATTCTTGCGTACGGGGCCGGTGTGCTGTCGTCACCGAAAGAGCTGATTTATGCGCTGGAGAGCGCGGTTCCGCACCGCCTGCCGTTTGACGTGATGACCTCAATGCGCACGAAATTCCTGATTGACGACGTGCAGACGACGTACTTTGTGCTCGATTCGTTGCAGCAACTGCGCGACGACACCGCGCCGGATTTCACGCCGTATTACGAGAGTTTGCGCCATGAAGGTATTTGACGCTACGAAGTGATGAGGCGGCTAGGCGCTACTCCAACACCGCATCACGCGGGCATCGGAAAAAAGGGCGAATAGAGACGCGGCGTCTGATGCGGCTAGCGGACGCAGTCTCAGGCGCTCGGTAATGAGGATCAATTGACTAAACGCGGGCATTATTTCTCAATCAGCTTTTTCTTGAATGCCCCATCGCTCATAGGCTAGCTGCTAAAAAGCTGGGTTATTGACTTATGGCAAAAACGCTAATTAGCCCCTACGCATCATTCATTACAACAAAAAGCTGATACCTGGATTTCTTGCCGCTTGGACTCACAATACGCCAATGATTGACACGTCGCCCCTTGCCCTGCTGGGCGGAACCTTTGATCCAGTGCATTTCGGGCATTTGCGCATCGCGTCAGAAACGGCGACGGCGCTTAAACTGCCAGAAATGCGGCTGATTCCGTCGAAAACACCGGTTCATCGCGCTCGACCAGGAGCCAGCGAAGCAGAGCGGCTGGCGATGTTGCGGCTGGCAGTGGCGGACGTACCCGGTTTGACGGTCGATGACCGCGAACTCAAACGCGATACGCCGAGCTACACCGCGTTGACGCTTGAGTCGCTCCGCACCGAATTCCCGCAACGCCCACTGATCTGGCTGATCGGCATTGATGCGTTCATGCATATCAACCGCTGGTACCAGTGGCCACGCCTGTTTGAACTGGCGCACTTTGTCGTGCTCAACCGACCGGGATTTGCTGTGTCGCAAGCGCTGTCACCCGTGCTCGCAGAAGTGTGGCAAGGCCGTTTGACGCGATCTGCGGACGCCCTCCAGGCGGCTACACACGGCAGTATTTATCTGCACACCGTCACGCCGCAAGCCATCTCCGCCACCGAAATCCGCAACACAATTGCAGCGAATGCTGCCGATAGCGCACTGGTTTCATTGCTCCCCGCGCCCGTGCTGGCCTATATTCGTGCGCATCAACTGTATCTGCCGGAGAATTCCCCTGCGCTATAACGCTTTAAACGTCCAGAAAGCCGCCGTCGCCGCCCTCGAAGATATCAAGGCCCGCGACATTACCGTGCTCGACACCCGTCCGCTGACGGCCATTTACGACACGCTGATCGTAGCCACCGCCGAAAGTTCGCGGCAAACCAAAGCGCTCGCACGACACGTCAGCGACAAGGTGAAAGAAGCCGGCGGTCAGGTGCTCTCGATTGAAGGCGAAGGCTCCGGCGAATGGGTGCTGGTCGATTGCACCGAACTCGTCGTGCACATCATGTTGCCGACCACGCGTGCACTGTACAACCTCGAAGAATTGTGGACGGCACCGAAACCAATCAAGCGTGTTCCTGCTGTGAGCGCCGCGAAGGCCGTAGAGCCGGCGGTTGCGGCGGCTCCGGCGGCAAAACCCGCGGCAAAAGCCCCCGCCAGAAAGGCAGCGGCGAAAGCAACTGCCGCTGAGCCCGTTGTAGAAAAAGCGCCCGCGAAGAAACCCGCCGCTAAAAAGGCTCCAGCTGCAAAGAAACCGGCGGCTAAAGCCAAAGCGCCTGTAACTGAAGTCATCGCTGAGGTTGTGAAAAAGACCGCTCCGAAGAAACCCGTCGCTAAAAAGCCAACGGCAAAGAAACCGGTGGCCAAAAAATCGGCGGCTAAAGCCAAAGCAGTGGCAACCAAAACACCGGCGGCCAAAAAACCTGCCGCGAAAAAGGTAGCGCCAAAAACGGTTGAGATCAAACGGCCATCAGCCAAAGCGCCCGTCGCCAAAGCACCGGCCGCAAAGCGCCCGGTCACCAAGCCCCTGGTGATCAAACGACCTTCGGCCAAGAAAAAATCCACCTGATCGGTGAAACTGAAACTCATCGCGCTCGGCCACAATCAGCCGGGCTGGGTGAATGACGGCGTCGCTGAATATGCAAAACGGTTTCCCTCCGATTGGCCGTTTGAGCTGGCGGAGCTAAAGCCCGAAAAGCGCGCCGCCAACCGAAGCACCGACATTGTGCTGGCAACCGAAGCTGATCGTATTCGCGCACAGATTCCGAAACAGGCGCTGGTCGTCGCGCTCGACGAACGCGGCGAGCAGTTAACGACGCGCGGCCTTGGCGAGCAGCTGAGCGGCTGGTCGCGCGAGGCACCGTGCGCGACTTTCCTGATTGGCAGTGCCGACGGGCTCGACGCTGACTTGAAAGCAGAGGCGCGGTACCGGTTTGGCCTGTCGCGGTTAACGCTGCCACACGGGCTAGCCCGGATTTTTCTGGTCGAACAGCTCTATCGTGCGGTAAGCTTGTTGTCTGGACATCCCTATCATCGTGACTAGTGCCTCGAATCACAAATTTCGAAACATAAAAGCACCGCCTTTCCGCGCCATGCGTCGTTGCAAATGCTCACAATAGCTCGCTATTGTTCCGCATTGCGCCTAGCCTGACGCGAAAATTCGGCACTTTTCTTGTTCCGAAATTTATGACCCGAGACACTTGTCAATATCGTCGTCCGAACTAACCGCATGAACGAAATCTATCTCGCTTCCCGAAGCCCGCGCCGTCTGGAGCTGCTGCAACAGATGGGCGTCACCTGCAAAACCGTGCTGCTTCGGGAGGACTCGAATCGTGGCCGCGATGTCGACGAATCGCCTCTTTCCAGCGAAAACCCGTTTATCTACGTCGAGCGCATGGCCAAGATGAAGGCCGAGATCGGCAGTTTGCGGGCCCGACAGCGAGCGATGCCAAAAATGCCCCTGCTTGGGGCCGATACGATCGTCGTTTTCAATGGCACCATTTTCGGCAAACCCAGCGACCCTGCCGATGCGCGGCGCATGCTGAAACTTTTGTCGGGCACAACCCACGAAGTGTTAACAGCCGTCGCCGTCACCGATGGCACGCAGCTGCTACACGACACCTGCGTGTCCCGCGTGCGGTTCCGCGACATCACGGCGGCAGAGATCAACGGCTACATAAATACCAACGAACCCATGGGCAAGGCGGGCGCTTACGCGGTGCAAGGTCTGGGGGCGATGTTCATAGAGCGGCTGGAGGGAAGCTACTCTGGCGTGATGGGACTGCCCATATTTGAGACTTCGATGCTACTCTCCCAGTTTGGCGTACGGGTGCTCTAGGTAACTTCGCGGCTCTTTTAGTGTTTGCTGGTTTCGCTAGCTGATTTTCACGCCCAGTAGCGAACGCAATAAACATTCTTGTGAGGTCAGCTGATGGCTGAGGAGATCCTCATCAATGTCACGCCGCAAGAGACGCGCGTGGCGGTGCTCGATCACGGTGTGATCGAAGAGTTGCACATTGAGCGCGCGAGTCATCGCGGCATTGTCGGCAATATTTATCTGGGTCGCGTGGCGCGCGTTCTGCCGGGCATGCAAAGCGCGTTCATCGAAATTGGTCTGGAGCGCGCGGCCTTTTTGCATGTCGCTGACATCTGGGAATACAGGCAGTCGCAACACACGCCCGAAATCACGCCAAAGCCGATTGAAAAGTTGCTGCACGAAGGGCAACCGATCATCGTGCAGGTCATCAAGGATCCGATTGGCACCAAAGGCGCACGGCTGTCGACGCAAATTTCGCTGGCCGGTCGCCTGCTCGTGCATTTGCCGCAGGATTCGCATATCGGCATCTCGCAACGTATTGGCGATGAGGCTGAGCGCACGCTGCTGAAGGACACGCTGACCAAGCTCTTGCCAGCGAACATGCCGCATGGCGGCTTCATCATTCGCACCATGGCTGAAAAGGCGACCGAGCGCGATCTGGCGCGCGACGTCGAGTACCTGACGAAACTGTGGGCCGATGTACTTTTGCGCGCGAAAACCGTGAAATCGGGCACCATCGTGCATCATGATTTGACGTTGGCAGAACGCGTGCTGCGCGACTTCGCGACTGAAGATACGCAACGTGTGTTCGTTGATTCGCCCGAAGCACACAAGGCCATGCTGGAATTCGCAGCACGTTACGCGCCCGCGGTGACTGAGCGATTACGACTACATCAGGCCATGCGACCGTTGTTCGACATGTACGGCGTCGAACAGGAGATTGAGCGCGCGCTGCATCGCCGGGTTGACTTGAAGAGCGGCGGCTACGTCATCATCGACCAGACCGAAGCGCTGACCACCATCGATGTCAACACCGGCGGTTTCGTTGGCGTGCGCTCGTTCGACGACACCATTTTCAAAACGAATTTAGAGGCTGCTCAAACCATCGCGCGGCAACTGCGCCTGAGAAATTTGGGCGGCATCATCATCATCGACTTCATCGACATGGACCTGCCAGAGCATCGCACTGCCGTGTTGGATGCACTGAACCAGGCCATCTCCACCGACCGCACCCGACTCACGGTGAACGGTTTCACCCACCTGGGTTTGGTCGAGATGACCCGCAAGCGCACCCGCGAATCACTAGGACACGTGCTCTGCGAAACCTGCCCAACCTGCCATGGCCGCGGCGAAATAAAAACCGCGCAAACCGTGTGCTACGAAATCCTCCGCGAGATCATGCGCGAAGCCAAACAATTCAATCCGCGTGAATTCAGAATTCTTGCATCGCAAGCCGTGATTGACTTGTTTTTGGACGACGAATCGGC
>JAYUWL010000301.1:0-2770 GCA_043753585.1 Burkholderiales bacterium
GTGGTGCGGGCACGCTCAGTGCATCGGCAACGACACCGCCCTCATCCCACGACGTATCGGATGGCAAGATGAGCGTTGAGATTTGTCCCGGTAGCGTGCTCGCCGCCTGCACTGCGTCGGCTGCATCGCGACCTACGGCCGCTGCGTGCGAACTCGTGCGCACCCACGCGGACACCGCGCGCGCGAGGCTGTCGGTGTCGGCGGTGAGCGGCGCGTCAAGCGGACGGTGATAGGTCGCCTGATCACCGACGATGTTGACGATGCCGCTCCTGGCGCGACGGGCGTTGTGCAGATTGGCCAAGCCATTGGCGAGGCCAGGCCCGCAATGCAGCAGCGTGCACGCGGGCTTGCCCGCCATGCGGTAATAACCATCCGCCATGCCGGTGACAACGTTCTCCTGCAAGCCCAGCACGCAGCGCATGCCAACACTCTGATCAAGCGCCGCGACGAAGTGCATTTCGCTGGTGCCGGGGTTGGCGAAACAGGTGTCAATACCGGATTTCAGCAGTGTTTCGACAAGACTCTTTGCACCATTCATCGCGGCTCTCCATGCGTTCGCGGCAGTCTAGCGTTTGTGGCGACGTGGTTGCACCGGACTCATGTCAGAACGAGACGGCGCAAATTCGCTCGCGATCCTGGCTATGAAATATGCGCGCCGGCAACGGCCCACTGCGCACGCACAAAATCCGCGAGACGTTTTCCCGATTCGTCGTTGAACACTTGATCGTGTGATTCGCAGACGAATCACACGATCAATACAAAAACTGCGAAAGTCATCCCGCGATTCGCACCAGGCGGCGAGCGTCCAGTGCGCGCCCCACAAGTAGAGCGACAGCGGTCGAACGAGTCGTTCACTGAGCTTCCTCTCGACATCGGCGTCAACGAAATGCACTTTCTAGCGATCACGGATCGCACTGCGCAGCTGTTCGAATCGTTCGCCGAGTTGTTTGGGAATGTGGAAGTGCGGCACATAGGTGCGGCTGCCCTCTAACCATTGCCTGCGTTCGGGCGCCAACGTAGTGACGATCTTTGCGATGGCGGAGAGCGCGGCGACACCGAGCTGTGGACCGCTCCACGCTTCGACCATGCGCGCACCGAGCGTAAGCGCTTCGATTTCTCCGAGTTCAAACATGAGAGGTGGCAGTTCAAATCCACCGCGCAGACGATAGCCGACTCCCGCCTCGCCTCCGATCGGCGTGCCCGCAAGCGAGAGGTCGCGGATATCCCGATAGACCGTGCGTTCGCTGACGTGCCACCATTTGGCTAAATGTTGCGCCGTGGTGAGACGGCGACCGCGCAGAAACTGGACGATGCGGAAACGTCGGTCCGCGCGGCGCATAACGAGCTCGGCGCTTCACTAATTCTCGGGCTGGAACATCGCGCGTTGCGAGCCCTGGCCAACTTTCTGGATTGCCGTCCTTCGCCAGGCTCAGAACGAGAACTATGGCGGACGCTGTGCCGTATTTTGAACGGACAGCTATTTGCTGAGTAACGAGATGCCGAAAATCCGCTCCGCGTTGCGATACGCAATTTTGTTGCCGACATCACGCGGCAACTTGGCGAGCCAGCGCTGGTAATGGTCCATGATCTCCCCGTACTGAGCCCAGCGCTCGGTCACCCAGCAATCCGAGCCGAGCAGAAAGCGATCCGGATAGGCTGTGAACAGCGCACGCCATTGCTTCGAGAGCTTGCCGCCGTCGGTGATGTCGTTGCGGTATGAAAGCTCACCCATCAAGTCGGGATGCGCTTTCATGAGCGCCGCGACACGATCTGTGGCGACGCTGAACCCGGTGTGCGCCCAGATCACTTTTGCCTTGGGTGCGAGCGTGAAGATGTGGTTAATCGCCGCCTCGTCGCTATGCGCATGCAGCCACAAGTCGTTCTTCTGCGCGAAGGCGACGATCTGGGCAAATTCCTTCGATTTCGCCTCATCGCCGTACAGGTGAAATTCACCTATGCCGCGCACCTTTCCCATCATTGCGCCCTCGGCATATTCGCGCTCGATCATGGCGACGATTTCGGGATTTTTGTGCCAGGTGCCGTAGTCAGCGCGATCACGATACACGCGGATAAAAGGCACCACCGTCAACGCTAAGTCGGCCGAGGGCGCGGCTTTCATCAACAGAGCAGAACCTTCGTTGGGGCGCGACGTCGCGAGGATGCCGCGCACATTATTCTGCCGGAAAATCTCCAGCACTCTGGCTGGCGGATAGCTCTCGCGCGCCTCGATGTTGTAGTGCAGGTGAGCGTCGAATACGGGCAGCGGCTCGACGGCGTGCGCGGTCATCATTAAAAGGGCTGTCGTGCACAACGCCAACAGCGTACTGAAGTTTGGTGAAACGCGCATCGATAAATTCTCAACAAATTGGCAGGAGATTGCCCGTCTATTTTGTAGCGAATCGCTCGCCTAGCGCCAATTTTTGCCGTTGCCAGACAGTTTCTGCTTGCGCCGGTTGATCGTCGATGATCGCCTGCACGATTCGACTCATCGATTGCGCAGGTTCACGGCAGCGGCAAACGTCGCGCTGCGTTTGTGTACGAACTGTCGGCGAGCGCGGTTTTGCAAAGTGTATTTCGTAAGGGGACAGTCCGTTCAAGATTTTTCGGAGACGGCGCCGTTAGAAAACCCTCAATTCGCCCAGCGTTTACTCCGCTCCACCGCCTTCGCCCAGCCCGCCATCATCTCGCCCGCACGATCTCTCGACAACGTGGGTTCGAAGATGCGATCCACTTGCCAGTTGCGCTGGATGTCGCTGGCGTCTTTCCAGAA
>JAYUWL010000302.1:0-64616 GCA_043753585.1 Burkholderiales bacterium
GCAAGATACATCTGGCCGTGGATGCGCACGGTATGCCGGTCAAAATCATTATTACGGACGGTACCAACGCTGATTGCACGAAAGCTTGCGAGCTCGTCCAAGGCATCAAAGCCGAAAACCTGATCGCGGACAAAGCGTACGACACCGACGCCATCATCGAGAGCGCTGGCGCGCTTGGCATGGCCGTCGTGATTCCACCCAAACGCAACCGCAAAGAACAAAGAGACTATGACCGCCACATCTACAAGCAGCGTCACCTTGTTGAAAATGCCTTCCTGCGAATCAAGGCCTGGCGTGGCATTGCCACGCGATACGCCAAAACTTTGTCCTCATTTGTCGCTGCCGTACAGATTCGATGCATGGTGCTGTGGCTCAATATCTCGTGACGACACTGTCTAGCCCACGTTAAATTGAGGCTCTACGCAAAAGCTGTTAGGTTGTCGAGGTGTTGCTAAATATCCTACGGAACTACTCGGGCTTTCATTTGACTAAATTACTCGGGATTACTATAATCAGATCTACACCAGTCAAATTTTTGCAGCAATGGTTGCGCTCTTTGATCGGTTAAAAAAGCGAGTGCAAAAGCGTCATGAAACTTACCACCAAAGGCCGTTTCGCCGTTACCGCCATGATCGACGTGGCGCTCTTCAATCATGAAGGGCCGGTCACATTAGCCGAAGTCTCCGCGCGACAGAAAATTTCCCTCTCGTATCTGGAGCAGCTGTTCGGCAAGTTGCGTCGCGCTGGCTTGGTCGAAAGCGTTCGCGGCCCGGGAGGCGGCTATAACCTGGCCAAACCACCGGGCACAATGAGCGTCTCCGACATCATCATCGCAGTCGACGAGCCTATCGACACGACCAGTTGTGGTGGTGAAAAGAATTGCTACGATGACAGCATTTGTCTTACGCATCATCTGTGGGCCAGTCTGAATGCGCACATCTTCACGTACCTGCAAGGCGTGAGCCTGCAATCGTTGGTAGACGACGCCAAAGCACGCAAAAATCCTTCGATTCACATGGTGAAAGACTTGCGCAAGGTTGTCACAGCAGCGGCCTTTGCGGCGTAGTTTTTTTGTTTTCCTGTTCTGAAGTTTTTATGAACCACCTCCCGATTTACATGGACTACAGTTCTACGACGCCGGTTGATCCGCGCGTTGCAGCCAAGATGATTCCGTTCCTCACCGAGCATTTCGGAAACCCGGCATCACGCTCGCATGCGTACGGCTGGGAGTCGGAAGCCGCCGTTGACGAGGCGCGCGAGCAGGTTGCCGCACTCGTCAATTGCGACGCCAAGGAGATCGTCTGGACGTCCGGCGCGACCGAGTCGATCAACCTCGCGGTTAAAGGCTCCGCGCAGTTCTACAAAGAAAAAGGCAAGCACCTGATCACGGTGAAGACGGAGCACAAAGCGACGCTTGACACCACGAGAGAGCTGGAGCGCCAAGGCTTCGAAGTCACGTATCTGGACGTGATGGAGAATGGCCTGATCGACATGAATGTGTTTAAGGCTGCGCTGCGGCCGGACACGATTCTCGTTTCCATCATGTGGGTGAACAACGAAATTGGCGTGATTCAACCGATTAAAGAAATCGGCGAAATCACGCGAAGCAAAGGCATCATTTTTCACGTTGACGCGGCGCAGGCCACGGGCAAAGTTCTGATCGATTTGCAGGATGTGAAGGTTGATTTGCTCAGCATGAGCGCACACAAAACGTACGGACCTAAAGGCATGGGCGCGTTGTTTGTACGCAAAAAACCGCGCATTCGTCTTGAAGCGCAAATTCACGGCGGTGGTCATGAACGTGGCTTCCGTTCGGGCACGCTGGCGACGCATCAGATCGTCGGCATGGGCGAAGCGTTCCGTCTCGCCAAGCTCGAAATGGCTACCGAAAACGAACGCATCCGCATGTTGCGCGACCGCCTGTACAAAGGTTTGAAGGACATTCCGGAAGTCTTCATCAACGGCGACATGGAGCAACGCGTTCCGCACAATCTGAATATCAGCTTTAACTATGTCGAGGGCGAAAGCCTGATCATGGGCGTGAAGGAAATTGCAGTGAGTTCGGGCTCGGCTTGTACGAGTGCGTCGCTGGAACCGAGCTATGTGTTGCGCGCTTTGGGCCGTAGCGATGAATTAGCGCACAGCTCGATCCGCATGACGGTGGGGCGTTTCACCACTGAGGAAGATGTTGACACGACGATTGCCACGATGAAACGCACGGTGGAGAAACTGCGCGCGATGAGCCCTTTGTGGGACATGCATCTGGACGGCGTGGACATCTCACAGGTGCAGTGGGCGGCACATTAGTTTGTTTTTAGTCCCCGCTCCGATTGCAGGAGCGGGTTAGGGTGAGGGGCACGTGGCTTGCTCATTCGAAGGTTGAAGAGGTAACAAAATGGCATACAGCGAAAAAGTAGTGGACCACTACGAAAACCCCCGCAACGTCGGTGCTTTCGGCAAGGAAGAAGCCGACATCGGCACGGGTATGGTCGGCGCTCCGGCCTGCGGCGACGTCATGAAATTGCAGATCAAGGTCGGTGCTAATGGCATCATCGAAGACGCGAAATTCAAGACGTACGGCTGCGGTTCAGCGATCGCTTCCAGCTCGCTCGTCACCGAATGGGTTAAAGGCAAGACGCTGGACGAAGCGATGAACCTGAAGAACACGCAAATCGCCGAAGAGCTCGCGCTGCCACCGGTGAAAATTCACTGCTCGATTCTTGCAGAAGATGCGATCAAAGCCGCTGTGCTGGATTACAAAGCGAAACGTCCAGTCGCAGTTTAGTAAACGGTCGGAGCGGCTTTGCCGCGACCTGAGTTACAGTCGGAAGTAGGGTCGCGGCACAGCCGCTCCCACATGTCAATGGAGTTTTGAAACATGTCTGTCACTCTCACCCAAGCCGCCGCCAATCACGTTCAGAAATACATTGCCAAACGCGGCAAAGGTATTGGCATTCGTCTGGGTGTCAAAACCACGGGCTGTTCCGGACTCGCTTACAAACTTGAGTACGCCGACGATTCACTGCCTGAGGACATGGTGTTCGAAAGCTATGGAACCAAGGTCATGATCGACCCTAAAAGCTTCGCCGTGCTCGATGGCACTGAGCTGGATTTTCAGCGCGAAGGGTTAAACGAAGGCTTCAAATTCAACAACCCGCGCGAGAAGGCTCGTTGCGGCTGTGGCGAGTCGTTTACCGTCTAGGCGGACTTGGCTGAGTGACGTTCCTTGCAGGAACGGCTCTGCCGCGCCGTGACGCTCGTCAAGCGCCTGGTCGCGCCAGAGCCGCTCCAAAAAATATTTATTGACAGGGCCTCGTGAGTTACTTCACAACCTTCGATCTCCCAGTAACGTTTGCAGTCGACAGCGCGTTGCTCTCCATCCGCTATCGTGACCTGCAAGTGGCCGTTCATCCAGATCGTTTCGTCAATGCCACCGACGCAGAGAAGCGCATTGCGATGGAGCGTGCGGTTCAAGTCAACGAGGCGTTCACGACGCTGAAAGACCCGGTTCGTCGTGCGATGCATTTGCTCGCGCTCGTCAACATCGACGGCATGGACGGAAAAAATACCGTGATGCCGTTGGATTTTTTGGCAGAGCAGATCGAGTGGCGCGAAGCGCTGGCCGATGCCAGGCTCAAAGAAGACGAAGCGCGTCTCGGAGAGATGTCCCATGAACTCACGGGCATGCTTGCCTCTCTCGGCGACACCTTCGCAGCCGCATACCTTGGCGAGCACCGTACTGTTGCAACAACGCTAGCCCGCAAAATGCGATTCGTGCAAAAACTCATCGAAGAAGCTGAATCAGCAACCGCTGATTTGGAACAATAGTTAATGGCATTTCTACAAATCTCCGAACCCGGCGAGAGCCCTGAACCGCACACCCGTCGCCTTGCGGTAGGTATTGATCTCGGCACCACGAACTCGCTTGTCGCAACGATTCGCAATGCTGTGCCCGACTGTTTACCCGACGGCGAAGGCCGCTCGATGCTGCCATCGGCCGTGCAATATGCCGAAGGTGGAGCCGTCGTTGTCGGCCATGAAGCGCTGAAACATCGCGGTGACGATGCGCTGAACACCATCACCTCCGTCAAGCGCTTCATGGGACGAAGTGTGGCCGATTTGCGTGCCGACACCGAAGCGCGATACAACTTTACGACTCCGAGCGGGGATGGCAAGGGCGCTCTAAAAATCGTGACACGTCAGGGTGCATTGTCACCGATTGAAGTATCCGCAGATATTCTGAAAGCGCTCAAGGCGCGCGCCGAAGAAAGCCTCGGCGGCGAGTTATACGGCGCAGTGATCACAGTGCCTGCGTACTTTGATGATGCGCAACGTCAGGCGACCAAGGATGCTGCGAAGCTTGCGGGCTTGAACGTGCTGCGATTGCTGAACGAGCCCACGGCTGCGGCAGTTGCGTATGGGCTCGACCAGCATGTGGAAGGGGTCTATCTCATTTACGATCTGGGCGGCGGTACGTTTGACGTGTCCGTCCTGCGACTGTCGCGCGGCGTGTTCGAAGTGCTTGCCACGGCGGGCGACACGCATTTGGGCGGCGATGATTTTGACGCAGCCCTGGCGAAACACGCATTTGACACCTGGGCATTAACGCGGGCGCTGTCGCCAACAGGGCACGCTAACTTGCTCGCTGCTTCTCGGGCTGCGAAAGAAACGCTGACCAATGCAGACGTCGCCACGGTTCGCGTTGACTGGGGCTGCGGTTTCGACAGCAAGGTTGATGTCACGCGCAAAAAGTTTTCCGAGCTGACACATCCTTTGGTCGACCGAACGATGAGCGCAGTGAAGCGCACGCTGCGGGATGCCAAGCTCAAAGCAGAAGAGATTGATGGCGTCGTACTTGTTGGCGGTGCAACGCGCATGCCGCAGGTGCGTGCCGCGCTGGAGGCGCATTTTGGCAAGCCGCCGCTCGCCACGATGAACCCCGATGAAGTCGTAGCGCTCGGCGCTGCGATTCAGGCGGATCAGCTGTCGGGCAACAAGTCTGGCGAAGGCGAATCACACCTTCTGCTTGATGTGATTCCTCTGTCGCTGGGCCTCGAAACGATGGGCGGCCTGGTCGAAAAAATTATCCCGCGCAATTCAACGATTCCCGTCGCCAAAGCGCAGGAATTCACGACGTTTAAAGACGGCCAGATTGCGATGGCGCTGCATGTGGTGCAAGGCGAGCGCGAGCTAGTTGCCGATTGCCGGTCACTCGCCCGGTTCGAACTGCGCGGGATTCCGCCAGTGGTAGCGGGCAGTGCGCGCGTTCGCGTGACGTTTCAGGTTGATGCGGACGGCTTGCTCTCTGTGAGTGCGACCGAAACCACGAGCAACGTGCGCGCTGAAGTCACCGTGAAACCAAGCTATGGCCTCGGTGACGGCGAAATCGCGAACATGTTGCAGAGCGCATTTGCGAGCGCGAATACCGACATGCAGGCACGCGCGCTGGCTGAGGCTCGGGTTGACGCGTTGGCGCTGGTGACCGCCTTGTCGAACGCGCTGGTTGCAGACCGTGCGCTGCTGAATGCTGGCGAACATGCGGCGCTTAATTCACAAATTGCGCATCTCAAATCGTTATCCGAAGGCGGCGATCACCGCGCCATCGTGCGCGCGTCCGAGGCGTTGAATTTGGCCAGCACCGAGTTCGCGGGACGGCGTATGGATCGCGCCGTGCGCGAGGCGCTCACCGGGCGCGACATCGAAAAAATTGTATGACCGTTATTAAAGTCCTTCCCCATCCCGAGATGTGCCCAAACGGCGCTGAGATCAACGCAGAGAAGGGTATCTCGGTCTGCACTGCGTTGCTGAACAATCACATCGAAATCGAGCACGCCTGCGACCAGTCGCTCGCCTGTACGACCTGCCATGTCATTGTGCGTGAAGGCTTCGCTTCAACCGGAGAAATGAGCGAGGACGAAGAAGACTTGCTCGACCGTGCCTGGGGCTTGACCTCGGTTTCGCGGCTGTCCTGCCAGATGAAAGTGGCGGACACACCGCTGACCATTGAGCTGCCGCGATACACGATTAACCATGCGCGGGAGAATCACTGATGCCCGCCTCAAACAAGCTCAAATGGACCGACACGCTGGAAATCGCGATTCAATTGTCGGGGGCGTATCCCGATGTTGATCCCGTGCAATTGCGCTTTACCGATCTCATGGTAAAGGTCTCCGCACTGCCCGAGTTTGACGATGTACCCGAGCGTTGTGGCGAGCGCATTCTGGAGGCAATCCAGCAGGCGTGGATCGACGAAATCGAGTAGCGCATGCCGAGATCCTGCATCGCGTCGTGAGCCTTTACGCTCTGCAGATCATGCAGGTGCAAGCGACGGACGCCTGTTGAAGGCATCGAGTACGTTTGCTCGAAACTCGGGCAGCGTTCTGACGTGCGACAATGTGGTGTAGCCACACCTCGTCGCCGGGATCGAATTTTTGAATCAGCGTGCCATCGTTCTAGTTGCGGCAATTCTCTGCGCCCATGTGTTGTCTGGCTGTGGAGGTGGAACTGCGGATGCGCCCACGTCCGTCTCGCCTCCCACGGTCGTAGTGCCTCCGTTGGTTCCCGTACGTCAGTGGAGTACCCCATTGCTTGGGCAGACATCGGTCGTCGGGTCTGTTCTGGCCGACACCTGCAACGGCATTAGCGTGATCGCTGGCCAAGCAAACGGGTGGGTAGCGCAGCGCTTCTTGCCGACCACGGGCTGGCAGGCCGTGATGACAATTGCTCCGGCAACGGCTCTCGACGTCCAGCCGCTTAGTGTTGACAATGTTCCGTATCTTTTTTATCGGGATAGCCAGCGTTGGTATCGCGTCAGCTTCGACTGCACCGGGAACGTCTGGAAAACGGTCAACGATCTACCGGTCGAATTTGAGGGGCCAACGCTCGCGAACCCAGTGCCGACGCCGGTGGCGATTGCTTTCACGGAAACGTTCGAGCGTCGCTTGCTCGCCGCGAGCAAATCAATTTCGTCGAGTGGCATCGTTTTGCGCGAAGATCGCGGCAGTGGCTGGAGCGTGACGCAACAGGTATCGACGTCAGCAACTCCCTTAAGTGGAAGTGTCTATGTTTTGCGTTCGCTGTATGGCGATGTCGCGGCATTTGGCTCTGCGGACAATACGGAGATAGTCGCATTTCGGGCAAATTCGTCGACCAGTTTTGCCGATGTTGCCAAATCATCACAATCCGGATGCATGAACCTTTCGCCTCGTTACCCATGCTTTAGGTACACATGGTACGTCGGACGGCCCCGAATGGAGCTCAACGGAATTATTACGCTACTTCCGGAGGTGCCCGTGTTCCCGCCCGTCGGGCAAAGTTGGTTGTCGGTTCTGCCAACAGGTCTTGCACCGGTCGGAGCCTTAAACGGTGCAGTCTCTTTCCCGGGCTGGACTGGTGTGTTACGCGCGGACAACGTTTGGCAAACCTATTCGTCAGGTTCAAATGGTGCCGGACAAGGTCAGATTTTTGAACTGGACGTTCCTGTGGCGTGGACCGCTGCACATGAAACTGAGCTCAAGACCGATCCGACCGGCACGACACGGACGTTTGCGAGTCCCGATACAGGGCATCTGGCCACCATGTCATCGTTGACGGCACCAGACGGCGCGGTTCGTCAGACCCTCGCCATCAGTGATCGCGCGGCAAGCGGCGTTTGGACGGGCGCTTACGCAACCGACCTCGCCGCGCTTTGGGCGAACTGGACAACTAGGGGTTATCTCGAGGTTCGTAGCGTAAGAATGTCAGCGTACAGGGCGACTACCGCTGTGCAGTTTATCGTTGGGGAGCGCGTTACGGCCTGGACCGATCCTCAGACCAGCATCAGGTATTACGACTCAGCGCCATTCGTGCTCTGGAAATAGATTGCTGCACGGAGCGGTTGCTCGATGCCAGGATTATGATCGTGACGACAGGGCGCAATAGCTTTTTAATGAAACGGCCATTGGATTTGGCCTCAGTTCAAATTTCGTCAGTAGTCGACTTACGATGAAATGGCGTGCTAGCCCCAATGTAATTTAGGCTTCAGCGTAAAGCTTATACGACGATGATGACGGATTTGACAACCGAGCCAGAAGTTTTCGACGGTGGATGTACTTGTCGCGCTGATCGCTATCGAATGATGAGCCGACCACTGTTTGTGAACTGCTGTCATTGCCGTTGGTGTCAGCGCGAAACCGGCACGGCCTTCGCGTTGAACGCGATGATTGAAGCGTATCGCGTGCAGTTGTTGCTGGGCGATCCGGAAGTTGTGGACACGCCGTCGAACAGCGGCAAGGGGCAGAAAATATCGCGCTGTCCAACTTGTCGTGTCGTGTCGCGGCGTGGAGCAACTATGCCAAGGCGGGTGATGCGGTGCGATTTGTGCGCGTTGGCACGCTTGATGAGCCGGATCGAATGCCGCCCGACATTCAGATTTTCACGTCAAAGAAGCAGCCCTGGGTGCAGCTGCCTGCTGACATGCCCGCAGAGCCCGAGTATTACAAACTGTCCGAGCATTGGCCCGAGGAATCGCAGGCGCGCCGTCGCGCGATGACCGCGCGTAGTGAGCCGCCGCCTGCATGATGTTGTAGCGGGCGAAAAAAAGCCCCGTCTCCGGGGCTTTTTAATGCGCGATTGTCGCGCACTTTCGTGTCCAAATGACTTTGCTTACTGTGGATTTGATGGCGCTGAATTGCCGCCCGTTTCCACCATTTGCATTGGCTCTGCGGCGACCGCAGCGCGCGGAGGACGTGCGCGACCACGCTTGACGGGCTCATCCGTCACGAGCTGCGCCGGAGCACCGTTGGCTTTGGTTTCCATCATCTGTAAACCAGCGTCGGTTGGCAACGTGTAGCTGAACGCTTTCACAGGCTCACGCTTGACCTCAGGTGCCGCAACGACCGGTGCTGGAGCAGGCGCAGGCGACGGAGCAGGTGCTACGTAAGCCGGAGCCGGCTGCGTTACAGGCGCGGACATTTCCGGTGCACTGGCAGCGGCCGCTGCAGCCGAAGATTCACCATCGCTGTGATCGCGACGGCCTTCTCCGTTTTGATCAGGCGCAGCGCCGCGATCAGGGCGGCCTTCGCGGTCGCCACGATCACGACGGCGTGAACCACGCTCATTGCGTGGCGGCCGATCCGTACGCTCTTGATGTACTGCGGCTGCGTTGGCATCGCTTCCTTCCCCCGAAATCGCAGCGACCACCGGGGCGGTCACGTCGTTCAGTGGCAATTCGCCGTTGACGGGGGCGTTATTGTCGCGCGGTGCACGGTCGCTGCGTTCACGACGTGGGCCACGCTCGCTGCGATCGGCGCGCGGCTCTCTTGGTTCGCGTTGCTCACGGGGCTCACGCGGTTCACGCTGCGGTTTGCTGGCTTCGATGTTGGCGACGTTGGCATTGAGCGTGTCGACCGCGGTTGAACCTGCAGCTTTCGGATCGCGTTGTTGACGATCTGACTGGCCCTGCCCTTGAGCTTTGCGGTCACCACGATCATTACGGTCGTTGCGACCGCCTTTTGCCTCGCTGCCACGATCATTGCGATCCTTGTTGCGATCGCCGCGGCTGCTTCGGTCATTGCGGTCGTTACGATCGCTGCTACCTTCGCCACGGCTGCGGCGACCGTTACGGTCCCCACGGTCATTGCGATCACGGCCACCGTCACGCTTTGGTTCTTGTTTCGGCTCCGCAGCTTTAGCGGGTTCAGTTACCAACTCAGTAGCAGATGAATTCCCACCAAACAACGACTTGAAGCTTGCCCAGAAGCCAGTCTTTTGTGCGGGCGGTGGAGGCGTGATGGCAACTCGTGCGGCAGGAGCAACAACAGCCCTCGGCTCAACCATCGGCGCCGACTGCGCTGGCGTAATGCCCTTGACGACGGCTTCAACACGAACTTCATTGGCCTCTTGTTTGATCGCCTCGACCACATCAACTTCAGCTGGACGTTCGACCATTTTGAAGCTGAGCGGCAACGGTTCTGCATGATTCAATTCGTCATGCTTCAAACGCTGAACGGTGTAGTTCGGCGTCTCCATGTACAGATTCGGGATCAGTACGACGTTGACTTTAAGGCGCGATTCAAGCGATTGCAGATCGGCGCGTTTTTCGTTCAACAGGTAGGTTGCAACATCGACAGGAACTTGAGCGACGACTTGCGCGCTGTTGTCCTTCATCGCTTCTTCCTGAATGATGCGCAAAATGTGCAGCGCGATCGATTCAGTTGAGCGAATGTGGCCAGTGCCATGACAACGTGGGCAAGGCAGATGTGCGCTCTCGCCAAGTGAAGGCTTCAGGCGCTGGCGAGACAGCTCCATCAATCCGAAGCGCGAAATCTTGCCGAGCTGAACGCGGGCGCGATCAAGCTTCATCGAATCGCGCAGTTTGTCTTCAACTTCGCGTTGATGCTTCGACGACTCCATGTCGATGAAGTCGACAACAATCAAGCCGCCGAGGTCGCGCAAGCGCAACTGGCGGGCGACTTCATCGGCCGCTTCCATGTTGGTGTTGAACGCAGTGGTTTCGATGTCGCCGCCTTTGGTTGCGCGCGCCGAGTTGACGTCGACCGAAACCAACGCTTCGGTGTGATCGATCACGATGGCCCCGCCAGACGGCAGGTTCACCGTGCGGCCAAATGCGGACTCGATCTGATGCTCAATCTGGAAGCGTGAGAACAACGGCACGTCGTCGTTGTAGAGCTTGACGCGATTGACCGTGCCCGGCATCACGTGGCCCATGAAGCCTTTGGCCTGCTCGTAGATGTCTTCAGTGTCGATCAGGATCTCGCCGATGTCGGCCGTGTAGTAATCACGAATTGCGCGGATTACCAGGCTCGATTCCTGATAAATCAGAAGTGGGGCTTTATTTGCTTTGGCCGCTCCATCAATCGCGGTCCACAGTTGCAGCAGGTAGTTCAAGTCCCACTGCAACTCTTCCGCCGTGCGGCCGATACCGGCGGTACGCGCGATGGTGCTCATGCCGTTCGGCACTTCAAGTTGTGCCATGGTGTCGCGCAGTTCGTTACGGTCTTCCCCTTCGATACGACGTGAGACGCCACCGCCGCGAGGATTGTTCGGCATCAAAACGAGGTAGCGGCCGGCGAGCGAGATGAAACTGGTGAGCGCTGCGCCCTTGTTACCGCGTTCGTCTTTTTCGACCTGAACGATGATTTCCTGTCCGACGCGCAGATTGTCCGCAATTTTGTTGCGGTTCATCTCGCCATCAATGTTTAACACTGATCGCGAAATTTCCTTGAACGGCAGGAAGCCGTTGCGCTCAATACCGTAGTCGACGAAACAAGCCTCAAGCGAGGGCTCGACACGGGTGACCGTAGCCTTGTAAATATTACTTTTGCGCTGCTCTTTCGAGGCAGACTCGATGTCGAGATCAACTAATTTTTGACCGTCAACAATGGCAACGCGCAGTTCTTCGGACTGGGTTGCGTTAAATAGCATGCGTTTCATGCGTACCTTCCTTGTCCAGCTTTTCGGGCAGGGCAGTCGTTACGCGATGGCCTGTTGTGACGCAATGAAAATGCGCCGCTGTTGTCTCAAGGACTTCAGCAGCGTTGGATGCGCGTATTTGAGGCGAAAAACGTCAGTGAGGGAATCGGCAGAAGACCAAGCGACGCCTCTGCTGGCCAGACGTGTATTGCCTGGGAGAGAGTGTTTTGGCCGGTTCGTCCGCTGATTGTTTTCGCGGCCGAACCAAAAGCGCTGGTGCGCGGATTCATTGACAATTATTTTTCGGATGGGCCCGCCGCGATTTGCAACGCACCCCTATCAAACTTTTCACAGGCCAGCGAGCAACAATTTGCAATGCGCGGTGGCTGAACTCTTACAATCGCCGCTTTTCTCGGTGGCAGCTTGACCGTGGAACCGCTGGGTGGTGAAGGGTCGGACGGACAGTTCAGAAATTCGTGGACGGGATCTATTAATCACGTCGACTCAGGAAACTTTGTTGATATTCGGTTGCGATCATCAAAAAAGCACCAAACTGCTCGTACGATCTACAAGTGGACCGCTTGGTTCAAAATGCCGAACTTCCTTCGAAGCCAGACAACGATTGAATTATAAGGCAAATGAAGGACTTAGCTCACATTTCTACTCCGTTTTCTTTGCCTCGCGCCGGCACAGGCACGACCCTCGGCCCGGGAGTAACTGCACCGTCGGCCTCATCGCCGAACGCCGGAGCACAGGTGCGCCATGTGCGCGTATCGGAGGCTTACGCTGGCCAGCGGTTGGATAACTTCCTCATTCGGGAGTTGAAAGGCGTGCCGAAAACACATGTGTACCGCATTGTTCGCTCTGGCGAAGTGCGGGTGAATGGTGGACGGGCGAAAGCTGAGACGAAGCTGGTCGCGGGCGACAAGTTGCGCATTCCGCCAGTTCGAGTCGCTGCGGAGCCTGAATACAAGCAGCTTACCGGGGGTTTTCCACACGAGATCATCTGGGAGGATGATCATCTGATCGCGGTGAATAAGCTTGCCGGCGTTGCGGTTCACGGCGGTTCGGGCGTAAGTTTTGGCGTGATTGAGCAGATTCGGATGTCGCGACCTCACGCGCCGCTACTGGAGCTGGTGCATCGACTGGATCGCGACACGTCCGGCGTTCTGTTGATCGCGAAGACGCGCGCTGCCCTGATTGGCATGCACGATACTTTGCGTGAAAAGACTGGTGATAAGCGCTATATGGCGGCAGTTAAAGGCGAATGGATGAATGATCGCCAGCATGTCAAAGCGCCGCTAGCCAAGTACACTCAGCCGAATGGCGAGCGCCGGGTTGAGGTCAACTCGGAGGAAGGGCAGTTTGCCCACACCATTTTTAATCTCGTTGAGCGGCGGGCCGACATGAGCTTGCTTGAAGCGGAACTCAAAACGGGTCGTACCCACCAGATCCGCGTTCACCTCTCACATTGCGGTTTTCCGATTGCGGGTGATGACAAATACGGTGACAACGCATGGAACAAGGCGCTGCGCGCTTCTGGCTTTAAACGCATGTTTTTGCACGCCAAGTCATTCACTTTCGAGCATCCGGTAACCAATGAATCGGTCACCGTTGAAGCGCTGTTGCCGCGCGAATTAGCAGAGTTTTGGTATGGTGCACCCGCATGAGCAACAAAAACTATCCCTTTATCGTATTCGACTGGGACGGCACTTTGGCCGATTCCACGAGTGTCATTAAGCGCGCCTTGCAGCGTTCGGCGGAGGATCTCGGTTATCCGATTCCAACCGACGCGCAGGCCGCATTCATCATTGGTATGGGTCTGCGACCTGCTCTGGAGCACGCGATCCCGACGCTGCGCGACGCGGACTTGCTGCCACTGACGGATCGTTATCGTCATCACTTCATGGCGGGAGAGAACGAGATTTTTCTGTTTGACGGCGTGACCGAAATGCTGGCGGCGCTTAAAGCGCGCGGGCATTGGCTCGCTGTTGCAACCGGAAAGTCCCGCCGAGGGCTCGATCGTGCGTTTGAGACGCTGGGTTTGCGTGAATTTTTCGTTGCGTCTCGCTGTGGCGATGAGGGCTTCGCAAAACCCCACCCCGGCATGTTGAATGCGCTTTTCGATGAAACCGGAATGACTGCCGCAGACACCGTCATGATTGGCGACACCACGCACGACCTGCAACTCGCCGAAAATGCAGGCACCGCCGCCATCGGCGTGACCTACGGTGCACACCACCCAGAGCTTTTGCACGAGCACCGTAAGCTAACACTGGTAGATTCGGTATCTGCGCTGGGCGCGTACCTTGAAGCCAACGCATAAATATTTAAACGATGGACCCTATGGATCAACTCCCCTCACAACCCGGCTGGGAACGAGAACTCGTCAGCAAGCTGGCGCTCGCGAATTTGCGCGAACAGGCAGCCAAACGCCGCTGGTCAGTCTTTTTCAGACTGTTCTGGATAGCGCTAGCAATACTCGTCTTTGCCTGGTTCAACGGCTGGATCGGTCACGGCCTGTCGGGCAACGAAAGTGTGGGTCGTCACACTGCACTGGTCAAACTCGAAGGCGAGATCTCTGACAACTCCAAAGCAAGCGCCGAGAATATCAATGCCGCTCTAGACGCGGCTTTCAGAGACCCGGATAGTGTGGCGGTGGTGCTAAATATCAATAGCCCGGGCGGATCACCAGTTCAATCGGCACGCATTTACAACGAGATCAAGCGCCAGCGTAAAGATCATCCGGACAAGCCTCTGTACGTGGTGGTGGATGAGTTGTGCGCCTCAGGTGGCTATTTTGTCGCGGCCGCAGCAGACAAGATCTTCGTTGATCCTTCAAGCCTCGTTGGCTCCATTGGCGTGATCTATCAGGGCTTTGGCGCCGACAAAGCGATGGAGAAACTCGGTCTTGAAAATCGTACCGTCACGGCTGGCGAGAACAAGTCGTTCATGGATCCGTTTGCGCCTATGAAGCCAGACCACAAAGCGCACCTTGAAGGTATCCTTGCTGACGTGCACCAGCAGTTCATCAAGGCGGTTAAAGAGGGCCGTGGAAGTCGCCTGAAAGAAGCGACGCCAGGCCTGTTCAGTGGTCTTATCTGGAGCGGCAATAAAGCCATCGACCTTGGGCTGGTTGATGGGGCTGGCTCAGTCGACAGCGTTGCGCGCGATGTTGTAAAAGCTGAAGATTTGGTCGACTACACGATTGAAGAGAACACTTTCGACAAATTCGCACGTCGCATCGGTGCCAGCTTTGGCGCTGGTGTGATGCAGGCAGTTAACAAGTCAAGCTGGAAGTAATGCGACTATAGACACGGTGTCGACCGCGAAATGTGTGGAAATGCAGGGCGCCGGTAGCCATCGTAGTTGTTACAGCGCGCCAATAGCGAGCCCCTCGGCAAACAATTGTCCGAGTTCGCGACACGCGGCCAAATCTGTCTCCAGCAACACTCCGCGAGACGAGCCCGCTTCGCCGCCGACCCGGCGCACGATCACGCCTGGGTGCACCTTGCGCATGCGCCAGCCGGTGATGATTCGATCAACGCTCTGCATCGCCCCACGGCCGTCGCTGCCTGCGCACACCAATACCGAGTAAGGTCGGCCAGCCAGCAAGCTTGCGTTGCCACCGCCTTCATGCGTGATGTCAGACATGCAGGCGTAAAAGGTGCGGTCAAAAAAGTCCTTGATGGAGCCGGCCATGTAGCCGAAAGTCTCCGGCGTCGCAATGATGAGTCCGTTCGCCTGTTGCAGGTCACGCGCGGTGGCTGTTGCTGCCGACCGCGTCAGTACGCTGAGACCTTCGGTGGCACCTGCGCCCTCCGAAAACGCGCTAACCAGCGCGCGCGTCCCGCCGCTGGCTGAGTGATGAACAACAAGTATTTTTTTCATCAGCCGGAATAAAAAAATGGGCTACCGAAATAACCCATTGTTGATTACAAGCGTTGGCAAACCAATCAGGGATCGAGCAGCGATACCAAAGCCGTTGACGTTCCGCCCCTGCCATCGCTGATGGTGTAGGTGAAGCTGTCGTACATAAAGCAACGAGTTCCGGGCGTGTAGTTGAGTGACTTTCCGTCCGCCGCAATCGCGATGCTAGCCAAGCCGGGTTGAGTAATCGAAGTGATGGTCAGCGGATCGCCGTCCTTGTCGCTGTCGTTAGCAAGCACATTAAGCACCGCGCCACTGGAGCAGGGCACTGTGAAAAAGTCATTGACGGCCACCGGCGGCGTGTTGTTAGCGACCACCGCGGCTTTCACCGTAACTGCGACTGCGGCCGTGGCGAAACCACCCCTGCCATCAGCAATGGTGTAGCGGAAGCTGTCCGTGGCGCCTCCACAGGTGTTGGCTGCTGGGGTGTAGACGACACGACCCGCAGAAATTGACGCGGTGCCTTTGCCCGGCGCGGTTAGGCTGGTGATCGTCAGAACGTCATTGTCAGCATCGGAGTCGTTTAGCAGTACGTTGAAAATTGACGACGTATTGCACTCCACTGCGTAGCCATCATCGACCGCAACCGGCGGCGTGTTGGCGACAACAGCCGCTTTCACCGTAACGGCGACCGAGGCCGTTGCGGTGCCGCCCTTGCCGTCAGTGATGGTGTAGTTGAAGCTGTCCGTGGCACCACCGCAGGTATTGGCTGCGGGGGTATAGACGACACGACCTGCAGAAATTGACGTGGTGCCTTTGCCCGGCGCGGTTACGCTGGTGATCGTCAGTCGGTCATTATCAGCATCCGAGTCATTTAAAAGCACGTCGAAGGTGGCCGGCGCATTGCAATCAATCGTGTACGCGTCGTTCACTGCTACTGGCGGCGTGTTGACTGCGACTAGTGCCGGTTTCACCGTAACGGAGACCGAGGCCGTGGCGATGCCGCCCTTGCCGTCAGCGATGGTGTAGCGGAAGCTGTCCGTCGCGCCGCCGCAGGTGTTGGCTGCTGGAATGTAGACGACACGACCCGCAGAAATAGACGCGGTGCCTTTGCCCGGCGCGGTTACGCTGGTAATAGTCAGGGCGTCATTATCAGCATCGGAGTCATTCAGCAGCACGTTGAACGTCGACGGCGCATTGCACTCGACTGTATAGCCATCGTCGACCGCCACCGGTGGCGTGTTGACGGCAACTGCCGCCGCTTTAACGGTAATAGCGACTGAGGCGGTGGCAGTGCCGCCCTTGCCGTCCGCAATGGTGTAGCTGAAGCTGTCCGTGGCACCGCCGCAGGTGTTTGCAGCCGGGGTGTAAACGACGCGCCCCGCCGAAACCAACGCGCTGCCCCTGCCCGGTGTCGTGACGCTGGCAAGGGTTAGCGTATCGTTATCGGGATCAGAATCGTTTGCCAACACGTTAAACGTTGATGGCGCGTTGCACTCTACAGTGTAGGCGTCGTTCACGGCAACTGGCGGCTTGTTGACTGGTGGTGCCGCATTAATTGTCACCGCGACGGTAGCGGTCGCGGTACCGCCCTTGCCATCAGCGATGGTGTAGGTAAAGGAATCAACCGCACCCGCGCAAGAACTGGCCGCGGGCGTGTAAACGACGCGACCCGGGGAAATGGAGGCAGTGCCTTTGCCAGGGGCGGAGACGCTGGTGATTAACAATATGTCGTTGTCAAGATCAGAATCGTTCACCAGAACGTTAAAGGTAGCCGGGGTGTTGCATTCGATGGTGTAGGCGTCGTTCACGGCGACCGGCGGCCGATTGATGTAGCGGCGCGCGCCGGTAACGGATGCAGCACTTGATTCGGCCCAGCGATAGGAGTCAACGGTTGCCTTGTGCTGTGCAGTGTTGTGCAAGGCGCGCGAGATCCAGTTGTTCGTTACTGTGTCGACGACCTCGCGTTGCACCGGGCGCTCGATCATTGGTGCAACGGCGGGTGCCGCGCCATTCGCGACCGGGCTCGCCCCCGGTGCCGCAACCGGTGCCGCAACCGGTACTGCTGCCCCAGGAACCGTCACCTTAACGTCCTCAGCTTTTTCCTTCACGATTACCACGTCGGTATCAGCGCGCCGATTTCTGAAGCTCTGCCCTTTGACCTCCGGATACTTCGGTGAGCGTCCCGCCTCGCCGCTGGTGGCGACCAGCTCAGGCGGCACGCCTTTGCCGATCAGATACGCTTTAACCGCGTCTGCACGCTTGATTGAAAGCGCCGAATTGTTGCGGTCAGAGCCGGTAGGGCAAGTGTGACCTACGACATTTACTTTGAGGTTGACGTAGGGCTGTTGCTCTGCGATGCGGCTGACCAACCCATCGAGTTCCTTTTTAGCTGCGGGCTTCAGGATCGACGAGCCGAGGTCGAAATAGGTTTCCTGTGCATCTCTGTTGCTGGAATTGACTATCCGTCTCTCGATAGGGGTAGTCGGCTCAGCCGCCTTGGCCGTAGTCGGGGCAGCAGCGCCAGCGATTGCAGGCGCGACAGCAGCGGCACTGGCAGATGCACTCCAGTTGGGATCAGGCACGCGCTCCGTAGAGGTCACCATGCGCGTCAGTTTGTTTGACTTGAAGCTGCTATGCGGGGCACCCAGTTCGTAGCGGATCATGAGGAGGCCACGCTGATCGTTGCGGCGTCCTTCGAAGTCTCCGCTACGGCGGAAGAGTTCTCCGGTGAGCGCTACAGAAATCGGCGAGCCTGCGAAAAATTTCTCTGCGGTGAGTGTCCCCGTCCACTGGCGACTGGAAAACTTGCCCCATTCGTAGTCAAGACCGGCGGTGATCCGTACTAATGCCGCTTCGTAGAACTGTCCAGCGCGTGCTCCGACACCCCAGTCGTACGGACGGGAGAAGGACTTGGTGGTTATAGTGGTGGTAACGTCCTCCTCATAAGAACGACCAGCGTCTGTGCCGGACTGCGTGACCTTTGTGGCCACGCTCGAAATGGCTCCCAGCCGCGCACCCGACAGGCCCTTGCTCAGGTAAGTATCCCAGAACCAGTTCTCATATTCCTGGCCGCCGCCCAACGTGGCCTTGCGCAAATCCTTGTCGCCCTGATCAAACGCAGCAAACGCTTTGTTGACGGCTGAGGTGCCACTCACCCAATGTTGTGAGAGCTTCGCACCTCCCGCATTGCGACTCGCCCAAACCTCACCCAAAGTGGCCGACGAACCATCGCTGCGAAACACCTGAAACAACTCGCCACGTGCGTTGCGATCACTGTCGATGCCAATTCCCAGACGGGTGTCGGCGCCGACGTACTGCAGGTTGGCACCCGGAACCGGTTTGCTGGGGTCCTGCGCAAACGCAGGCGCGACGATGGATGCTCCACCGAGCAAAATCGCCAGTGCGGCGTTGGAAGGTTTTTGTTTCATGGGTCCCCCGGTAAATTTAAATGCTGCCAACTTGCAAAAGTCTAGCAAAGTGCGAGCGAAAAAACGACAAAAACCCCGTGAAATCAGGGCAGTAGCGCAAGTAGCGTATCTAATCCACCAACGTTGATCGCTACACGCACCTGTTCGCGCACACGGGGTTTGGCGTGATAGGCAACGCCCAGCGTTGCGGCCTTCAGCATCGGCAGGTCATTGGCGCCGTCGCCCACAGCAATAGTCGCGTTACGCGAGGACGACAAAGTGGACGCTAAAAATCGCAATATCCGCTCTTTTTCGGTAGCGTCAACAATCGCGCCGCACACTTTGCCAGTCAGTCGACCGTCGCGCTCTTCGAGCGTGTTGGCGCGGGTGTAGGTGAAGCCGAAACGTTGTCGCATACGCTCCGTGAAGTAGGTAAAACCACCAGACACGAGTAATGTCATGACATCGTTTTTATCGGCTTCAATCATCAGCTCTTTCAGGCCCGGCGACGGTCGTAGGCGAGCTTCATAGACCTCCTCGAGTACCCTGGTCGATAGCCCTTCAAGGCACGCCACGCGCTGCCTCAGGCTGTCCTGAAAATCCAGCTCACCGCGCATTGCGGCCTCCGTCACGTTCGAGACCTGGGCCTTAACACCCGCGAAATCTGCGATTTCGTCAATGCATTCGATGGTGATCGCAGTGGAATCCATATCCATCGCGATCAGGCCCACCAATGAAAATGGGATCGCGCATTCGAGGGGCAGGCAATTTTGTTCGGCGGTCGAAGGAGAGGTCATGGGGCGCGATTGTAGATACCGTTGCGGGAGCCATTATTGCTGCTCTCCGGCCGCTGTGGAACTGCGCTCGCGTCGCAACAGCCAATCTAAATGGCAGCGCGCACGGGTAAATCCGCATGCCGCTACGCATTGCGTCATCTAACGTTCCACGGCAGAGCAGTCAGGCGGGTGCACCGCGCAGACTCATAAAAAAGGGCAGCAGGATGGAACGTCGAGATTTTTTGTCGGGTGGTTTTGGCGCTGTCGGCACGGCGGGTGCGGCGGGCGCTGCAGGTGCGTTTGCAGGCTTACTGCCGGGCATCGCCAGCGCGCAGGATTTGCCGACCGTCAATTGGCGACTGACCTCAGGCTTTCCGAAATCGCTGGACACGATCTACGGTGGTGCGGAGCAGTTCGCGCGTATCGTTGAAGCGGTCACCGGCGGCAAGTTCAAGATAAGCGTAGCGGGCCCTGGAGAGATTGTGCCGGGCCCGGGCGCGTTTGAGGCTGTACAGAAGGGCACCGTGCAATGTGCGCACACGGCGGGGTATTACTTTCTCAGTGTCAATAAAGCGCTCGCTTTCGACACGACGCTTCCGTTCGGTATGAACCAGCGCCAGCACAACGCCTGGGTGTATCAGGGCGGCGGGCTTGAGTTGCTGCGCGGGCTGTTTGCGCAGTACAACATAGTGAACTTTCCGATGGGTAACACCGGCGCGCAAATGGGAGGCTGGTACAACAAAGAAATTCGCAGCATGGAGGACGTGAAAGGGCTGAAAATTCGCATCCCCGGCTTTGGTGCGGAAATCTGGCAGCGACTCGGTGCCGAGCCTGTTAACTTGCCGGGTGGCGAGATTGCAGCCGCGCTGCGAGACAAGAAAATCGACGCTGGTGAATGGGTTGGCCCGTATGACGACGACAAGCTTGGACTGCCTGCAGTGGCGCGTTTTTATTACTACCCGGCATGGTGGGAGCCATCCGCTGCCTTGAGTCTTTACGTGAATAAGGCTGCGTATGACGCGTTGCCGCCACCGTACAAAGAGGTGGTCACCGTCGCTACGGGCTGGGTGAATCAATGGATGATGGCGGCGTACGATTCGAGAAATCCTGCCGCATTCAAGAAAATGATTGGTAGCGGCACGCGACTGCAACTCTTTCCCAACAATTTTATGATTGCCGCTTATCGCGCTGGATTTTCGATCTACGATGCTGAGGCAAAAATCAATCCTGCGTTCAAGAAAATCTATGAACCGTGGAAGCGCTACCGCACGGAGATCAACGAGTGGCACAAAACGGCCGAGGCCGCGATGACCAACTTTCTGGGCAACTGGCGCGCAGAGGGCTGATGAGTAGTTTCTACCCCATCAGCTTTTTGTTGAAAGCACCGCTACATTAGAGCTTGCAGCGATAAACCGTGATAGTCGACTGCTAATAGGCAACCACGCTCATAATGCCCGATTGTGTGCACCCGATGAGGTGTTCAGGCGTCGGCGCCATACATCAGTCTGCCGCGGGAATGCTAAGCCGTAACGGCCTCAATCGCCTTGACAACCTCAACGGTGAGCTTCGGTACGACCTCCAGGGCCTTCATGTTCTCCTCAACTTGCGAGACGCGGGAGGCGCCCGTTATCACGGTCGAGACGTTCGGGTTTTTCAGGCACCAAGCGAGCGCGAGCTGCGAGATTGTGCAGCCTAGATCACCGGCGATTGGGCGCAGCTTTTCGACCGCAGCAATCTTGCTTGCATCGGTCACGCGCTCTGCGATCCATTCGTAGCCCTTCAGCGCGGCGCGACTATCTGCCGGAATGCCGTCCTTGTATTTTCCGGTCAACAGCCCCGATGCGAGCGGGCTCCAGGTGGTTAGCCCGAGGCCAATGTCGCCGTATAGTCGGGCGAATTCAGTTTCCACTTTTTCGCGCGCGAAGAGGTTGTATTGCGGCTGCTCCATGACCGGTTTGTGCAGGTGATGACGCTCAGCTATTTCGTAGGCGGCGCGGATGTCGTCGGCGTTCCATTCGCTAGTGCCCCAGTACATCGCCTTGCCCTGCGTGATCATGTCGCTCATCGCGCGGACGGTCTCTTCTATCGGCGTATTCGGGTCTCCGCGATGGCAGAACACGAGGTCCACGTAATCAAGCTGCAGGCGCTTCAGCGAGCCGTCAATGGCCTGCATGAGGTATTTGCGATTGAGTGTGTTCTTCTCGTTCGGGCCCTCGTTGATCCCCCAGAAAAATTTGGTCGAGATGACCACCTGCGCGCGTCGCCACTTTAAAGCTTTAAGCGCTTCGCCCATGATCGTTTCCGACATGCCGCGCGCGTACACCTCGGCGTTGTCAAAGAAATTGACACCGGCGTCCCAGGCGGCGGCCATGCATTCGACCGCGGACTTGGTGTCGACCTGAGAGCCGTAGGTGACCCATGAGCCAAAAGAGAGCTCGGAGACTTTCAGGCCGGAGTGGCCAAGGCGACGGTATTGCATGCGTTACTCGACAAAAACATTGATAACGCATGTAGTGTAGAGGACGGGCGACGTGTAGCGGTTCCGCGTTCCTATCCGTCTATTGTTGCGAGCAATTCGTTCGCAGCCAGAATCTTTTTCGTCAACGCAGCGAAGTGGGCCCGCTCCGTCGCAGACAGCGGAGCGACGATGGCCTGTTGTGCGCTTTGGACGGCGGGTTGCATCTCTGCAAGTACCTGTTTTCCGTCGCTCGTGAGTTCGAGTAGTCGCACGCGTCGGTCGGTTGGCGATGCATTGCGGGTGACCAAACCGCGTTTTTCCAGCCGATCAATCACGCCGCCAATCGTTGATGTGTCAAAGCGAATCGCGGTGGCGAGTGTGCGCTGGTCAAGGCCGGGAGACTTGAAGATTTCCTCCAGCGCAGCGTATTGCACGGGCGTGACGCCATGCGCTTTCGTGTGCTCCATGAACAGTGAGACCGCGATTTGTTGCAGGCGACGGATGCTGTGGCCCGGCAGCTCGGTGATCGCAACGATTTTTGGCAACTGAGTCTGGGGAGATTTTTTGTCGTACACAGCGGCGTTTTTCAAAGTGTCTTCCTGAGTCGTTCCGAGCTATATCGAAGGATCGGGTTATTTCGCAACAGTTTTTGTAATGCACCCTGATTGGCGCGCCACCTGATCCTTCGCCGGACTCAAGATAACGCGTATAGTTTTATACGTAAACATATAAAGCGTATGCTGATTATATTTATACTTCCGATATGGGATTGGTTCAAATCAAGGAGGCCACGTGAGTGGATCGGAAAGCAAATTGCGCGAACACCCCGTCATCGTCGCTGGCGGCGGTATTAGCGGGCTCGCAGCAGCGCTGGCGACTGCGCGGCAGGGCTTTCGCGTCAAGGTACTTGAGCAGTCACCCGAGATCGGCGAAATAGGCGCGGGCATTCAGCTGGGGCCGAACGCATTCGCCGCGTTCCATGCACTGGGAGTGGGCCCGAATGCGCGCGCTCGTGCCGTCTACACGGAGCGCTTGTTGATGATGGATGCCGTCGACGATTCCGTCGTTGCCGAGATTCCGGTGGGGGAAGCGTTTCGCGAACGTTTCGGCAACCCCTACGCCGTGATTCACCGCGCCGACGTGCATAAATCCTTGCTGGAAGGGGTTGAAGCGATGTCTCAAATTGAATTTTTGACTTCCACGCGCGTTGAACGTGTCGAGCAGGACGCAACGAGTGTCACCGTGTACGACCAGAATGGGGTCGCGCATCGGGGAGCCGCTTTGATAGGCGCTGATGGCGTGAAATCCTCGGTCCGCGAGGCGCTAGTCGGCGATCAGGTCCGAGTGTCCGGCCATGTTGTATATCGAGCTGTCGTCGAAGCCAAAGATTTTCCGGAAGATCTGCGCTGGAGCGCCGCCACGATCTGGGTCGGCCCGAATTGTCATCTCGTGCATTACCCCATGCGGGGCGGCGAGCAGTACAACCTGGTCGTCACCTTTCACAGTCGCGAGAAGGAAGGCTGGAGCGTGACAGAAGGCAGTGCGGCTGAGGTGGAGAGTTATTTCACCGGGCTTTGCCTTCGTGCGCGACGACTGATTTATTTACCAAAGAGCTGGAAGCGTTGGGCCACAGTTGATCGCGAGCCGATTGGCAAATGGTCGTATGGTCGTGCCACGTTGCTTGGCGACGCAGCACATCCAATGTTGCAGTACCTTGCGCAGGGCGCATGCATGGCGATGGAAGACGCGGTAACGCTGGGTGAGGCGCTGGGTGCACATGAGGGTGATTTTGCGAAAGCGTTTGCGCATTACGAGCGTTCGCGTGTGGCTCGCACCGCGCGCGTGGTGCTCTCAGCTCGCGAATTGGGGCGTATTTATCACGCCAGAGATGTTGAACGTTTGGTGCGGAATGATCTTTGGAAGGGGCGGTCGCCTGAGCGTTTTTATGATGCGGTAGAGTGGCTCTATGGATGGCGGCAAGAGACGTGTCTGGTGACGTGAGTTTGTCCCCGCTCCCCGAACACAGAAGCACGGGGCTAATCGCTGTGGCTCCCCGGAAGATGTTGGTAAATTGATGAACTGGGCAAACTTTCGGTTTGCGTTGAGTAAAGCGATTAGGAGGACAACATGGGTGCAGCAATCACTGAAACCGATCAGGCCGAGCGCGAAGCGTTTTACGCGCGTATCGATCCGCAGAATATGGCGCCGCTGTGGACACGCCTGAAATCATTGGTGCCTGCAGCGCCCACCCCCATCGGCGTGCCGCATCAGTGGCGCTACGCGGACGTACGTCCCTTCGTACTTGAATCGGCTTCGCACATCAGCGCGGAAGAGGCTGAGCGTCGTGTACTGATTCTTGAAAATCCGGCGTTGCGGGGCTCGTCGCAAATCACCAGTTCGCTTTACGCCGGCATTCAGCTCATCATGCCGGGCGAGGTCGCTCCAGCGCATCGGCACACCCAGTCGGCATTGCGTCTGGTGCTCGAAGGTAGGGGTGCCTACACCGCTGTCGACGGCGAAAAGACGATCATGCAGCCCGGCGATTTTGTGATCACACCGTCATGGACATGGCATCACCACGGGCATGAGGCGACCGGACCGATGGTGTGGCTTGATGGCCTCGACATTCCGATGCTCGCGCATTTCAACAGCACGTTTCGCGAGGATCATCACCAGGCCGAAGCTGAAATCACAAGACCGACGGGCGATTCACTTGCGCGCTACGGTAGCGGCCTGTTGCCGCTGAACTACCGCGCGCAAGCGCTCAATTCGCCGATCTTCAATTACCCGTACGCACGCACCCGCGAAGCACTCGCTCAACTGGCGCACGCAGGTGCGCCAGATGCACATCAGGGTTGTGTGATGCGCTACGTTAATCCGGTCGACGGCGGCTGGGCGATGCCCACGATGGCGACTACGATTCGCCTGTTGCCGAAGGGCTTTTCCACACAGCCTTATCGCTCTAGCGACAGCGCAATTTTTGTTGCTCTGGAGGGTTCAACGACGCTTAATGTTGCAGGGCAATCGTTTGTGCTTGCGCCAAAAGACGTTGCCGTGGTTCCGGGCTGGACGCCTTACATATTGCACGCGTCCGAAGAGTCCGTGCTGTTCTGTTTTTCTGATCGCGTCGCGCAGGAAAAACTTGGTTTTTTCCGCGAAGCACGCAGTTAGACCGTTTCAATATTTCAAAACCCGATCAAGGCGGTTGTTTTGCTTCGGCATGGGACGATCGCTGTGAAATCGCGTGCAGGGTGAAGCCGATCAAGTGCCCTGCGAAGCACCTTTGCGCGCTCGCAAATCAATCCGGTTATCACCCCGTAGCAGGTTGAACACGACAAACCGATTTGCCTCTCGAATCGCGCGCCGCACCTCGTCCGGTGACTGAACATACCCGCCGTTGACACCGAGCAGAATGTCGTTGTCACGCAGGCCGATTTGGTGCGCTTCGCCCGATGGGCTCACGTCCAAGACATAGACACCGCGACGATTCAATTCCTTCGGAATACTGGCTAACTCCGTTCCAGGCAGCTCTGAGATTTTTTCTGGCCTGAGTCCTTGCGCCCGAGCGGGGGTTTCGATCGTAATGCGCACGATTCGAAGCTGGCCGTTATGCATCACTGATAGATCAAGATGCTGACCGATGGGCGTCAGGCCTTGCTGATTACGCAGGTCGTAACCGGTGCGCACCGCGCGCCCATTGGCGCTCAGCACGACGTCCCCTTTTCTAAGCCCTGCCTTGTCGGCAGGGCTGCCAGAGATCACCGTATTAATTACCGCGCCTTCAATGGTCGGTAGTTTTTGCTCTCTGGCGATTTCCTGATTCACCTCGCCAACGGCGGCGATACCGATGCCACCGCGCTTGACCTCACCGAAGCGCGCAAGCTGATCCATCACGCGCATCGCCATGTTGGTTGGCACAGCAAAGCCGATGCCGACATTGCCACCAGTTGGGCCGATGATGGCGGTGTTGATGCCAATGAGTTCGCCGCGGAGATTGATGAGCGCACCGCCAGAGTTACCCGGATTTATTGATGCGTCGGTCTGGATGAAATCTTCGAACCCTTCAATGTTGAGACCGGCGCGACCGAGCGCCGAGACGATGCCCGAAGTCACCGTTTGCCCAACGCCAAACGGGTTGCCAATGGCGAGCACGTAGTCGCCGACTTGCAATGCATCAGACTCACCCACGCGCACCGCGGTGAGCTTTTCAGCCGGGATTTGCAATAACGCGATGTCGGTGGCAGGATCTGTGCCAATAAGTTTAGCAGTGAGTTCCCGGCGATCACGCAGCGTGACAACGATCTTGGTCGCGCCTTTGATGACGTGATTGTTGGTGAGCACGTAACCCTTGCCCGCGTCGACAATCACGCCCGAGCCCGAGGCTTGTGATTCGCGCGGACGATCCGGCGCACCGAAGAAGCGGCGGAAAAACGGGTCGTTGAACATCGGGTTATCGCCGTCGTTGCCGCGAGCCGTGGTCGAAATATTGACAACTCCGGCTGCCGTTTGGTTGACGATGGGCGCGAGGCTGGGTATGGTGCCGCCGAGGCCAGGGCTGGCCTGGCGGGGAATGGCTGGCTGCGCGAGCGATGGCGCTGTAGCAAGTCCAAGCGTCGCGAGTAAAAGTGCAAATGCGCTGCGAAGAATCATGCGGGTTCCTGTGCAGAGAGTGGATCGCGGCAGGACCGCTCCTACAACGACGCAGTGTAGAAGCTGCTCTGTCGCGACCTTGTGAAAGAGTCGCTAACCTGTGACTACGAGGTTGTCGCGATGAATAAGTTCATCCTCATCCGCATAGCCCAGCACCGCCTCGATGTCAGATGAGGGCTTCCTCATGATCCTCAAGGCTTCGCTGGAAGAGTAATTGGTGAGGCCACGCGCGAGTTCGCGGCCTGTTTCATCGATGCAGCCGATCACTTCGCCACGCTCGAATTCACCGACCACGGCGATCACGCCAATCGGTAGCAAGCTGCGACCACCGTGCAGCAACGCGTTTACCGCGCCCGCATCGAGCGTGACTTTCCCGCGCAGTTGCAGGTGATCCGCGAGCCAGCTTTTACGCTTGCCGAGACTGGCTTCAGGGGCGTAGAGCAGGGTGCCGAGTGATTCGCCGCCCAGCACGCGTTGCAACACGTTTTGCTCGTGACCATTCGCAATGACCGTGTGAATGCCGGAGTTGGCAGCGCGTCGTGCCGCGAGAATTTTGGTTAGCATGCCACCCCGCGAAATGCCGGTGCCCACACCACCAGCCATCGCCTCATATTGCGGGTCATCCGCTCGGCCAACACTTACGAATGCTGCGGATGCATCCCTGCGCGGGTCGGCGGTGTAGAGGCCGCGCTGATCGGTCAAAAGCACCAGCGTTTGCGCATCAACCAGGTTCGCAACCAGCGCGCCCAGCGTGTCGTTATCGCCGAAACGAATCTCGTCTGTAGTGACGGTGTCGTTCTCGTTGATGATCGGGATGACATTGTGCTTGAGCAGCGCCAGGAGCGTCGAGCGCGCGTTGAGGTAGCGTTTGCGATCCGCTAGATCCTCGTGCGTGAGCAGCACCTGTGCCGTGTGCAGGCCATGCGCGGCAAACGCTTGCTCGTACACGTTGACGAGGCCCATTTGTCCGACGGCGGCGGCAGCTTGCAGCTCCGACATCGCTTTCGGACGCTGGCTCCACCCCAGGCGCGACATGCCCTCGGCGACAGCGCCAGAGGAGACCAATACGACCTGAACACCGCTGGCGCGAAGGGCGGCGACGTCTGATGCCCATCGCGTGATGGCCGTTCGGTCAATACCTGCGCCACCGTTGGTAACGAGCGCGCTGCCTACTTTAGCAACGAGGCGTCTGGTGCTGGCGAGGCGAGCCCTGATCACGCCAGAACGGAGGCGTCGGCGATGCGGCGCGCTTCGCGGCGGGCTTGCGCTTGTTCCGTGGCTTGGCCCGATGGTGTGTTGTTGCCCATCACTGGCGCGAGCGCCGTGGATTGAGCCGCAACTCTAGGTTTCTTCGCTGCTTCTTTGGCCGCCAGTTCCGCTGCAACAGCTGCCAGATGCTCGCCAATCGCACGCACCAGATTCTGCGTACCGGTCGACTGCATGCCGCTGATGGCAAACCACGGTTTGGTCCAGCGCAAGCGCTTGAGCGCGTCCTTGATGCGCGTGTCGCCCTCTTCGGCGTCAACAAGGTCGAGCTTGTTGAAGACCAGCCAACGCGGTTTTTTGAACAGTTGTGTGTCGTACTTTTTAAGCTCAGCCGCGAGCGCTCTGGCTTCTTTAACGGGGTCGGCTTCGGGGTCGTACGGCGCGATGTCGACGAGATGCAGAATGAGTTTGGTGCGCTGCAAGTGACGCAGGAACTGATGCCCCAAACCAGCGCCTTCGGACGCGCCTTCGATCAGGCCGGGAATGTCCGCAATGACAAATGCGCGACCGTGATCGATGCGCACGACGCCCAGGCTCGGCGCGAGTGTGGTGAATGGGTAATCAGCGACCTTCGGCTTGGCCGCGCTGACGGCGCGAACCAGCGTGGATTTGCCTGCGTTTGGGTAGCCGAGTAAGCCGACATCCGCCAGCACCTTAAGCTCAAGCTGAACGCGGCGGCTTTCGCCTTCTTCGCCCATCGTCTTTTGACGCGGTGCGCGATTGGTGCTCGATTTGAAATGCAGGTTGCCGAGGCCACCGGTGCCCCCTTTGGCGATCATTTCGCGGGCGCCGTGTTTCGCCAGATCGGCGATCTGAAGGCCAGTTTCAGCGTCGGTGATGATGGTGCCCACAGGCATTTTCAAAATAACGTCTTCAGAGCCGCGACCGTAGCAATCGGCTCCGCTGCCATTACCGCCTTTTTCTGCACGGTGGATACGCGCAAATCGGTAGTCGATCAGCGTGTTGATGTTTTCGTCCGCTACAGCGTAAATGCTGCCGCCGCGTCCGCCGTCGCCGCCGTCCGGGCCGCCACGCGGGATGCACTTTTCGCGACGGAAGGAGGCCATACCGTTACCACCGTCACCGGCAATTACGTCTATAAAAGCTTCATCAACAAATTTCATGGCGTTTTTGCCTTTTCAGTAACGTTTTTTTCGCCGTCAGGTAGACGCGCGTAAAGTTCAAAAGATTCGGCATTATCGCCGGGGCGATTGCCGCTCGCAATGAGCTTGAAATCGGGCGAGGGCAGCGCGTCGGGTTCGCCGCGATAACGCTGAACGAGGACAAGTGGGCAGGTGAGCTCGCTCACTTCCTCAATCGGCTCGGTGACCAGCCCCGTGTAGTAGCGCAACATTGCTGCCTGTGCAGTCGATAGTTCCAGTGAATTGATGCACTGGTTGGCGGGCCATTGGCTGATTAGTTCGGTGAAAACGTTGCGATAGCTGTTGATGTGGTTTGCGGGGGCCATGAGTAGCGCCTGCGCGACCACCCACAAGAACGTAACGCAGCCCGCCCAGTTAATCAGCGCCCTGCGCGCATGCTGATGCGCGGGCTGAATGAGTGCGATCCAGATGACAAAAGCGAGCATCGCGACCACGTACCCAAGCCAGGGCAACGTACCCTTGAAGCCCGGCACATAGCCCTTGAGCCACTGCGAAATCATCGGTGGCCAGTCGAAATAAATCGCGCTCGCGGCCAGTACGACTGCGATGGCGGTGAGTCCGAGCACCATAATGCCGAACCAGTCGATCAGCGCGTACCACGTACGTTTGAGCGTATCGACACCAAACGCGGCGAGGATGATGAGCGGCGGTAGCAAGTAAATCGCGTGTATGGCGCGTGGATCGGTAAACACCGAAATCGTCGCAAAGCTGCTTACGAAAAAAACTACGGGGGCGACGACCTCACCACGCTGCCAGCCACCATCAAAACCACGGACGCGCAGGGTGATTAGCCAGATCGCGACCGGCCAGGCGGGCCAGGCAAACCACAACAGCGTGCCGAGATAAAAGATCGGGCCGAAGCGGTCGTGATCGTTCACATTGAGACCAAAGTCGGCCTCAGTCCACGCCGCAAAACCGCCGGCATCACGCAGCGCGAACGCGCCAAGCCAGAATGCGCAGATGACCGTGGCGAAAATCAGCGCCCTGATCAGCGCCACGCGATACATCGAATACACCGGCGCGAAACAGAGCAGGGTGATGGGCAACATCACGAGCAGAAAGCCCATGACGCCGCGCGCAGCAAACGAGATGACGACAGCGGCAGTCAAAAGTGCCGTGGCGCGTCTGGATGCGCTGGCCAACTCGGCCGTGCCATACATGGCAACAGCAAGCGCAGCAAAGACCGCGATATCAGGCCCGTATTTGTGTGCCCACTCGTACAGGCCGATACAGCCGATCGCGACGATGGCGGCGAGAAAGGAGATGTGTCCGCCGCTCCAGCGTCGCGCGGCGAGCGCGAGCGACGCGATGCCAAGGGCTGCCCAAACGACTGTGCTGATGCGCGCGGCTTCGTGCAGCGGCAACACCAGTTTGGCCAGTAGCACGATGGGCGCGTTGAGCCAATGGATCAGGATGAATTCAGATTCTTGTGCCACTCCTGCAACGGTTGGCGTCCACCAGTCCCGGCCACCGCTCGCCATCTGTTCAAGCAGCGATTGCAGCACCCCAAGATAAATTGGTTCGGGTTTCCAGGGGTCGCGCCCGATTACGCCCGATAACAACCAGAATCCAATTAACGCAAACAGCGCAACGGACTTCCAGCGAGCCTTATTGCGGTCTGTGGGGTGATGATCGATGCGGGGTTGCATTCAGGACTAACAAAGTGAGTATTGAGCTGTCAGATCTGACTAAGCTGAGGGTGTGGCGTTCGATATCCCACGGCAGGAATTCCAATTAGCTGGCTCCCAAAAGCAAAAAAGGCAGCACGCGGCTGCCTCGTCTGTTGGCCTAGCAGCGGTAGTTAAGCAGCTTCTTTTTTCGCGTATTTCTTGTTGAAGCGCTCAACGCGGCCAGCGGTGTCCAAAATACGCTGTTGCTTGCCCGTGTAAAACGGGTGTGACATGCTGGAAATCTCCAGGATCACCAACGGGTATTCTTTGCCGTCATCCATCGTAATTTTGCGGGGAGTGTGCAGCGTGGAGCGCGTGATCCACTTTTCGTTAGCGGCGGTGTCGTGGAAAACGACGTTGCGATATTCGGGGTGAATTCCTGTTTTCATGGGTCTGGTGGTCCTTAAATTTTCACGGCGCCCCAGTGACAAAAAAGTGGCCGGGATACGTGAGGGGTTGGTCCCGTTCGCTCAACGAATTCAATCGCTAGTTTGCGGGGGAGTGCCGGCAAGGCCAGCTAAGGCAATTATTATGCCAAAAACCACGCCATTAGGCAACCTTTAGCCTCGCGGCAAAACTTGCCGTTTATTGCTGACTTGCCGAATCAACAGCTCAGTTGATGCATCGTGTGGAGGCCTTGCTGCGCTGGGGCTAGCGGCTGACTGGCATCAAAAACTGTATGTTATCGACTTTTCATCTTTTCGGTGTCTAGCCCACAATCGGCTTGGGTTCTAATGAAAAGCTATCTCATCATCCCTCGCGACGCAGGTTAACACTAGTCCGACGCACTTGAAGTTCGTTGTATCGTTCACATATTCGCAGGCACGCTGCCCGTATTCGACGGGCTCGCACCGCTCGCGCAACGTGTTTTCTCAAAGGAAAAACCTGCAATGAAACGAATTCTGCTGTTTGTACTGACTAACGTCGCGGTTGTCGCGGTGCTGGGTCTGGTCGCAAGCATTTTTGGGCTTAACCGCTACGTTGGCCCCGGCGGGCTCAATTTGACCACTTTGCTGGGTTTCGCGCTGGTATTGGGCTTCACTGGCGCGATTTTTTCGCTGCTCATCAGCAAGCCGATGGCTAAGTGGACGATGGGGCTGACCATGATCAACGATTCGCCTGATGCGACGCATCAATGGATTGTTGCGACCGTACGCAGATTTGCCGACAAGGCGAAGATCGGCATGCCGGACGTCGCAATTTATGAGGGCGAAGCTAACGCCTTCGCAACCGGCGCGTTCAAAAATTCGGCACTGGTCGCGGTGTCTACCGGTCTCCTGCAAAGTATGAACCGGGAAGAGGTTGAGGCTGTAATCGGTCACGAAATCGCCCACGTCAGCAACGGCGACATGGTCACAATGGCCCTCATTCAGGGCGTGATGAACACGTTCGTGATTTTCTTTTCACGCGTCATCGGCTATTTCGTCGATAAGGTGATTCTCAAAAACGAGCGCGCTGGCACCGGTATTGGCTACATGATCACCGTATTCGCGCTTGATATGGTGTTGGGTGTCGTCGCCCACATCATCGTGTCGTGGTTTTCGCGCCAGCGTGAGTATCGGGCGGATGCTGGCTCGGCTGAACTGATGGGCAACAGCAAACCGATGGTCAACGCACTGGCTCGCCTGGGCGGCCTCGATCCCGGTGAGCTGCCCGCCACCGTAAAAGCGATGAGTATCAGTGACCGGCCGGGTTGGTCTGCGCTATTCTCGACGCATCCTGCAATGGAAGATCGTATCAAGGCGTTGCAAGAGCGACGTTAATTCGTTCGTTCTGTATGTCCGACAAGGCCCCGCGAGGGGCTTTGTCGTCTTGCTGCCTCCAAAAATCACGGGTGCGAGCCCAATGGGATAATTCCGGACAACGATTTCCCAAGCCTTCCCCATGCACTTCTACGCGGTTGTCGCGCTCTCGGCTTTTCTCCTTTTTCTCGTACAGCCGCTGATCGCAAAACAAATCCTGCCGTGGTTTGGCGGCAGCTCTGCGGTGTGGACGACGTGCATGTTGTTTTTTCAGGGAGCGCTGTTGCTGGGGTACGCGTATTCGGACGTGACACCGCGCGCACTGGGCACCCGGCGGCAACCTGTGCTGCACATGGTGGTGGCGTTGCTCGCGCTGTTAGTGCTGCCGATTCTTGCGCCGGAGAGCTGGAAACCCGTGGGCGGAGAAGAGCCGATCTCGCGCATATTGCTGTTGTTGGCGGTGACGATTGGTTTGCCGTACGTGTTGCTATCGACCACGAGTCCGCTGATTCAAAGCTACTTTGCGCGACTGCACCCGGGCAGCGATCCTTATCGATTGTTTGCGTTGTCAAACGCGGCGTCGCTGATTGCCCTGGTGGCCTATCCCTTGGTGATTGAGCCTTTTGTGGGCACCCGTATGCAGGCGATGGGTTGGTCAGTATTGTTCGCGGTATTTGTGCTTTTGTTGGTTAGTCTGGCTTGGCGGGTAAGTAGGGCGGGCGCTCAGCGAGCGACGGGTGATTTATCCACGATTACCTCTCCCCGCGGCCTGCACGAGGGCCGGGCGTTGCTCGCTCTCCCACAAGGACAAAAGGGAGCTGTTGGCGATTTGGCGACCGTCGCCACAAAACTCGACGCGGCAACCCAGCTACGCTGGATCGCGTTATCAGCGGCTGGCTCCATGTTGCTGTTGGCAGTCTCCAATCACATCACGCAAAACGTGGCGAGCGTTCCGTTGCTGTGGATCTTGCCGCTGACGCTCTATCTGCTGACGTTCATCCTGACGTTCGACGGCACCGGCTGGTACGGGCGCCACATCTTCGCGGGGCCATTTTTCGTGACGGTTATCGGCATGTGCTTCCTGCTGGTCGACAAGGATTTCCAGTTTGACCTTGTAATCCAGACGAGTGTGTTTTGTGTCGGGTTGTTTGTCGTCTGCATGGTCTGTCACGGCGAGCTGGTGCTGTCCAAGCCCACGCCGCAAAACCTCACGCGCTTCTACCTGCTGGTGTCGATCGGTGGTGCGCTCGGTGCGCTGGTGGTGAGCGTGGGCGCGCCCTTGCTTTTCTCGAGTTACGTGGAAACGCCGTTGGCGCTATTGGTGGCCGCACTTCTGTTTGTCCCGGTGGCGCAGGCTACCCATCCTTTTCTGCAATGGGTCGCAGTGGCGTTGGCTATCGGGGTGGTCGGAACTGGCGCGTGGTTCGTCAAACAGGAGCACAACAACGCGCTCGAAGTATCACGTAATTTTTACGGCGTGCTCAAGGTCAAGTCCTATGACGAACCGAAGAACGAGGACTACCTCGTGCGGCTGGTTCACGGCGCGATCCTGCATGGCGAGCAATATCCCAACGAGAAGTGGAAACTACAACCCACCACCTATTACACGCCGACGTCGGGCTTTGGTCGGGCAGTGAATTTGCAGCGTGAAACATCACCAAAAACCAACAACACGCAGCGTATCGGCATGATCGGTCTGGGTGTCGGCACTGTGGCTGCGTATTGCCGCGAAGGCGACATTTGCCGCATCTATGAAATCAACGCCGAAGTTGAACGCCTTGCACGGAAGCATTTCACATATCTCTCCGATAGCAAAGGCAAAGTTAGCATCATTTTGGGCGATGCCCGACTGTCGCTCGAGCGCGAAGCAAGTAATCAGTTCAACGTGCTGGCGGTCGATGCCTTCTCAGGTGATTCCATCCCCATGCACCTGATTACGCAAGAGGCAGTGCGTGCGTTTATGGCGCAGACTTCAAGCAATGGAATTCTCGCGTACCACGTCTCCAACCGCTTCCTGAATCTGCCGCCAGTATTGGCCGAAATTGCCGAAAAAGAAAAGCTGGCGGGAGTGGTTGTCGAGGACCCGGCGCAAAAGGACAATACGCTGCATTCCTCCAGCACCTGGGTGCTGCTGGCAAAGAATACGGATGTGCTCAAGGGAATTGGTGAAGCGGGCATTGCCCTAGCTATAAGCAACGGCGCGCCGTTGTGGACTGACGACTTCAACAATCTGTGGTCAGTGCTGAAGTGGAAGCATTGAGCGAACTGCCCGGCATGCGTTAGGTCTCGCTGCGCTCCAGACTCGAATCAACGCCGCCTCGTTCATCAAAGACAAAACAATCGCCGGTAAAGTGATGGCGTCCGACTTCCGCGAAGTAGCGCAGAATGCCGCCCTGTAGCTGAAACACGTTCTTCGCGCCGATGGACTGCAAGAACGGCGCGGCCTTTTCGCAGCGAATGCCTCCAGTGCAAAAGCTCACCACCGTTTTGTTTGCCAGTTCTGCGGTGTGCTCGCGCGCAGCGTCAGCGAACTCGGTGAAATTTCGATTGCCCCAGTACAGCGCATTGTTGAACGTGCCCTTTTCGAACTCGAAGTCGTTCCTCGTATCAAGCAAAACGATGTCTTCCCCGGCATCCAGTCGACGTTTGAGTTCATCGGCACCCATGAATGGCGCGGGCGCGTTGACTGGGTCGATACCCGGCTGCCGGAAGGTAACGATCTCGGGTTTTAGCTTGATTTTGATGCGCTTGAATGGCACCTCTTCGCTCCAGCTCTGCTTGATATCGAGATTGGCGAATCGGGGGTCATCATGCACCATCGCAAGGAAAACGCGCACGGTTGTTTCGGCTCCGGCCAGAAACATATTGATGCCCTCTGGTGCCAACAGAATAGTGCCTTTGAGCCCAAGCGCCTGCGCTTTGGGAAGCCACTCTGCTTTAAGCGCAGCGGTGTCGGCGATGCTGACGAATCGGTAGGTGGCAATATTCAAAATTCGGGACATTGCACGATTTTAAGCGCCACGCGACCGTCTACGAGTGGGCGATAATCGCCACACGACATCCGGGCCGGTGATTGCGGGCCTGTTTTTTTTGAGAGGACACAAGCCATGAACGGACACTGGATTGATATCAAGGCACATGATGGCGGCAGCTTCGGCGCATACGTTTCAACCCCGCCTACGGGCACGGGCCCTGGCATCGTATTGATTCAGGAAATCTGGGGCGTTAACCAGCACGTTCGTGACGTGGCGGACTCCTACGCGATGGATGGTTTCACCGTGTTTGCACCCGATATTTTCTGGCGGCAGCAACCCCGCGTAGATTTGGGTTACAACGAGGTTGACAACCCAAAGGCGTTTGCCTTCATGGGGGCTCTAGATCGTCCGAACACGGAGCTTGATCTTGGTTGTACCGCGGCGGCGTTGCGCGCCCATCCCGCTGTTAACGGCAAGATAGCAAGTGTCGGCTACTGCATGGGCGGCGCGCTCTCGTTTGTGTGTGCCGCAAGCGGCATTGTTGACGCAGCGGTGTGCTACTACGGCGGCGGCATCCACACGATGCTCGACCGGGCGCCCAGCATCAACGTGCCGATGCTGCTGCATTTTGCGGAAAACGACGGGCACATTCCGATGGCGGCGGTTGAGTCGGTGCAGGCTGCGTTCAAAGGCCGCGATGAAGTGCGCATTGATGTCTATCCCGGCGTTGATCACGGCTTTAATTGCTGGGGCCGCGCGATGTACAACCAGAAAGCAGCTGTTCTGGCGCGCGGTCGAACTCTGGAGTTTCTGGCGAAGGCGATTGCCTGACTGCCGGAGCGCCTCAGTGCCATTGGTTGCGCGCGTTTTAATTCAGTAACAACATAAAAAAACTTATCACGGAGGAGAACCCCATGAGCTACGCCGCCATCACTGGCTGGGGCAAATGCATGCCCCCTGCGGTGCTGTCTAACGCCGATCTTGCGACGTTTCTGGAGACCGACGACGAGTGGATCACGTCGCGTACCGGCATGAAAGAGCGCCGTATTTCGCACGTGCACGCTGTCGAGCTTGCCTACGTCGCATCGATGCACGCGCTTGCCTGCGCCGGGCTCAAGGCCACCGATATTGACTTGATCGTTTACGGGTCATGCAGCTTTGATGAGATGGTGCCAAACACAGCCTCTGCCCTGCAGTACAAGCTGGGCGCCACGAACGCTGCCTCGATGGACGTGAATACAGCGTGCACCAGTTTTCTCTACAGTTGGTCAACGGCGAACGCGATGATTCGCACCGGGGTGGTCAAGCGTGCGCTGGTGATTGGAGTAGAGATCATTTCGCGCTACATGGATTGGGAAAACCGTGGTGTGGCCGTGCTCTTTGGTGATGGTTGCGCTGCTATCGTGCTAGAAGTTACGGAGGAGAAGACAGGCCTTCTCGCGGAATCATTGGGCTGTATCGCTGATGCACGCGGAATCCTGCGCATTGGTGGCTACGGTGCTACTTACGCCAATGCCAACGTCGCATTTGGCGACATGTCGTGGACGTTTGACGGGCCGCAGATTTTCAAGAAGGCCGTCAATGGCATGATAGCGGCCAGTGCCAAGACGCTCGCAAAAGCCGGCATCACGGCTAAAGACGTTGACCTGGTAGTCCCGCATCAGGCCAATTCGCGCATCATCGAAGCGGTTGCAAAATACGCTGGCATTCCGATGAGTAAAGTGCAGTTGACGGTGCAAAAGTACGGCAACATGAGCGCTGCCACCGTGCCTGTGGCATTGGTCGAAGCGCTGGAAGAAGGGCGAATCCAGCCGAATGCGAAAATCCTGATGCCTGCGTTTGGCGCTGGCCTTACCGTGTGTTCGCATTACGCCGAGTGGGGCACACGAACGACCCCCAAAGACGAATCCGACGTTCTGCTTGCGCCCTGCGACCAAACGGCATTACAGCTGGTCAATGCGATCCGTGTGACCAAAGACATTCGTGGCCGCAGCGCACCGGGCCTTGCCGGGGCGTACTGCGTTGATCAGAAGCCTTACGGAACCCAGTAGCGCCCCGAGCTTCTGCTGGTGCTAATGCCGCAGATAGTGCGGCACCGCCTCGCCCTCTGAACAGAATTTCCGCAGGATCGACAGGCGCGTTTCCGACGCTTTGCCATCGGCAACCAGCTTTCGCAGCGCGCAGTCAGGTTCGTGCAGATGCTTGCAGTCGCGAAAGCGGCAGCTGCCCAGCGCATCGCAAAACTCCGGGAACGCGCGCTCGATTTCCTGCCGTGAAAAGTGGTTGAGGCCGAATACCTGCATGCCCGGTGAATCGATCACCCAGGTGTCCTCCCGACCCAGCGTGAACAGGCGGGTGAACGTTGTCGTGTGCTTGCCGGAGTCGAGAGCGACTGAAATTTCATTGGTCTTTTGCGCTTCTTCACCGACCAGCGCGTTGAGCAATTTGCTCTTGCCCATGCCGGATTGGCCGATCAGGACCGAGCGTTCGCCGAGCAGTCGTTCTCGCATCGGTGCGTCGTTGAATTTTGCGGAAAAAAGCACTACGTCGTAGCCAAGATCACGGTAGCGGGCAAGCGCGTTGGCAGCCGCTGCAGCTTCGACCAGATCAATTTTATTGAGCCCGATGATTGCCCGGACTTTGCTGGCCTCCGCACAGACCAGCCAGCGGTTCAAAAGCTCGTCCGAGTAGGCGGGCAGTGGCGCGATGATGCAGGCAACCTGAGTGACGTTGGCCGCCACCAGCTTCTCTTTGTAAGCGTCGGCGCGGTAAAAAAGCGAGCGCCGGTCGAGCACAGATTCAACAACGCCTTCGCGGTCGTTGGTCATTGTGAGGTGCACTAAATCGCCACATGCCATCTGCAGCAACCGGCCTTTGCTGATGCACTTGATTCGCGAGCCGTCCGGCATTTGCACGATGTTGTGGCGGCGTTGTGTCTCGATGACCAGACCTTGAAGCATTCGATTTCTTCTTACTTTTTAGACGAGTGCATGGGCAGTTTCGATACGCGCCGCGCAGATAAAGTCGTTGATGGAAATACCGCCTTTGCCATGCTCGACGTCATGCGTATTGAATGCAACTTCGCAGCGGTTGAAGTGCACCGACAGATCCGGGTGATGATCGGTACGGTGCGAGATTGCAGCGACTACGTTAACGAACACGATCGTCTCAAAATAGTTACTGAAGCGAAACGTCTTGACGATTTTGCCGTGCTGCAAAGACCAATCTGGCAGCACAACCAGTTGCGCGTCAATCTGCGCGGTTGTAAACGCCTGCGCATCATGTTGCGGTGCAGCTTGCATCGCGGCGAGAGCAGCGACTGCCTGAACCCCGAGAACGGTAGAGCTCATGCGGCTGTCCCCGGAAGCGGTGGCGTCGGCAGCGGATGCGCCTGCAAGTGTGCAATGCGGATCATCGCCGGAGGATGCGAGTGGTGGTAGGCCGAGTAAAGCGGGTCCGGCGTCAGGGTGTTGGCGTTGTCTTTGTACAGCTTGGTGAGCGCTGCGATGAGGTCGTCCCGGTTGGACACTTCCGCCGCGTAGGCGTCCGCTTCAAACTCGTGTTTACGCGAATATGCGGAAGCTATCGGCCCCAGCCAGAACAAGAGCGGAGGCAACACGAGCGAAAACAGCAAGAGCGCAACGCCCGGCGACGTGGTGCCCGTGTCAGCAGCAAACCCGAACGACGTGTAGAGCCACGGCTGCGGCAACACCCAGGCCACCGCCGCGAGGAAAGCGAGACTCGCCAGCGCCATGAACACGACACGCTTGACGATGTGTTTGCGCTTGAAGTGACCCAACTCATGCGATAGAACCGCCACGATTTCGTTATTGTTCAGACGCTCAAGCAGGGTATCGAAGAACACGATGCGTTTGCCCTTGCCAAAACCCGTGAAATATGCGTTGCCGTGAGCAGACCGCTTTGAACCATCCATTACAAAAAGGCCCTTGCTCTCGAACTCGGTACGTTTGAGCAGGCCCTCAATCGCGGACTTTGTTTCACCCGAATCGAGTGGCGCAAATTTATTGAACAGTGGCGCGATAAACGTCGGATAAAGCGCGAGCATCAGCAGCTGGAAACCCAAGAACACAAGCCACGCGTACAGCCACCACAGCGGGCCTGCCGAGCGCATGAGCCAAAACACCAGTGCCGCGAGCGGCAGCACCAGCGCGGCCGAGAGCAGACTGCCCTTGGCCAGATCAATCCAGAACGTGGTTTTCGTCGTCTTGTTGAAGCCAAATTTTTCTTCGACGTTGAACGTGCTGTAGTACGAAAGCGGCACCGAGATCACGCCTGTGACTAGGGACAGCAGCGCGACAAGGGCCACTTCGCGAAGAATCGGTGTATCTGCCAGCGGTAGCGTTACGTCCCACAACCGACTCAATCCGCCGAACAGAATCAAGGCAGAAACGACGAGTCCAATGGCTGAATCCACTTTGGTGAATGTGCCTTTGGCTAAGGTGTAATCGGCTGCACGCTGATGGTCGGCGAGCGTGATGCGATCTGCGAATGCGGACGGAACCTGATCCCGCCACGAGGCGACGTGCCGTAATTGCCGATTGAGCAACCAGCGCTCGATGAAGTAGTGCGCAAGTAGCGCGACCATCATGACTGAGACGAAGCTCGTCGCGGAAACAGCAGGGAGATGGGTAAGAGTATCGAACGGCATGCGCTGTGGGAAAATCGATTTGGCCTAATTGTTGACCATATTGGGTCCAACGTTCCTTTTTCACGCTTCTCGCGTCTCCTCTCGACGGTACTTTCGCACGCTATGGCACAAAACAAAAATCATCTTATCTGGCTTGACATGGAAATGTCCGGCCTCGATCCTGAAATTTGCCGGGTGCTGGAGGTGGCCGTTGTCATTACCGACAAAGACCTGAACACCGTGGCTGAAGGGCCAGTACTGGTGATCCATCAAGCCGACGGCGTGCTCGAAGCTATGGACGAATGGAACAAAAATACTCACGGGCGATCAGGCTTGATCGAAAAGGTGAGGGCCTCGACACTCACCGAAGAAATGGCGTCGACCCAGATGATTGACTTTCTTGCCAATTACTTGCCGAAAGGTGTCAGTCCGCTCTGCGGCAACAGCGTGCATCAGGATCGCCGCTTTATGGTTCGCTACATGCCAGAGTTTGAAGCCTATTTTCACTATCGAAATCTCGATGTGAGCACGCTGAAGGAGCTGGCTTCCCGGTGGGCACCCGATGTTAAAAAGAGTTTCCGCAAGAAGACCCGCCATACCGCTTTGGCCGATGTGTACGAAAGCATCGACGAGCTAAAACACTACCGCCATCATTTCATCAAACTCCCGGTCCCCGCAAGCGCACTGGAGGTCAAAGCTTGAAGTTTTGCTCCGCCTGCGGCAGCGCCGGGATCGCTCTGCGCGTCCCCGATGGCGATCAGCGCGCGCGCTTTGTCTGTCCGTCGTGCGGCACCGTTCACTATTCAAATCCAAATATCGTCTGTGGCGTCGTCCCCGTTTTCGATGACCGGGTGATGCTCTGCCTGCGCGGCATTGAGCCGCGCCTCGGCAAATGGACCCTACCGGCCGGTTTTATGGAGAACAACGAAACGGTGGAAGAGGGAGCACAGCGCGAGCTTTTTGAAGAAGCCGTGGCCACGGTGACGCTCGGGCCTTTGCTCACGGTCCTTTCGGTGCCCTACATTTCGCAGGTTCACATGATGTATCTCGGCATGATGAGCGAGGCGAAGTATGCAACCACGCCGGAGAGTACTGATATTCGCTTGTTTCGTGAGGATGAGATTCCCTGGAAGGAACTTGCGTTTCGCACCGTGAAGACGGCCCTCGAGCATTATTTTGAGTGTCGCCGCAAGGGCGAGTTCACGCTATTAAGCGCAAAGATCGACTAACAGCTTTTGGCTGAAATGCTTATTAGCCATGGGCTAGCCGCCTGTAAAGGTGAAAGTCGAACAATTGGAAGGATTTTTTATGATTTTTCGAAGTTTTTCACGCGCCGCAGCTGCGTCGTTCACGTGTGCGGTGATGGCCGCCAACGCGCAGGACGCCACGTTTTCCACTAAATCGCTCACGCCGGAGACAGCGCTATCCGCTGCCAAAGCCGCGCTCGAACAGTGTCGCAAAGACGGCTACCAGGTGACTGTTGCCGTGGTTGACCGGGCCGGGCTGGTGCAGGTGCTATTGCGTGATCGCTTCGCCGGTGCGCATACCGTCGATATCGCGCCGAACAAGGCGTGGACGGCGGTGAGTTTCCGCATTCCCACGACGGCGCTCGCCGTCGAAACGCAACCCGGCAAACCAATGAGCGCGATCCGTTCGCATCCGAAAGTGTTGGCCGCAGGCGGCGGCCTGGTGATTGAAGCGGCGGGTTCCGTGGTCGGCGGCATCGGCGTGTCAGGCGCGCCAGGTGGCGAGGCGGATGATGTTTGTGCGATAGCCGGAATCAAGGCGATTGCTGACGCGATAGAGTTCTAGCATCAGGCCATTTCGGCAAGCCCTGTCTGCATTCGTCAGAAGAATTCGGTGTTCATGATGAAGGCTCCGATGGCGCGGTGGTGCTGAGACATGCGTTAGCGTTGCGCTGGATTCGCGGGGCGCCTGTGTAAGCGTCGTCCGACACGTCAACGGGCCGCCGTCGGATTGCCCTCAATCGAGCGCTATCAAAAAATCAGGTAAACGAATGCAGCGCGAAGTCGTTTTACCCCGGTCGTGCGCGCAATGCATAGCGGAGATTGATTCGACGACACAATTGCCGCTTTCCCTCGCGTGCCATTTCAACCAACCGCAACGAGAAAACCATGAGCGTAGGAACGATCCTGCTGATCCTTTTAATCCTGCTACTTGTGGGCGCGTTTCCGAGATGGCCGCACAGCAAGGGCTGGGGCTTCGCGCCGAGCGGAGTTTTGGGTATCGTGCTCATAATCATGATCGTTTTGCTGCTCACCGGACGTTTGTGATGGGGCAATTGGCAACGGGCGCTTTTGTCGTCGGCGCAACTGCCGGGTCAACTGCTGCCCTGCGCTTATGACGTTATCAGTCATTTCACCGCGCAGCCTATTGAGTCTCCTGCTGTGTGCGTCTTGTATGACGGCCTGCAGCAGCCTGCCGAGGATCGTTCCCGACCTCGCACCCGACCGTCGCACGGCAGTGCAACTCGAGGGCGTACGGGGGCCGCTTTCCGCAGTTCAGAGTAAAGCGATCCTTGACGGCCTCCGCGCGCGCAGCCCCAAGACCGACATTTTTGATCGCCACCTTGCGGTAGAGGAAGCAATCGTTGGCAGCCCGCTGACGACGGGCAATCAGGTGATGTTGCTACAGGACGGTCCGGCTACATACCGGTCAATGCTGGCAGCCATCAGCGGCGCGCGCGATCACATCAACATGGAGACTTACATCTTTGATGATGACGAGGTGGGGCGGCTCTTTGCTCAAGCCCTGATCGACAAGCAAAAACAGGGCGTGCAGGTCAATTTGATTCACGATAGCGCGGGCACATTCAGTACGCCGCGAGAGTTCTTCAAACGGCTCACGGACGCAGGTGTGCGGGTTCTCGAATACAACCCGATCAATCCCCTCCTTGCCCGCAAAGAGTGGCAGCTGAATCAGCGTGATCATCGAAAACTGTTGATTGTTGACGGCACAACGGCGTTTCTCGGTGGCATCAACATCAGCAGTGTCTATTCAGGCGGTTCGTTCGGTCAGGCAGCGAAAGCTCAGACGCGTACTGCTAAGCCACCGAGCGCAATCGCAACGCTCGCCTGGCGCGACACGGATTTACGATTACAGGGGCCAGTGGTTGCTGAATTCCAGAAACTGTTTCTGGAAACATGGGAGTCGCAACGCGGTGAACCACTTGCGGCAAAGAAATGGTTTCCGCCGCCGTTAACTTCCGGACGGCAAGTGGTGCGTGCTATCGGCAGTTCCCCGGAAGAACCCTATAGCCTGATTTACGCGACGTTACTGTCGGCCATTGCCAGCGCTGAGACGAGCGTGAGTCTTACCAACGCGTACTTCGTACCCGATCCGCAAATGCTTGCTGCGCTTAAAGCGGCCGCGCGTCGCGGCGTCGATGTGAAACTGATTTTGCCGAGTCAGACCGATTTCTGGCTCGTGTTGCACGCGGGGCATCATTACTACGATACTTTGCTGCGCGCAGGCGTAAAAATTTACGAGCGACGCGGAGTGGTTATGCATTCGAAAACAGCACTGATTGATGGTGTGTGGGCGACGGTTGGCTCAACCAATATGGATTGGCGCAGCTTCCTGCACAATCGTGAGTTGAACGCTGTCGTGCTGGGCGCAGAGTTTGGTACTCAGCTGCAAGCCATGTTTGACAAGGATTTGTTGGAGTCCGACGTCATTACGCATGACCAGTGGCAAAAGCGACCAGCGGCAAAGCGCGCTAAAGAACTGTTCGCTCGGCTGTGGGAATACTGGCTTTAAGGGCACTCCTGTAAATTCATTGTTCAGGCGAACTGCGGCGTTGCCCGGTGCTCGCAATCCTCAATTACCAGGGCGTACATTCCGGTTGCTGTGACCTGCGCCTTGCATTTCATCCCGAGAAAATGAATTTCTAGAAGTGCCCTTGATACTGGCCCTGATACCGGCGTCAGGCGAGCGGCTTCGGCGCTGATTCCATTTCTACGTTGTTGCTCCTCCTTGCCGTGCTCACGCACTGTCTGCAGCGTCGCGGCTAGTCTTCTATTGAATTAGAAATGGAATTACTATCGGCTTTTGCGAATGCGTTTAACGAGCCAGCTCGCGCGTCAGGTCAGCCGCGCTGATTTCTTTGCATCCAGTCGCGTTCTGGCCCGACCACAACGGCGAAAAGTCTCCGCTTCCGAGTTTTTCCGCCGCAGTGCGTAGCGGTGCGATAGCCGCCGTCGCCAGTGGAAACTCGGGAGCGGCGACGCTGATCGAACCGAGCTCCCGCATGATACGGTTGACGATGCCGCGCGCTGGGCGTCCGGTAAACAGGTTGGTCAAAGCGGTCTGGCGAGAAGTTTCGCTCTTAAGCGCTGCTCGATGCGGCCCGCTGGTCGTCGCTTCTGGGCACAACAGGTACGCCGTGCCCACCTGCACGGCGACTGCGCCCAGCGAAAGCGCCGCCTGCACGCCTCTTGCGTCCGCGATGCCGCCCGCAGCGATCACTGGAACGTTTACGGCGCGCACGATCTGCGGCAACAAAGCGAATGTGCCAACCTGCGTGGTGAGATCGCTCGACAGGAAGATGCCGCGATGGCCACCGGCCTCAAGCCCTTGTGCAATGATGGCGTCGACCCTATGGGCTTCGAGCCAGCGCGCTTCATCCACCGTCGTCGCCGACGACAGGATTTTTGCGCCCCACGAGCGCAACCGCGCCACCAATTCCGCCGACGGCAATCCGAAATGAAAACTCACCACTGGTGGCTTGAATTCAGCAAGCACATCAGCCGCTTCAGCGGTGAACGGCTGGCGGCCAGGTGCTGCCGGAATCGTTGTCGGATCGATCCCGAATTCGGCGTAGTAGGGTGCCAGGGCGTCATGCCAGCGTTCTTCGCGCTCCGCGTTCGGCGGCGGTAGCGTGTGGCAGAAGAAATTTACGTTGAAAGGCTTGTCGGTTCGCGCCCGGATCGCGCAAAGCTCGCGCTTCAGTACATCCGGCGTGAGCATCGCGCAGGGCAGCGAGCCGAGCCCGCCCGCGTTCGACACGGCAACCGTCATGGCGGGGCCCTGAACGCCCGCCATCGGGGCCTGAATGATGGGCAAATCGATACCGAGGAGAGCTTCAAGCGGGGTCATATGGGTGCGTTTTGAGAGCCATTGCGAACTACAGCTTTACGTTGAATGCCTTATTTGATTGGGGCTGAGCGTAAATTTCGGAGATAGTCGGTTATTTAAAAAAATAGCCTGTAGCCCAGTTGTGTTGGGCGTTACATGAAAAAGCTGGTCTTGTCCGTATCGCAACCTGAGGTGCTCACCGTGTCAACTCGACGTTACCAGCATTCGTCGAGCATGAGTTCCTTCTCGTTGCGATTTGAGTTCCTGCGCAAACCGGCACGCTATCAAAAGCGCGAGCTATTGTGAGCATTTGCAACGACGCATGACGCGGAAAGGCGGTGCTTTTATTAACAAGTCCAGAAATTTATGGGCGCCGTACTAGCCTGCTGCAGGTGCTTTTGAAATCGACGCGCACATAATGGACGGCATGAATCGCGCCACAGCCTATGCCCTCCTCGCCGCAGCCCTGTTTGGGGCCAGCACACCCCTTGCGAAGGGGTTAATCGGAGAAATTTCACCCGTGCTGATGGGCGGTCTGCTTTATCTCGGCAGCGGCGTCGGACTGGGCGTTGCGCGCTTGCTGCGGGATGGCGGCTGGAAACCGTCGGGGCTTGGCAAAGGCGAATGGCGCTGGTTACTCGGTGCCATCTTTTTTGGCGGCATCGTCGGGCCGGTGGCGTTGTTGTTTGGATTGACGCGTATCAGCGGGTCGACGGCATCGCTGCTTCTGAATCTGGAGGCGGTATTGACCGCGCTCATCGCATGGCTCGTGTTCAGGGAAAACGCGGGTCGTCGCGTTGTGCTCGGCATGGCAGCCATCGTGCTGGGCGGCGTCGTGCTGTCGTGGCCGTCGTCAGGCGGGGGAACCAGGGATTGGGTCGGGCCGGTGTTGATCGCCGCAGCCTGCATCTGTTGGGCGATTGACAACAATTTGACGCGTAAAGTATCGGCCTCCGACGCGTTGTTCATCGCAGGCAGCAAGGGGCTGATTGCTGGCGTCTTCAACACGCTGCTGGCGCTTGGTATGGGCGCTGAGCTTCCCGATGTGCCGACCGTGTCAACGACCCTGTTGCTGGGATTTTTGGGATACGGTTTAAGCCTGGTGCTGTTCGTGCTGGCGCTGCGCGGACTGGGCACTGCCCGTACTGGCGCCTACTTTTCTGTCGCGCCTTTCATGGGCGCGGCTGTGGCCATCGGATTGCTCGGCGAAGCGGCGACTCTGCCATTCTGGCTGGCCGCCACGTTAATGGCCCTTGGCGTTTGGCTGCACCTGACCGAGCATCACGCCCATCACCATACGCATGATGCCGAGGCCCATGAGCACAGTCACTCGCATGATGAGCATCACCAGCACTCGCACAAAATTGCGTTTATGGGCGACGCTACGGCCACGCATTCGCACTGGCACGAACATGGCGTAGTGACGCACAAACACCCGCACTTTCCGGATATTCATCACCGGCATGAACACTGATCGGCTCGGGTTTTGGCGACGACGCTTCAGTGCGACAACGCCGCAAGGCGAAGCCCCGGCTCCTGCATCGCCGCAATTTGCTCGCGCAGCTCAAGCACGCGGTCCTGCCAATAGCGCTGCGTGTTGAACCACGGGAAGGCTGCGGGGAACGCCGGGTCGTGCCAGCGGCGGGCGATCCAGCCTGAATAGTGCAAAAGACGCAGCGTGCGTAGCGCTTCGATCAATTGCAATTCGTTGTCATCGAATTCGCAAAAGTCTTCGTAGCCTTTGATGATGCTGGCTAGTTGGCCCTGCATCGCGTCGCGCTCACCGGACAACAGCATCCACAAGTCCTGAACGGCAGGCCCCATGCGGCAATCATCAAAATCCACGAAATGCGGTCCGCTGTCGTTCCAGAGCACGTTGCTCGCGTGGCAATCGCCGTGCAGGCGAATGGATTTCACGGTGCCGACACGGTCGAAAATTTCATGAATTCCTTCAAGCGCCATCGCGCTCACGCTTGACCACGCGGGCAGCAAATCGCCGGGAATGAAGTGGTTGTCGAGCAGAAATGCGCGCGGTTCGATGCCGAATGACTCGATGTCAAGCGTGGGTCTCTCGGCAAACCGACGCAGCTCGCCAATCGCGTGAATACGGCCAATAAATCGCCCCATCCAGGTCAGCGTTTCCATGTTGTCAAGTTCAGGCGATCGGCCCGACAAACGCGGCGTCACCGAGAAACGAAAACCTTCAAACTCGTTCAATGTTTTGCCGCTGAGCAACATCGGTGGCACGGCGGGAATTTCGCGCTCCGCCAACTCCGCGACGAATGCATGCTCTTCGAGAATCGCGGCAGTGGTCCAGCGTTGCGGGCGATAAAACTTGGCAACCACGCTGACTCCGAACGGCACTGGTTCTTCCAGCCAAACCTGATACACCCGGTTTTCGTAGCTATTCAGCGCGATCAGGCGACCGTCGCCGCGCAAGCCAACAGATTCAAGCGCGTTGAGCACGGTGTCCGGCGTCAGTTGCGCATAGGGTTGCGGGGAATGGGTGGTTGCAGGTGAAGTGGCTGACATTCACCATTATCGCAACGTTAGGCCGGTGCCGGGCGATGCGCCCGTGCACCAGCCGGAACTCTTGAATTGAGATAATTGAAGGAGTTCTTTACCCGATGCCCCTATTGCTTTTCCATTCTGCGTTTTACAAATTTGTTGAATTAACCGACCCGGATGCGGTTGCCGGGGCGATGCGCGAACTCGCACGCGAACTCACGGGCAGCATTCTGGTTGCGAGTGAAGGTATCAATGGAGTTGTCGCCGGGACCACCACGGCGCTGGACGCATTTGAGGCGACGCTGGCGCAGGGCCGGTCATTCAATGGTGCGTTTGTGGGGATCGCCTTCAAGCGAAGCGCCTGTACATCGCGGCCCTTTTTCAAAATGCGCGTTCACGTGAAACGCGAGATCGTTGCGTTCGGCATTGATGGCGTTCGGCCCGATGCCAATAGCGACAACAATGTGAGTCCTGCTGAGTGGCGGCGTCTGCTCGCGCGTGACGACGTGGTGGTCATCGACAACCGCAACAGTTTTGAATATCGTCTTGGAAAATTCAAAGGCGCGATCAATCCGCAGGTGCCAAACTTTCGTGATTTTCCGAAATATGTTGAAGCTAACGCACCCGAATGGAAGGCGGAAGGCAAGACCGTGGCGATGTATTGCACGGGCGGCATTCGTTGCGAAAAATCGAGCGCATGGATGCAGGATTTGGGGTTGAACGTGGTGCAGCTTGAGGGCGGAATCCTCAACTATTTTCAGTCGATGCCGGATGCCGAGAAGGATTGGGACGGCGAATGTTTCGTGTTCGATAACCGCATCGCGCTTGATACAAAGTTGCAGGAGACGGCAACGACCTATGAAGATGTTTATGCCAGTGAGCCTGATGGTGAGTGGCGCGTAGCTCGGGCGAAACGCCTCGATTTAGCAGGGTAAATTGCGCGACATCGTTCGTCCCATGCGCGATGGCGTGAGCGCCAGTTGTGTGGCGCTGCCTTCAGCGCAATTGGGCTCGTGGCGCACCACGCTTGACTTTCTGGTTAAGCGATTCCCGTCGGTCTCGCGTGACACTTGGGTGGCGCGAATCGGCCTTGGCGAGGTGTCTGACGAAGCCGGTGACTGCATCACGGTGCAAACGCTGTTCACACCCGGTCAAAAAATTTACTACTTCCGAAGTGTTGCCGCAGAACCGCACGTTCCGTTTGCAGAAACAATCGTGTTCCAGGACGAACACATTCTCGTTGCTGACAAGCCGCATTTTTTGCCTGTCGTCCCAGCGGGGCGATTTGTTCAGCAGACATTGCTCGTTCGGCTCAAGCGCAGGTTGGGCATTGACACGCTGTCACCGGCGCATCGAATTGATCGCGACACGGCGGGCCTCGTGCTGTTTACGATTGAACCTCAAGCGCGCGATGCGTACCAGCGCATGTTTCGCGATCGCGCTGTCGAAAAGCGCTATGAAGCCGTCGCGTCCGTCAGTGCCGATCTCACCTTTCCGATAACGCGCCGCAGCCGTCTGATTGAAAGCGCGGCATTCATGCAGATGTGCGAAGTGCCCGGCGAGCCAAATGCCGAAACACATATTGAACTGTTGGAAACGCGAGGGGCGCTGGCCCGCTATTCGCTGCGCCCTGTCACGGGGCAGAAGCATCAACTGCGCGCTCACATGGCCTTGCTGGGAATTCCAATCGTCAATGATCGTATTTATCCGAATCTGCTCCCCGACGAGCCGGTCGATACCGTCTTGAAGCCACTGCAGTTGCTGGCCAGCGAAATCGCGTTTGTCGATCCGATCAACGGGAAATCGCGGCGGTTTTTGAGTTGCCAGCGACTGATGGCGCTTGAAACTGACGCCGACGCGCGGGCTTGAGGCAGGCCGCACTTATCATTTCATGTAAATACTGAAGGAGTGAATTCACATGAATAGTCTGCCCGTCAATACGTTTAAGCAAAAGCTGGCCGCCAACAAAGTGCTGATTGGGCTGTGGTGCAACTTTGCGCATTTGCCGATCACGGAAATCGTTGCGCAGTCGGGCTATGACTGGCTGCTGCTTGACATGGAACATTCGCCGACTGATCTTGCGACCATCGGCATGCTCATGCTGGCGACAAAAAATTTGCCGACACACGCCGTGGTGCGCGTGCCGTCGAACGACATGACAACAATCAAGCGGGCGCTTGACACCGGCGTGACTAACCTCATGATCCCGAACATTCGCAGCGCGGCGGAGGCGGCCGAGGCGGTGTCCTACACTCGATTCGCGCCGCAGGGTCTGCGCGGCGTGGCGGGCAGCACGCGCGGCGGTGGCTACACGCGCTACAAGGATTACATGGCCCGTGCCAACGATGAAATCGGTCTCGTTCTGCAGATCGAAACGCCGGAAGCGCTGGCTGAGCTTGATGCGATCTGCCGCACGCCCGGCGTTGATGCCGTCTTCATCGGCCCGTCTGATCTCGCCGCCAGTCTGGGCTACCGAGGCCACGCTAACGGTCCCGAAGTCCAGGCTGAAATCAGCAAAGCATTTGCAGTTGCCAAAGCAGCCAACAAAGCGATTGGCATTCTCAGCACCGACGGAAATGCCGCAAAATATCTGGAGCAGGGCGCAACGCTGGTTGGCGTTGGCACTGATGTGCACGTCATGGTGCGCGCGGCGGACGAGCTGGCGGCGAAGTTTAAGGATTGGCAGGGCAAGTAGCCAGCAGCTGGAAGTGAGCGACGGGCTGCGTTTTTGTATAGAACCGACGGCGCCATTGCGTGCAACTTGTAATCAGCTTTGTCATGAAATGACCAATCAACTGGGGCTAATCGCGTAAAACGTCGATTATCGACTTACGCATAAATTAAGCGCTATCCCTTGTGAAGTGGTCGTTTTGGCAAAAAGCTGCCGCTTCAACTGCTATCTGCGACGATCGAGCAAACGCACTGCTGCGCCTGACACGCCACGCCCGCGAGCGGCCCCTGCGTCAATTCGCGCGAAAGCGAAAGCAACATGTCTGGTCCCGGAATGGCGATGATGACGGCGACGGCGGGAAGGTAGAGGAGTGTTTGTTCGAGCAGCAGCATCGAGCGTTTACTCACGGTCAGAAAGTCTGGCCGATCGCGCGACACGCGATGCATCATGGCTAGCCCGCAAATGGAAAAAGCCCGCTGTGAGGGCTTTTCTGATGTTGCAAGCTGGGTTACAGCTCCAGCGAAATCTTCTTCGCGTCCACCACGCGCTTCCACTTGGCAACCTCGCGTTTGACGGTTTCGGTAAACTGTTCTGGTGTGCTTGCGATGACGAACGCGCCGTTATCTTCAAATTTCTTGATGGTGTCCGGGTCTTTCAGCACGACCATTGAAGCATCGTAAATGCTCTTCACGATGTCTTTGGGCATGTTGGCCGGGCCGACAAAGCCGAACCACGTATCGGCTTCGTAGTTTTTCAAACCGAGTTCAGCAAACGTCGGCACGTTTGGCAACTGCGGGATGCGCTTCGGAAACGCAAGTCCGATAGGCACGAAGTTGCCCGCCTTGATCTGTGCCAGCGACGACGACAGGTTGTCCCACATGATGGGCACGTTTCCGGCGACCACATCGGTCACCGCCGGGCCAGCGCCCTTATAAGCAATGTGTTGCGCGTCGGTGCCTGTTTCAACCAGGAAAAGTTCCATCGCGAGGTGGCCTACTGCGCCAGCGCCCGAGCTCGCATAGCTGTACTTGCCGGGGTTGGCTTTCAATTCGGCGACTAGCGACTTGAAGTCTTTCTGCGGGAAATTCTTATTGACAACGATGATGCCGGGCACCGACGCCAGATTCGTGATGTGGGTGAATTGTGTCAGCGGATCAAGCTTGTTGTTTTTGTAGGCGACGATGTTCGTGCCCATTGTCGAGACGGAACCCATACCGATGACATAGCCGTCAGCCGGGGCTTTGGCGATTTCGTTGGCACCGATCGAGCCACCCGCGCCGGCGCGGTTTTCCACGATGACAGGCTGCCCGAGAATCGGCGCCATTTTGGCCGCCATGATGCGGGCGACGATGTCGGTCGTGCCCCCCGGCGCGAACGGCACGATGATTTTGATCGGCTTTGACGGGTAGGCCTGAGCGAAGGTGACGCCGGCGGCGCAGGCAGCGGCGACAGCTGCGATGGTCTTGATGAAGTGCATATGACGATCCTCTGAAAAATTTGAACTCGACCTGAACTGGGTTTGACCGCGAGTTTAGGACTAAAACGGCAGAACCAGTTCGGGGTTGACCCGAGCAAACTGGCTACGGAAATCGTCCTGAATCCGCGTCAGCGCCTCCGGGGTATCCGCCTCAAATCGGAGCACGATAACGGGTGTGGTGTTCGACGGACGCGCAAGCCCGAAGCCATCGGCGTACTCAACGCGCATGCCGTCAATAGTCGCGATGCGCGTCGCCGTCGGGAATCTGGCCGTGGCTTTCAGCTGCTCCATCAACGTGAAATGCTCGCCCTCGGCGCATTTCAAATTTAACTCGGGCGTGGACGGCGCGTTCGGCAAGTCCTCAAGCACTTTGCTCGCGTCTGCCGCTTTGGAAACGATCTCAAGAAGGCGCGCGCCGCAATAAATCGCATCATCAAAACCGTACCAGCGCTCTTTAAAAAAGATATGTCCACTCATCTCGCCAGCGAGCGGCGCGCCGGTTTCCTTGAGCTTCGCCTTGACCAGTGAATGTCCCGTTTTCCACATGAGTGGAACACCGCCGTGAGCGACGATGTATTTGTCGAGCAGGCGCGTGCATTTCACGTCATAAATGATTGTTGCGCCGGGGTTGCGCGACAGGACATCACCCGCGAACAACATCATTTGGCGGTCGGGAAAAATCACTTCGCCGGATTTCGTGACCACGCCCAGACGATCGCCGTCGCCGTCGAACGCCAGGCCCAGCTCAACATCGGTTTCCTTGACAACTTTGATCAGGTCTTCGAGGTTTTCCAGTTTTGATGGATCGGGGTGGTGGTTCGGAAAATTTCCATCGATTTCGCAGAACATTTCCGTGACGTCACAGCCCAGTGCGCGGAAGATTTTGGGGGCCAGGACGCCCGCCGCGCCATTGCCGCAATCGACGGCGATCTTCATGGGGCGCGAGAGTTTTGCGTCACCCACGATGCGGGCGACGTAGGCGTCGTTGATGTCGGCGGTGGACTGGGTTCCTTTGCCGGTCTTTACGTCGCCTGCCTCGGCGCGGGTCTTCAGCGACAAAATAGTGTCGCCCCAAATCGCCTCACCGGCGACGACCATCTTGATGCCGTTGTAGTCCGGTGGATTGTGGCTGCCCGTCACGCTGACGCACGATCCGGTGCCGAGCGCGTGCCCCGCGAAGTATGAGACAGGCGTCGGCGCCATTCCAATGTCAATCGCGTTGCAGCCGGTGGAGATGATGCCGTCACGCAACGCCTGAGAAAGTGCGGGGCCCGAGAGTCGTCCATCGCGGCCGACCGCGATGGAGCCCGCGCCGCGTTCCAGCGACAAAGAGCCAAGCGCCTGTCCAATCGCATAGGCGATTTCCGGAGTCAGCGTTTTGCCAACGATGCCACGAATATCGTAAGCCTTGAAAATTTCTGAGGGGAGTTGCATGAATGATTTTGTGTGGATTTTTTGTAGGAGCGGCTCTGCCGCGACCCATTGCCTTGAGCCGAACGCGGGTCGCGGCAGAGCCTCTCCTACAAAGGAAAGAATCGCTATTTTGCCCTGATCCGGGCGCCGAAGAAATCACAAAGCCGCTCGGCCAGCCAGTCCAGCCTGCCAGGAAACGTGCCGGTGACGAATCCGGCATGTCCACCGTCGACGGGTTGCTCAAGCGTGACGTTGTCCGGCACTTCGGCCTCGTTTGGGAAGAGCGACGCCGGAACGAAGGGATCGTTCATCGCGTTAAGCAGCAAAAACGGAACGCGAATCTTCGCGATGAAACCCCGGGACGATGCCCGGTAGTAGTAATCCCAGCTGCTGGTGTAACCATGCATCGGAGCCGTGTAGTGCTCGTCAAACTGGGGGAAATTTTGCGGTTTCGCGAGAAAACCTTTCTCGCGCAAATGCGGATGCTGCTCCATGCGACGCGAGTAGCTCTCACCCATCGCATTCATAAAATAGCGATTGAAAATCCAGTTCTTGAAATGCAGAATCGCCTCGGCAGAAATGCCCAGATCCAGCGGATTGGAGACGGAAGCTGCGGCGCTGATAAACGTTCTGGCCGCGTCGCCTTGCTCGCCGCACCATTTTGTCAGCGCGTTGCCGCCTAAGGACACGCCGACCGCGAACACGATTCGGGTCGGGAAGCGGGAGCGCATCTCGCGCAGAACAATGTCGCAATGTTCGCTGTCGCCCGAGTGATACGAGCGCGGAAGGCGGTTCGGTTCGCCCGAACAGCCGCGAAAGTGCGCGACCATACCTGTCCAGCCGTGCGCACTGGCGGCGGCCATTGTGCTGCGGCAATATTGCGAATCACTGGAACCTTCAAGCCCGTGAAAGAACACGAGTAACGGGGCCTCTGCAGACTCTGCGTCAGACCAGTCGAGATCGATGAAGTCGCCATCTGCCAGTTCAAGTCGTTCCCTGCGATAGGCAATCGTTGGCCTCGGCAGCCATTGTGCGTAGATGCTTTGCAAGTGGCCCGTGGGCAGCCACCACGGGCGTTTGTAGGTTGATGTGATACGGGGCATGATCCGAGTTTAGCTACCTGTTCCAGTTTGCGTGGTGATTGAATTTCTTCCCCACTGGCCGCTACTCAGCGTTTTTTGGTCGCGAGTTTCGTGCTCGCAGTAACGCCTGGGCCCGGCGTTTTCGACATCGTTGTACGCAGCGCCGCACAGGGGAGGCGCTCCGGCCTTGCTTCGGTCACCGGGGTTGCGCTGGGCATTTTCGGCAACGCTGTAGCGGCGTCGTTCGGGCTGGCTGCGTTATTTGCGGCGTCGACAGTGGCGATTGCGGTCGTCAAATATGCGGGGGCTCTGTACCTGACTATCCGGGCATCAGAGCGCTGCGCTCCGAAAGCTCTGCGGAAGGAACGGCGTCGATTGAGGCGGCTCCGTTGTGGCCGGTGTTTGCTGACAGCTTCGTGGTCGCTTTGCTCAACCCCAAAACGGCGATTTTTTTCACGGCATTTCTGCCGCAGTTTATGACGCCGGATGGAGGCGGAAGCGCTCCCTGATGCGGGCGCTGGCGCTAAGTGCCTTATTTGTTTTGGTGGACGCACTTACAGACGCAGCCTACGCGTTACTTGCTGGCTTGATTGCGCCGCGACTGTCAAAGAACAGGGCGGCCAGCACCGTAGCTCGCGCAACGGCTGGTGTGTCGTTTATGGCGTTGGGCGGGTTTGCTGCGCTCGCCACCCGCAAGGTTTGAGTATCGACTGTCGGTAATCGCAAGGCGTGTCACTAAGCGATCTCAAACACCTGTTTGAGATAGGCGAGATACGACACGTCATCACACATCGTTTTTGCCGGAGTGTCTGAGAGCTTGGCGACGGGCTGCCCATTGCAACGAACCATTTTGAGCACGATTTGCAGCGGCGTGTAGCCAAGGTCGTTGGTCAGGTTGGTACCGATGCCAAACGCGGTTTTTGCGCGCCCCTGAAAGTGTTTTGCGATCTCGACGGCGCGCGGAAAAGACAAGCCATCACTGAAAACCAGCGACTTGCTGCGTGGATCGACGCGGTTGGCGAGGTAGTGATCGATGATGGCTTCGCCCCAGGCGATTGGCTCACCGCTATCGTGCCGTGCGCCGTCAAACAGTTTGCAGAAATACATGTCGAAATCGCGCGTGAACGCACGCAGTCCCGCAACGTCCGACAGCGCAATGCCCAGGTCGCCGCGATACTCATCTGCCCATTTCTGAAACGCCCAGCGCTGTGAGTCACGCAGGCGCGGTCCCAACGCCTGCGCTGCTTGCAGCCATTCGTGAGCCATCGTGCCCACGGCGAGTAACCCCAATTCTTTTGCGAAAAATGCATTGCTGGTACCCACGAACGCGCTGGGCACAGTCGCCTTGACCGTGGTCAGCACTTCGCGCTGCCAATCGTGCGAGAAACGACGCCGGGTTCCGTAGTCGGCAAATGAGAATCCGAGATCGCTCGGTTGCTGTTGCACGAGATCCAGTTTCGCGGCCAGCCGTTCGCGCCCTACGGCGTAGTCGGGCTCTGGCTGCGCGCCCCGGAAATAAACCTCGTTGACGATGGCAAGGACCGGCACCTCAAACAGAATCGTGTGCAGCCAAGGCCCTTTGATCGAGATGTCAAGGTCGTCGCCGGACGGGTTAATGCCGATGTGCGCACGATTAAAGTGAAACAGCGCCAGAAAGTCAACAAAATCGCTCTTGACGTAGCGGAGGCTGCGCAGGTAATCGAGTTCGTCGTCGTTGAAGCGCAACTGGCACAGCGCGTCGACCTCGCGATTAACGTCATCGGCAAGATCAGCGAGCGCAACGCCCGCGTTTCGGCACTTGAAGCGGTATTCCACCTGCGCACCCGGAAATTGATGCAATACGGCCTGCATCATGGTGAATTTGTAGAGATCGGTGTCGAGCAGGGAACGAATGATCACGGGGAAGGGCCAAAAAACGATCAGTTTGCGGAACGCAGTCGCAGTTTAGCGGGGGCCGGTGGCCGCACGGGCAAACGACGACGGCCACCAAGTGCTACCGCAACAAAATTACAATGGCATATAAGCTGCGTCGGATTGGAAACTGAGTCGTCGTGTACCCCTTAAGAAATCAACATTTCAGGTTCGCCTGGTGAAAACAAAACAGCCCTGTCAAATTTCCTTGCGTCGCAGTATTGCGTCCGTTGCGGCCCTCTGGCTGACGGCGATGGTAGCGGTCAGTTTCGCGGCACAGAGCACGCCTGACGCGACGGTCGGCGAGACGATGATCGACTTTGATTCGGCCAAGTTGTTCGCCGTAGACCAGCGCAACGCGAAACTCGAACTAAACATTGCGCCAGAGCGAGTGTTGACGTTGAGCCACGAACGGGTATTGCAGGGCAGTGACGGCGCGCGAACCTGGGTCGGTCAGGCTAAAGCGGTATCAGGCGATTTCAGCGCCGGGACGGCCTACATCACCGAGCTGCAAGGTCACGTTTACGGAACTGTCAGCACCGGTGAGACAACTTACGAAATTGTCGGCCGCCCCGGTGAAACTGCGGTTGTGCGCGATCTCGCGGCTAAAGGCTTGCAAATAAAAATCAGCCTCCGTAATGACGCGGTGATACCCCCTGTGCTCGGACCGCGCATTGAAGAGTTGCCGCTTAGCGCAGATCGTCGGAAGGTAATGCCGGCACCGCAGGTAACAATCGACTTGATGATTGTTTACACGACGGCGTTCACCACACGCCACGGGGCCGGGGCGGGCGTTACGACGCGCCTTAACAACCTTGTCGCGCAGGCCAATGATTCGTATTTGCGCAGCGAAGTTGCAACCACGCTTCGGCTGGTGCGCGCCGAGGAAACGACGTACACCAATTCCAACAACAATCAAATTGCGCTAACGGACATAACGAACGGCAACGGCGTTTTCGGCTCTACACCGAGCGCCCGCAACACGTATGGGGCCGATCTTGTTGCGCTCGTGCGCCCGTACGACGACGCAGCGCACAACGGCTGTGGCCTGGCCTGGATCGGGGGCTATCAGCAGACTACCCTGTTAAGCCAGTATGGCTATGCCGCAATCAGCGAGGGCAGTGACGTTGGTGGAAGCGGTGTTTTCTGCCTTGACAAGTCGTTTCAGCATGAGCTGGGCCACAACATGGGGCTGATGCATGACCGCGCTCAGGTAGTGCTCGAAAATAACGGCGGAGCTCTGACGTACGGCGCAACGAGTTACGCGTTCGGATACGTAATTCCAGGCAGCAGCCCGACGGTGGGCGACATCATGTCGTACCCGGTCCGATCGGTGAATTGCTTCTCAAGCCCTAACGTGTATCGCCAGGGACCCGGTTCAAACCTGTCCGGTGGCCCCTGCAACGTAACTCCGACAACCGGTGACGTGCTCGGGGTGGCGGCGGCAAATGCGGAGTCCAGCGCCGATGCGGCGTCGGCACTTAATTTCACACGGCAGTCGGTTGCCGCGTTTCGTGCAGCGGCAAAGGTCAGCATTTCCGGAACGGTCTTGAATGGGGCGATCCCACTTTCGAATGTTCAGTTTTGCGCACGTCCCTCAGCAGGCGTCGTTTGTCCCCCGACCAACAACGCGGGGGCCTACAGTTGCACGGTGCCGACCGGCTGGAGTGGCACGCTGCATGCACCCGGGCCAGCCGGGCTGCGCATCAAACCCCAGGTGTTCACTATTGTTGGCGCAAGCCTGAGCGCACAGAATCCGGTAGTACAGGCAATTGGTAGTTGTAATCTGGATGTCGACAACAACGGACTCATTGAGGCTGCGACCGATGGCGTAGCGATCATTCGGCGCATGATGGGATTCGATTCCGGTGCTTTTTCCGGATTGGCGGGCACCTGCGCGGCGAACGCCACCAATATTTCGATCTTTAACGCGACCAACCCGGCGCTTAGCAATTACAACGTCACCGGGGGCGCTGCGACATGGGCAGCGACCGACGGCGCGGTCATCGTGAGAGTCATGAACGGCGCCAAGACGGACGCTGCGGTAACCGGCGGCTTGGGGCTTGCGAACGAGCCGGGGGCGACGAATACCACCTGGTCACAAATTCAAAGCTGGCTAAATTCGACTTGCGGTAGCAATTTTTAGAGCTGTGGTGTTAAGTATGAGATTTGTTGTTTCCGCCTTCGCGTTGATCGTGGGCGTAGTGTTGGCAGCCCCTATCGTTGCCGCACCGGCCACCGATACGGCAAAGTTGAGTGGCGGTGTGATCCCTGATGCGGTGACGGGGCTGATCGTCAAATATGAGCCGACGAAAGGGGCTGCGTTTTCAGCTTTGGCAACGCGCGACGCTCGTGTGGCACTCGCCAACTCAGTTGTTGAGCGCTTCGGCGTTAAGCTCGCTCACGCTCGGACATTGGCTACCGGTGCCGAGCTTCTGAAGCTGGACAAAAGTGTGTCCGGTGCAGATGCAGCGGCACTGGCTGCTGCCGTGGGCCGCACTCCGGGTGTTCGCTATGCGGCACCAAACCGGACCATTCGGACGCAGCTGACTCCGACGGATCCGATGTTCACCGATGTCGGACAGTGGGGGTTCAAATATTCCCCTGGCTCCATCGAAGGGGCAAATTTCACCACGGCCTGGGACACGACGACGGGTTCTGCCAGCCAGACCATAGGCATCGTTGATAGTGGAATTGCCCTCGGGCAGGAGGATCTGGTATCGCAGTTGCGCATGCACCCTTCTTTCCCGTTCGCTGGCTATGACTTCGTAGCGGAGGCGACCAGTTCTGGCGACGGCGATGGCCGCGATGCTGACCCCACGGACACCGCATCTTTTTGCGGACACGGCACCCATGTGGCGGGCACGATAGCGGCTGCAACCTTGTTTTCCGGCGGCGGAGCAGGTGGCGCCGGTGGCGCCTCCTCATCAAAAATACTAATGGCACGGGCGCTTGGCCCAAACGGCGGCTCGGATGCCGACGCGATTGACGCCATGCTCTGGTTGGGCGGTGCGGCCATTACTGGACTGGCAATCAATCCGAATCCGGTGCGTATGATCAACATGAGCTTTGGTGGCGCTGGAGCATGTGGCGGGGCGTATCAGGAGGCGTTTGATACTTTGCGCGCCAGGGGCATCCTGCCGGTCGTGGCAGCGGGCAATTCCAGCGCCGATGTTTCGTCATCGGCCCCGGCGAACTGTCGCGGTGCCTTTGCCGTTGCCGCATCCGACATCAGTGGCGCACGGGCCTCCTTCAGCAATTACGGAGCAGGTGTTGCGGTGACCGCGCCCGGTGTCAGCATTCTGTCTACCGCTGGCCCGACCAGTGGTACGTGCTTCAAAAGCGGCACCTCAATGGCCGCACCGCATGTCACCGCCGCGGCCGCGTTGCTGCAAGCAGCAGTTCCAGCGCTGACCGTCAACCAAACCCATCTCGCGTTGCGCGCTGGCGCGCGAGCGTTCCCCGTCGGGAGCAACTGCACAATTGCCGCTTGTGGGGCAGGCTTGCTTGATGTTGGCAATTCGATTGAAGCGGTTGTTGGTCAGGCGACCCGGCTGGGCTGGAACGAGCAGTCGGCCGCGCTGCGCGAGAACGACGGCACGGTCAGCTTTACTGTGAGTCGCGTGGGGGGTGGGACGCAGCCCGTGAGCGTTAGCGTGGTCGCGGATAACGGCACGGCGACCTCCGGCGTCGACTTTTCCGCTCCGTCGCCCGCCACCCTCACCTGGGCGGCTACCGATACGAGCGACAGAACGGTCAATGTACCCATCATTTATCGCCCTGGCGAGCAGGGTAGTCGCGCTTTCACGCTGCGCTTGAGCAATCCCTCGGCTACAGCGACGGTTGTTGCACCGAATACAGTGAGCGTGCGAATCGCCGAGGTGGATTGCGCCACCGTAACTCCCATTTCGATGGGGCAAACGCTCGCGGGTTCGCTTGATTTTGCGCAACCGCAGAACTATTGCCACGGCGGCGTTCGCGGGCCTGAATTCAACACGAATCGCTACAGCTTTAGCGCTGTCGCGGGAGACATCGTGTCGATCGATGTCAACAGCACAACAGCCTTGCCAGCGGTTCTTGATCCGTATGTTTATTTGCTTGGCCCCAACCGTGAAATATTGGCTGAAAACGATGACATCGTTTCCGGAAAAATTCGTGATTCGCGCATCTTGCAGTTTCGTCTGACCACGTCGGGTACCCACTACATCGACGTGACGACCTGGAGCAACGGCAGCAGCGACGCCACCGGAAGCTACACCGTTCGTTTGTACGACTATGGACCGTACGGGTCCGGTGCGACTTGCAACCTGGATGTGGATGGCGACGGCATTCTGGACGCGACCGACGCGCAACTTCTGTTGCGCCGCCTGCTTGGCTTTAGCGGCACAGCGCTCGCGGGGAGCACGCCATTTCGTAGCAGTGCGACGAGGACAACCGGCACCCTGATCGCAAATTTCGTTGATGCTCAAAAGACGCCCGTCAGCGGTGCTGTCCCCTTTGACTTTGATGGCGATGGCCTGGTGCTGCCGACCACGGACGGTTTGCTGTTGCTGCGCGCGGCCCTTGGTTTGACGGGCAATGCGGTAGTGGCAGGAGCAACCGCACCGGGTGCGCTTCGGCAGTCGTGGGCCGATGTGCGCGGATATCTCAATGGCTATTGCGGGATGATTTTGCCGTAACGCCATGCACTCGCGGCCTCATTGCAACGCGGGCCGGGCGGTGCCAGCCCGACAACCCCGCCTGACTCTCGTTTTTTTTGCGCGCGCGTCGATCATCAGGGCCACGCTGTGACATTTTTGGCGATATGTCTCGCAGGTGAAGTCGGCCGTGGTGGGTGAAAGGCCGCTATAGATCGCTCTGCTCGTAAGTGAACCGGACCGCTGTGCGCACTCCTGCTCCCTCTCTTGTATCACTGCCCAAGCCTGAAACGCTTCAGGACACCCGCCAGAAGGAGAGCTCGTTGTCATGCGTGTAGAGTGGACGCCGCGGCCAGGGCGACCGAAAAAAGAATATAGTTTTCTTACGCATGTTCGAAGTTCGCTCATTTTTGCAAAGGGTAATAATGAAAATATCTTTCACCAAAATGGCGCTGGTGACCACCGCGGTCCTTTCCCTATCGTCCGCGGCACAGCCGCTACCCGCAAAACCCGAGCTGGTCGGCCTTTCTTCCGAGCGCCTTCAGCGTGTGGACGCGTTTGTGGAGCGGCTGCAGGCTGAGGGAAAACTGGCAGGTGCGGTCACGCTGGTTGCGCGAAGGGGGCAACTGGTGTCGTTAAAAGCACACGGTTTCGCCGACTTGGAGGCCAGACGCCCGATGCGTACCGACGATATCTTTCAGATTCAGTCGATGAGCAAACCCATTGCGACCGTGATGGCGCTCATGCTGCTGGAGGAGGGTCGATTTCTGTTGAGTGATCCCGTCGCAAAATTTTTGCCTGAGTTTCGCGAAATGAAAGTTGCGATTGCAAAATCTGATGCAGCGGAAGGGTATGTGTTGGTGGCCGCCGAACGCAACATCACAATCCACGATCTGCTTACCCATCGCGCCGGTTTCGTCGGCTTGCCACCAAGCAATTCACCGGCCGAAATATTGCGCCGCAAGTCTGTCCAGTCGCTGCCGCAAAATGGCGACTTCACGCTCGAGGAATACACCAAGCATCTGGCGGCCTCACCACTGGATGCGCAGCCTGGTTCGACATTCAAATACGGGCCATCGACAATCGTGTTGGGTCGCTTGATCGAAGCGGTAACGGGGCAAACACTCGACAAGGTTTTGCGCGATCGATTGTTTAATCCGCTGGGAATGATCGACACGTCATTCGTGGTGCCATCAGAAAAGCGGTACCGAATCGCACCGGCGTATTCGCTGTCAGCCGAAAATATTTTGGTGAAATTGCCGCTGGATTCCGTAGCCCCACGATTCTTTTCAGCGGGCGGAAATCTTTGGTCTACCGCTGCGGATTATTTGCGCTTCTCCCAGATGTTGCTTAACAACGGCGAATGGGAGGGACGGCAATTACTTAGCCGAAAGTCTGTTGAGTTGATGACCGAGCGCCACATAGATAACGTTCCCCTGCCGTTAATGGGGGGACAATACTTTGGCCTCGGCGTCGCCGTGCGAAAACCCGATGGCGATTCCGGACTTCTTGGCTCAGCTGGCACATACGGCTGGAGCGGCGGGTACAACACCTATTTCCGCATAGATCCGCGCGAAAAACTTATCATTATGCTGTTCACGCAATTGGCGTTTTCGCCCAGCAACGTTGAACTCCAGTACGGGCTTCACAATACGGCGATGCAGACAATTGTCGATTGAGTATTTTGCCGGGTTGCGCGCGACATTGAATATTGGTACACGAATGTCAAATTTGCCCATGGCGGTCAGAAACGCATCCGATAAGCGCTTCGCAAGCGCGGATTGAATGCTTATTGCGGGTGATTGTTTGTAGCGTTTGAACAGGCAAATGGGTCACATCATTTTCTCGCGAGCCGAGTACGCAAAGAAGAAAAATAGCATGCGCGGGGACGTACTTATGGAGAAGGCGGAACTCGTGGTTCGGAGGGCGCTTGCTCAGGTGATTGAGCCCCACTACGCAACGGGCGGAGGAAGAGGCCGCCAGCTGAATGGGCCGGATCGGGTCTAGCCGATGCGACGTTGGCAGCAGCGGTGCGAACTAGCTGACGACGCCGTGCAAGGACGCAGTCCTCGGCTCTGAGCCTCTCGCGAATTCCATGGGCGTTCACGGTTCACGGCAGAGGGTACCGGGTGCCACCACGCTGACGGGATTTCGTCGTTGACTGGAAGACAACAAGTTAACTAAAGCGCTGCTCGTTGAGGTCAACGTGATGCTGGGGCGGGGGCTGTTGATGACGAATCGCACGTTGCGCATACCGGGTGCGTAAAGGCAGTCGTAGGCAACTGTGCGCGGTCGTCTCAACGGCTATTACGATGGCTCTTGCGGGATGACCTTGCCGTAACGCTCCCCGCTATCGGCCTCAATACAGTGCCCACCGGGCTGCGCCGACCCTACAACTAGCCCTGACGTTCGCCTTTCTGTACCGCCCGTCGCGTGCGGCCCTGCCAACGATAGCCTTGCTCGCTGGCCCGGCGATGGCGAGCTAATTTGGGATCAGCGATCAATGGCCGGTATTGCTCGATGCGATCACCGTCGTTCAGCACCGTATCGAGGGGCAGAGACTTCCCCCATAGGCCGAAACCTGTTGCCTCGGCCTGATCAACGGCGACACCGAATGCAACCAGCGCGTCGCACAACGTCGCTCCGCTGGCCATTTCAGTGATTCGCTCGTCGACGTGATCCGGCCATGCGGAAACAAGCGTCACCCGCATCACGAATGCAACTGTTCGGCACGCCGCACAAAGGCGTCGACAAAGGTGGCGGCAATGCGATCAAACACCGGCGCGACGATGGCACCGATGATGCCCTCAAAGTCATAATTCAACTCAAATTCCACCTTGCATCCGACGTCGCCGAGTTGGTTAAACCGCCATTGCCCCGAAAGTCTGGAAAAGGGGCCGCTGACGAGCGCAAGGTCGATGCGCTCGTTGGCGATGAGCGTGTTGTTGGTTGTGAATGTCTGTTGAACCCCGAGGTACGCGATATCGACTGCCGCCTGCATGTTGGATTCGGTGTGTTCGATGATGCGGGCACCACCGCACCACGGAAGGAATTTTGGGTAGGACGGAACGTCGTTGACCAGCGCGTACATCGTTGCCGCCGAATGGGTCACGAGAATGGTGCGCACAACGTGCTTCACGCCACCCTCCCTACAATCATCATTATGAGCATTGTTGACAATAAAAAAGCATTCTTTGATTATTTCATTGAGGATCGCTTCGAGGCTGGACTTGAGCTGGAAGGCTGGGAAGTCAAGGCCATTCGCGCCGGTCGTGCCGGGATCAAGGAGGCGTACGTGCGCGTGATCCGCAGTCAGGTGTGGCTGGTCGGTGCCAACATCAGCCCGCTCAACAGCGCGTCGACTCACATTCGCCCGGATGCTATTCGCATGCGCCGCTGCCTGCTGCATCGCGAAGAAATAAACAAACTGATCGGCAAGGTCAAAGAGCGCGGCTACACGCTGGTGCCGATCAACCTGCATTTCTCAAAAGGTCGCGTCAAACTCGATATTGGCCTGGCCAAAGGCAAGAAAGATCACGATAAGCGCGATGTGCTCAAGGAGCGCGAAGGCCAGCGGGATGCGCAGACTGCCATGAAAAAGGCGATGCGGGGTAAGGGCGGGGAGGAATAGCGCGTAATTTGGGGCCGGAGCTCGCGATAGGCTAGTCCATCGAATGCATTTATCCCAGATTTTCCATTAGGAAGTATCAGGGTGTGTAAATTGGGTAGCGAAATGCACGGGTAGATCGAACTGTTTGGACTGATCCCAGAGCCCGGAAA
>JAYUWL010000303.1:0-2767 GCA_043753585.1 Burkholderiales bacterium
TTTGGCAAGAAGACGAACAATTCACCGGCCGGCGTATCAACGACGAGCTCCACACCTTTGCCGATAAATGCACATTTCAATACAGTGGCCTTAAGTGCAGGCGATTCACCGCCATCGGTTGTGACTTCGAAGACATCGGGGCGCAGCGCAATTTTGGCTTCACCCACGGTCGCAGAATCCGTTGCGAGTTCGAAGCTTGAGCCGCCGAGGGTGAGCGTCGCAATGCCGTTTTCAAACGCAACAACCTGGCCTTTGGCCACGTTTGCTTCCGACAGGAAATCCGCGACGAACGCGGTACGAGGCTGAAAAAACAGTTGATGCGGCGTCCCGGCCTCGGCGATGTTGCCGCGATCCATCACGATGATGTGATCGGAAACTGCCATCGCCTCTTCCCGGTCATGCGTCACGTAGACACAGGTGATTAGCAGGCGCTGTTGCAGCTCGCGAATTTCCTCGCGGACATGACGACGCAGCTTGGTGTCGAGGTTAGACAGCGGTTCGTCAAACAGCAGGACCGCAGGTTCAAGCACCAGAGCACGTGCGATGGCCACACGTTGCTGCTGACCGCCGGAGAGTTCGGACGGCAGCCGCTTCTCGAACCCGGTCAGGCCGATCAGTTTCAACACGGCGTTGACTTTGGCCTCGACTTCCGCTTTCTTCGTCCCGCGTACCGTCGGGCCGTAACCCACGTTTTCCATGACACTCATGTGCGGGAAAAGCGCGTAGCTCTGGAACACAAGCGACACGTTGCGCTGCGCGGCCGACTGGGCAGTGACGTCCTTGCCGCCGAGCAGAATTTGTCCTGCGTTCGGAAGTTCCAGGCCCGCGACCATGCGAAGGGTAGTCGTTTTTCCGCAGCCGGACGGCCCTAGCAACGTGACGAGCTGGCCATCTTCGATGCGGAACGAAATGCCTTTTACAGCGGGCTCCCCGGTGCCGTAGTCCTTGACCACGTTGATGAATTCGAGGGTGCCCTTAGTGGTTGCAGTGCTCATGCTGTATGTCCGTAAATGCGTTGTGTAATCTCCGCGCCGTTCGCCGCAGAGCCATGAATTTGTCCCCTCTCCTGCAAGGAGAGAGGGGGCCGAACCGGCTGCGTCCCAAAAGGCGACTGAGCCCCGTTCATCCCGCCACCGCCACAGGAGCCATCACCGGCACGGTCAGCGCCACGCGTCGGCCCAACTTGCGCGAGCCAACGAGCCACTGCACCAGCACAATCGCGACCACCATAATCAAAATCAGCACCGTGCAGTAGGCAATTGCCACACCGTAATCCCCGTTAATCACACGACCGATGATGTAGGTCGTTGCGACTTCAGTGTCGCCTGAGACGAGGAACACAATCGCGCTGACTGTGGTCATCGAACGCACAAAGCCGTAAATCAGCGCGCCAACGATCGCAGGCTTCATCAGCGGCATCAGCACGCGGCGGAACGTCGTCGCGCCATTCGCGCCCAGCGTCGTACTTGCCTCATCGAGCGATTTGTCGAGCTGCGACAGCGCCGCAATGCCGCCGCGCACGCCCACCGGCAAGTTGCGGAAGACAAAGCAGAGCACGATGATGAGCCCTGTTCCTGTGAGTTCAATCGGCGGCACGTTGAACGCAAAAATGTACGCCACACCAATGACGGTGCCCGGAATCGCAAACGACAACAGCGTCAAAAACTCAAACGCACGCTGCCCTTTAAACACCGTTCGCGAAATGAGATAGGCCGACAAAATGCCGATGATCGCCGTCAGCGGCGCGGCCGCCAACGAGAACTGCAACGTGTTGATCAGCGAATGCCATGCCGCGCCTGTAAATAACCAGCCATGCGGCCCGTGATCAATCGAGAACGCCTTCACGAAGTGCTCAAGCGTCAGCGTGTGATCGCGGCCCCAGACTTTCACGAATGCGCCAAAAATGCTCATGCCGTAGAGCACCACTGTCAGCGCGAGCCACGGCACACCCACACCAATAGCGGTGCGGCGAACGCCATTGGGCAACGGACTGGGCAGGCCGGTATCGCCTTTGCCGGACACCGTGACGTAGCTCTTTTTCGCTGTCGCTTTGCGCTGCAACCAGAACGCGAACAAGGCGAACGCAAGCAAGATCAGCGAGTAAACCGCCGCCTTGCCCTGATCGAGCTGCGCGCCGACAATGGCGAAGTAAATCTCGGTCGCCATCACGCCGAAATTGCCGCCCAGCACGACGGGATTACCGAAGTCGGCAATCGACTCAATAAAGCCGACGAGGAACGCGTTCGCCAGGCCCGGTGCCATCAGCGGCAAAGTCACATAACGGAAGGTCTGCCACTTGCTTGCATGCAGCGACTGGCTCGCCTCTTCCAGCGTTGGGCTCACGCCCTCGACCACACCGATCAGCACCAGAAATGCCACTGGCGTAAAGGCAAACAATTGCGCCAGCAACACACCCGGCAAGCCATAAATCCAGCGCGACGGCGGGATGCCGAACATCGTTTCCAGCGCCTGATTCACCACACCCGAGCGACCGAATAGCATAATCAGCGACAAGCCGACGACGAACGGCGGCGTGATGATGGGCAACACCGTCAACAGGCGCAAAATCTTCTTGCCGCGAAAGTTTGATCGGGTGACGATCAGTGCCAGCATGAGGCCCAAAAACGTCGTGCCGGTCGCGCACAACAGCGCCAGCCACAGCGTGTTCCACGCCACACCGCAGCCGCTGCCGCCCCACAAGCACCCCGGCACCAGATTCCACAATTTGCGCTGACCAAATCGCTCCCACAGCGCCGTCAACGACCAT
>JAYUWL010000304.1:0-2766 GCA_043753585.1 Burkholderiales bacterium
GCGGTAAGAAGTTGCTTTTGCCCCGGCTGCAGAGTGAACGTTGGGGTCAGCACGACCGCCTCCGGAAGCAGGCTGCGAACAGCATCGATTCGAAGGGCCAACTGCGCGCAGAGCTCGGACTGAGTGATTGCGCCTGTACGCCGCAACACTGCTTCCATACGGACCGCGCAGCGCGCAAACAGGGCCTGGTTGTCATGCCCTGACGCAAGCGCTACGATCTGACGGATCGCCAAACCGAAGCGGTTGGCCAGCGTCCACGCATCATGAGCGAGCGATGCCACGCGCGCTGACTCCGGAGACATGAGGTTCGTTTCATCCGCGACTACCGCTCGCCACAGAGCAGCACTCGCATCAGCGTCGAGCAATTCCCGCGAGTCAGTCAGTAGCCCAAACAACTGCCCGCGACGCCACAAATTCGCAAAGAATCGCTCCAGCTCGATGCAGGTGGCTGACGCAATGCTTTCACGTGACAAGTGCCGCTGAAATGCGCGGGCAGCTCGGTCGCTGGGGCACAAATAGATCGATTGGTTCAGTAAGGGCATCGGACTATCCCAACCAGAAAGTCAAATGAGATATCACGCGACGCCATTTTTCCGCAGTCGTCACGCCTAATCCCTGCTATCCAGGCGCAATGAATAAGCGTACTGTCGAACCAACGCTCACGCAGCGAGCGTGGCAAAGTGATACGCCGTCAAAGCCCCATTGTGAGTTCTCGCTCGAAAGCCTGTCGTGGCGGGTGGCACGCTCCACCAAAAACTCTCTGGTCCACACAGATCAAAACTTGTCGCTAGTTCCGGCCAAGGCAAGGTGAGCGGGCTGACGCCGGCCGGCAACGTTGCTTCGCCATCGCCACCCGGAATTTCTTGCGTCAGCTGAAGTGCGAATGCTGCCGCGAGTTTGGCATCAAGGGATTCGATGTGGCTTCGCGATATTTGTGCCTCTGTGATCGCCGCACTCCACGCAAGTCCAACCAACATCGCACGAGGAACAACTTCGCCGATATTTTCAGCGGTCAGCGCGGTTGTCACAATAAACGGGAAATTGCGTCCTACGCGATCACACGACGGAGCAATGACACCGAGTTGTCCAAACGGCACGCCAGGCTGCGTCGGCAACAAGAAGGCCCACTTCGGCATGTTTCCCCAGACGCCCCAACCACTGACCGGATTTCGCTCTTTCAGGGACTCCATACCGGCGGCGCACCATCGATCCCAGAACTGCTGCACACCGTACGGCATGCGGCGCGAAATGAAGTCGCCCGCGCTCGGCAATTTGCCGAACCACGACAGTGACTGCGCAGCAGTATCAGGCGCGGAATCGCCAACCTCCATACTACCGACCCGGACAGGAAAAGCGCTGCATCGCGGCCAGAGTCAACGGATGGCGGAACGAGCGTGCGCGGAACTCAACCCGGATGTCCTTGCCCTCCACGTTGAACGCGACAGTAACAACGTTGGGAGATGTTGAACTTTGAACCGTGCCTTTGTCAACGAGTCGATGTAGAGCCCAGAATCCTTCGGTGGAGACGGCGGGTGGTCGGCCAGCCAGGCTAAGGCGAACCTTTTCACTATTTTTTGGCCCCGGCCACGTGATTCGTTTGCTATCTTCGGTCGACGACACTACGGTGCCGTCGACATCGAGCTCTACCTTGTCTCCCGCCGCAGCAATTACCTTGATGTCAAGCTCGAATCCCGGCGTCGTCTTACCCGACCCGAAGAACAGTTCACGAATTTCCTGAGCCTGTTTGAACGAGCGAAGATCATTTGGATTGCCTGCCGCTGCGCCGTCGGGCCCGGGCCGTGCTTGCCATGGATCGCGCGACATATCGACGGCCGATGCGATCGCATCAAACGCGACCTTGAGCGTACCCTGGGGGCCGAACACCTGAGCGAAGTCGGCCGGGAACGCGTCCTGTGCCGAGCGACGGTCAAACGGATAGCCACGGGCTACCGCTGAGCAGCCCTGCCCTACCGCGCCCTTCACTGCGGCGGCAGCATTGGCCTGCAAGCCAGTCTTGGCAAGCTTGGCCGCTGTGCCAGTGAGCCCCTCAATGATTTCCCGGACTGGCGACGGCAGCTGCGCGGCTTTCGATGCCAGGCGGGTGTCGGCGTCCTGCGAGCGCCGCGTGCTGCCATTGCTCATTGCGATTTGATCGTTCCGCAGGCTGACTGCGTACTCCTGAATGTCCTTCGACAATTCGTCCACTTTGCCCTTGCCAGTCGGCGTGGCAAGCAATTTGAATTCCTTAAAACGATCCTGCACGATCATTTCAGGGCGGTCACCGGTGGTTGGCGCGTTCGCCAGCGCCGCCGTCGCCGCAGTGACCTCATCCAACCCGCGCTGGACCTTGTCCTTGAGCTGATTGACTTTGTCGCCGGGTCCTCGGTCGACGTTGATCAATGTCGTCTGGATGGCGACCTCTCGCACCAGAAGCACCAGTGGCGAGTCGGCTGCGGCAAGTACGTTGGCTGCTTCGATGGTTTCATTCAGGTTGCGTGGCGCACGAAGCCTGATATCGAGCAGGAAGGTTTGCCACTCATTGGCGAAATCCTGCAAGTAGAGTTCACGAATACGGCGCTCAGCGCGTTGCATGTCGTTGGCACCGGTCGCCAGCTTGGTCGCCCCGGCAGATCCCCCGCGCCCGAGAATCCATGCTTCTTCCAGCGCAAGTTCGGAGCCCCATTTTCCAAGCGCTTTGACAAAGTATTCGTTGTAGCCACGCTCACTGAAGAAACCAGGAATACCGGCGCTGCTCAATGATTTGCC
>JAYUWL010000305.1:0-2762 GCA_043753585.1 Burkholderiales bacterium
AAGCAATTCCGCGTCGCCGCTTTCTACTCGATCAGTAACTGTGAGCCGGGACTGCGCGGTGTGTCGCTCGGTAATTTTTTGATCAAGCGAGTGGCGGAAGAATTGAAACGCGAATTGCCGCAACTGAAGACTTTCTGTACGCTTTCACCCATTCCAGGATTCATGAACTGGCTCACGCGTGTTGATGCCGCGCTCGCTTACGAAGGATTGAAACCTGCAACCCGGAAGCGGTTGGTTGAAGCGCTGGCACATTTGCGCAAGGCGACGAGTAGTGAGCTGCAAAGCTTGTCACGTGAAGCAACACTCCAGTCGCTCGACAAGGACGCGAAAGAAGCATTGCTCGCGCTCGCAAGCGCCTACCTCATTCACGAGTCGCCGCGCGCGGGCGGCGATCCCGTGGCACGGTTCCATCTCGACAACGGCGCGAAGCTTGAGCGCATCAACGCGCAGGCCAATCTTTCTGCGCCCGGGCTGAAACAATCGGCTGGCGTGATGGTGAACTATCTCTACGATCTGGATCGGGTTGAACAGTCGCATGAGGATTTTGTAAACGGGACAGTCGCGCATGCGAGGCGCGTGGGCTCGTTGATCTAAGACCCGCCCTGCCGGGCGAGGCAGTAAAACCAACAAAGAACGTAACATTTCCAAAGGAGGAAACTAAATGAAACACTTTGATTTTTCACCGCTGCGCCGCTTGCTAGTCGCGACGCTTGTGGCAGCACCACTCGCGGCTTTCGCCCAACCCGCCTGGCCGACAAAGCCCGTCACCATCATCGTGCCGTTCCCGGCCGGTGGCGGCACTGATGCCTTTGCCAGACCGCTCACCGCGAACCTGAGCAAGAACACCGGTAAGCAGTTCATCATCGATAACCGAGGCGGCGCGGGCGGCACGCTCGGCGCAGGTATCGCGGCGAAGGCCGCACCCGATGGCTACACCTTTTTCATGGGCGCGGTACACCACGCCATCGCGCCGTCGATGTATCCGAAGCTCGACTACGACATTGAAAACAGCTTTGTCCCGGTCGCACTCGTCTCGTCCGTGCCACAGGTCATCGTGGTCAACCCACAGCGTGTGCCGGCAAACGACTTAAAGGGCTTCATCGAAGCCGCGAAAAAAGCCGATGGGAAAATGAACTACGGCTCGGCCGGAAATGGTTCCTCACATCACCTGGCGGGGGAGCTGTTCAACGCACTGGCAGGAGTGAAAATTTCTCACATTCCGTACAAGGGTGCAGGCCCGGCATTGACCGATTTGATGGGCGGTCAGATCGACGTGATGTTTGATGGCATGGGATCCAGCGCAGGTCACATCAAGGGTGGACGCATCAAGGCGATTGCGGTTGCGAGCGACAAACGCGCACCCGGATTTCCGAACATTCCGACCGCCGCCGAGTCCGGTGTGAACTACAAAGTCTCAACCTGGTACGGTTTGTGGGCACCAAAAGGTACACCGCCGGACATCATCGCAAAAATGCAGGCGGAACTGAAGAAAGCGTATAACTCGGATGAACTGAAGACGATCTGGAACGGGCTTGGAGCTGAAGTGCCTGATGTTTATGGCGACGCGTTCGGCAAGTTTGTGAACGCGGAGATTAAACGCTGGGCTGAGGTTGCGAAGTCGTCTGGCGCCAAACTGGATTAGCGGCCAGACAGCGGTGACTGATAGCGACAGACACGGTGCGCACTCGCGTGCGCATCCTACGGGGGATGGATGAACAACAAAAATTTATTTGCGGCGATTCGCGCTGCATTTCCAGATGATTTGAATGCGATCGCAATCGAGTCAGCGGACAGCGCAACAGGCACCACGTTCAAGCGCTACTCATGGCACGACATTGACGAGCAAACAGCGCGCCTCGCCAATCTTCTGAGGTCACTCGCATTGCCTGAAGGCAGTCGCGTCGCGGTACAAACTGAGAAAAGTGTCGAAGCCTTGATGCTTTATTTCGCCGTGCTGCGCGCGGGCTATGTGTATCTGCCGCTCAATACGGCGTATCAGGCGGGCGAGATTGAATACTTCATCGGTAACGCAGAACCAGCCGTCGTGGTGTGTGCTCCGAAGTCGCTCGCCTGGACTCAGCCGATTGCCGACGCAGCCAAAGTAGTGCGCGTGTTTACGCTAGATGAGTCAGGCGGTGGCACGTTGATGGGCGAGGCGGCGAAGCAATCTGCGACGCAAGTCATCGCCCTAACAGAAGCCAACGACCTTGCCGCCATTCTGTACACAAGCGGAACGACCGGGCGCAGCAAGGGTGCGATGCTCACGCACAATAACCTGCTGTCGAACGCGCTGACGCTCAAGGATTATTGGGGTTGGTCAAGTATTGATGTGTTGATTCACGCGTTGCCAATCTTTCATGTCCACGGCCTGTTCGTCGCATCGCACTGCGCGCTGCTCTCCGGCGCAACGATGATCTGGTTCTCGAAATTCGACCCGAATTCGGTGCTGGCACGAATGCCGGAAGCGACGGTGTTCATGGGGGTTCCGACGCTTTATGTGCGCCTCCTGGCGGACGCCCGCCTGAACAGAGAAACCTGCCGGAACATGCGCCTTTTCGTCGCTGGTTCAGCGCCGCTTCTGATCGAAACATTTAACGAATGGCGCGAGCGCACGGGCCACACGATTCTCGAACGTTACGGCATGAGCGAGACCGCGATGCTGACCTCGAACCCGTATACGCCCGAGCAAGGCGAACGTCGTGGTGGCACCGTGGGTTTTCCATTGCCGGGCGTCAGCGTTCGTGTAGCGGACGACAAAGGCG
>JAYUWL010000306.1:0-2752 GCA_043753585.1 Burkholderiales bacterium
GTGCAGCTCGAAGCGTGTTTCTTTTTGCTTGGTGTCGAGCGCGCTGGCGTCGACGGTGGTCGGCGCAGACTTGATCTCATCCGCGCGATCCGTGCAGTACGTCCACACGCGACGCAGGAAGCGCAGTGCGCCTTCAACCGCTGTGTCCGACCATACAGCCGGGTCTTCCGGCCCGCCAACGAACATGACGTACAGACGCGCAGTATCGGCACCGTACCGGTCGATCAGGTCTTGCGGGTCGACGCCGTTCCGCTCGCTCTTGCCCATTTTTCCGATGCCACCGTACTGAACAACGGAACCATCGACGAGCGTGCCGCCGGTGATGTGGCCCTTCTCGTCGAGCGTGTTGTGAACCTCGGTCGGCGGGATGTAATCCTTGGTGCCTTGCTCGGTGGGCTTGAAGAAAATGTGATTGAGCAGCATGCCGTGGTTGGTCATGCGCTTGAATGGTTCATCGAACTTAAGCAAGCCCATGTCGCGCATCGCCTTCGTCCAGAAGCGCGCGTAGAGCAGGTGCAACACAGCGTGCTCAATGCCGCCGATGTACTGGTCCATCGGCATCCAGTAATCGTTGCGAGCGTCGACCATTGCCGGTTTGCCGTCAATCAATGCATCGGGCGATGCATAGCGCATGTAATACCAAGCGCTGTCGACGAAAGTATCCATAGTGTCGGTTTCGCGCCGCGCAGGCTTGCTGCACTTCGGACACGAGCATTTCAGGAACGCTTCGTCGCGCTGCAGTGGACTGCCGCTGCCATCAGGAATGTGATGCTCGGGCAGCACGACCGGCAAATCCTTTTCCGGCACTGGCACAACGCCGCAATCGTCGCAGTGAATCACCGGAATAGGCGTGCCCCAGTAGCGTTGACGCGAGATACCCCAGTCGCGGAGGCGGAAGGTGGTTTTCTTTTCGCCGAGATCTTTGGCGGCGAGGTCGGCGGCGACGGCATCGACGCATGCTGCGAACTTCAGGCCGTTGTACTTGCCGCTGCTGATCGCTACGCTGTCTCCCTTTGCGGCGTACCAATCCTGCCAAGCATCTGCGCTGTAGGGGTGCGCACCGAGCGCAACAACCTGCTTGATCGGCAACTGATACTTTTTGGCAAAAACAAAATCCCGCTCGTCATGCGCCGGCACACCCATCACGGCACCATCGCCGTACGTAATGAGCACGTAGTTGCCGACCCAAATTTCAATCTGCTCGCCCGTCAGCGGGTGCGTGACGAAGAGTCCCGTCGCAACACCTTCTTTTTCTTTCGTGGCAAGCTCGGCCTCAGTCGTACCTCCAGACTTCAACGCTTCAATCCTCAAAGCCAACGCGCGATCACGCTCACCCGCGCGTGCCGCGAGCGGATGTTCCGGCGCAACCGCGACGAAGGTGACGCCCATAATGGTGTCGGCACGCGTGGTGAACACGTACATCTTGCCGTCCTGAATCGGCTTGCCGCTTGCGTCCGAGATGTCGTGCGGGAACGCGAAACGCACGCCCTCCGATTTACCGATCCAGTTTTCCTGAATGGTGCGCAGGCGATCGGACCAGCCGGGCAACTTGTGCAACGTCGCATCGAGAAGCTCGTCGGCGTACTTCGTGATTTTCATGTAGTAACCGGGGATCTCGCGCCGTTCCACCAGCGCGCCTGAGCGCCAGCCGCGACCGTCGATCACCTGCTCGTTCGCTAACACCGTCTGGTCAACCGGATCCCAGTTCACGATTTGCGTCTTGCGATACGCAAGGCCGTTCTCCAGACACTTAAGGAAGAACCACTGATTCCACTTGTAATACTGCGGGTCGCAGGTGGCGAGTTCGCGCGACCAGTCAAACGCAAGGCCGAGCGCATTGCACTGCGACTTCATGGTACGAATGTTTTCGTAAGTCCACGCTGCGGGCGCGACTTTCGCCTTCATCGCCGCGTTCTCGGCGGGCAGCCCGAATGCGTCCCAGCCCATGGGCATCAGCACATTGAAGCCCTGCATACGCTTGTAGCGAGCGAGCATGTCGTTGATCGTGTAATTGCGCACATGGCCCATGTGCAGCTTGCCCGACGGATAGGGCAGCATCGAGCACGCGTAGTATTTGCCCTTCGGAAAGCGCGGGTCGTGCTCGACGACTTTGTACGCTTCGGTTGATGACCAGTGCGATTGCGCAGCCGCCTCCACACGTTTGTGGTCGTAGCCCTCGGCGGCCTTGTGGTTGTACGTGGATTCCATCTTGACTTTGTGACTTTACATGTGCGGATCCACGCAGCGTGGAAGCGCTCTAAAATTGGTGTCGGACGATCCCATTGTAAAGTCCGTTGTAAGCAGCTGGCGTCGAGCGGCTGCGGAACTATGTGTTGCCTGTGCTTTCTATCCTCCGTCACCCCGGAGTAGGCCGGGGCCAACGAGCCTCGCAAGTCCTAGATTTTGCGTCGTTCGTAGATCCCGACCTACGCCGGGATGACAAAAATTCAGAATCAATCGGCGTCTTCCTTCTTGTGCAAAACTCTTTTTTCATGACCAAACGACTCCGGGTTCCGGCATGTGCCAGAAGGACAAAATGTGGCTTGCTCGCGGCGGCAATGCTGTGTGCGACGTGGCTTCACGCCGCTCCGATCAAAACCGAGCACGCAGAAGTCGAATTGATCGCCGAAAAAACGGCGTTGGTTCGCGGTGAAAAAAACGTCATCGGACTGTCGATCAAGCATGCTCCGCATTGGCACACGTATTGGAAAAATCCTGGCGATTCTGGCTACCCGACAAAAATTACGTGGGA
>JAYUWL010000307.1:0-8365 GCA_043753585.1 Burkholderiales bacterium
AACTGGTGTTCAACCTCTTCTTGCCCTGCCTTCTGTTTCGGTCAATGGCAAGCTCTCAATTCGGCGGAGCCGACCTGACTCTGCTCGCAGCCTACTTCGCTGCCTCGCTGCTTTGGTTTACTGCGGTGGCGCTTTACCACCGGCATAGACATGGGCATGCGATGGGCGGGGCCATCGTGATCGGCCTGGGTGCGGTGTTCTCCAATACGGTGCAACTCGGAATCCCGATTCAAAAACTTGCATTTGGTGATGCCGGACTGAAGCTGCACCTGTCGATTATCGCGCTGCATTCGCTGGTGCTTTTGACCGCGGCAACCATCTGGTTTGAAATTTCGCGCGTTCGCAACGACGGTACACGGCAGCGCGCGGGACTAGGCAGGAGCCTGTTTCATGTCGTTAAGGCGTCGGTTATTCACCCGGTTATCCTGCCGATCATAATCGGTCTGATGTGGAGTTTTGCTGGTTGGCCGTTGCCGGGGTGGGCAGATCAGCCGCTGGGTTTCCTCGCTTCTGCTGCTGGCCCCATGATGCTCGTACTCATGGGGGCGCAATTATCGAACATGCATTTGTCCGAGCATTGGCGCGGCGCAGTGGCGCTCACCGTGGCGAAAAATCTGCTGCATCCGCTGCTCATTTTCGCGGTGACGTGGGGATTGGGACTCTCGCCGCTAGCTATCGCAATCGCCGTGACCTGCGCGGCGCTACCAATGGGTGCCAACGTGTTCCTGTTTGCGCAACGCTACAACAGCAATGAGAGCCTCATTACTGCGGCTACCGCGCTATCGAGCCTCGTGGCATTGGCCAGCCTGACGGTAGTGTTGGCGCTGGTTCCGAAGCCCTAGCGTGGGTAAGTAACGCAGTGCAGATGTGGCACCCCGGCAGTCGCCGTGTCCGCAACGTAATTACCGGATTGCCGAGACTCTTCGCTGGCGAACCTGCATTAGCGCAATCGTCGCAAGGGTCACAGCGAGAAGGAACGCGGTAGTGGAAGAAAGCGCGGGAACCGGAACTGCCTCCTGCAGCACGACCGGATTGGAAACAAACCCAAGCGTGACGCCGCAGCCGGAGTCGACGCGAAAGCTGCTGCTACCTGCTGTGCCCGCGATTTCGCTGCCAACACAGGACTGCACCTGATGGCTCGCAGAAGATGCCGTGCCACCAGCAACGTCGAATGTACTTGCAGAAATCTGAAATGATGGGCTGCTCGCCGCCCCTGTTGTTGGCGAGTACAAGAGCACCAGCGCCCCGGCAACGGTTACCGACAACCGCAACGAGTCGCGTTCAACGCCACGCGCAACATGCGCGCCAAATTTGGAACGGTCGGACAAACTTGAAGCTGAGTCCAAACGTGACAGCGGTACGCCTAGACAGGAGCCACCTTGGCTAACTAAACTCATACTTGCTTACGGGCCTATCACACCAGTGGCGCCGGTCATCCCCGTCGCACCAGTCGCACCGGTCGCACCAGTAGGGCCGGTCATCCCCGTCGAGCCGGTCGAACCAGTGGTTCCTGCCAGCGGACCAGTCGGTCCCGTTGGTCCTCGCTGTCCCACCGGCCCTGTAGCTCCCACCGCGCCAGTAGTGCCCGTCGATCCTATTAAACCGGCAGAGCCAGTCGCGCCAGCGGTCCCCTGCGGACCGGTTACCCCAGCCTGACCAGTAGCGCCGACAGACCCGATCGTTCCCGTTGCCCCAGTCGCTCCAGTGACGCCCTGTTGCCCCGTTGCCCCAGCCTGGCCAGCCGCGCCTGTTGACCCTGTCGATCCGGTTGTGCCTGCTGCGCCCTGCTGTCCCGTTGCGCCTACCTGGCCAGTAACGCCAATCGAACCCGTCGATCCCATCGCACCTGTAGTTCCTGTCGCGCCTTGCAAACCCGTAGCCCCCGTCGCGCCCGGCGCTCCGGCAACGGTACCGATTGCCCAAGCTGCGCTCGCGATCCGGATGTCCGGTGATAACGTCTCGCCAGCAACTACCACCCGCAGGTGACGCACTGGCCCGCGTGAATCGGTGGCGCCGCCAATAAATAAATCCGTCGGGAACGCAGTCACACTGCCGAGCAGGACAGTAAAAAAGCCGCGAGTTACCTGGACCGTTTGGCTTTCAGTCCAGGCGGTGCCACCGAGAATACTGAAGCTCATGGCAAATGAGCCATCGCGCGGAAACCCGGCGACGTCCGTAAGCCGACCTTGATAGTTCAGGAGTTGCGCGGCACTTTGCCCGAATGAACTGAACGAAGCTCCCACCCACGATGAAGTGATGGTCCACACCACCGATCGCTTCAGAAACTCGCGCCTTGACTGTTCAGTATCCATTTACTGCCCCTCTAAGATTCCATTTTATCTGTAGAGGAGGTTATCAGTCGATATGCAGTGTGTCAACGCAAACACCGGGCATTGAGCGCCCCCCCCCCCCGGTAACTCTAAGTCGATTCTCAAACCCAGCCACGGAAAAACGTATGACACAGCGGCGGCCACCCTCTGCGGTGCGCAAGTCGTTGCGCGGTGAACAGCCTCGCCGAAATGAATAACCCCCGCACGTTGTGGGCGCGGCAGTTTCGATGCGTTATCATAAAAAAAGCTATTACATCCGCGCTGCGCAATGGTCTCAATTTGCACCGGATACCGCTCAGTTCACCGCAATTTCAGACGGCACGATCACAAAATGAGCAATAGCTGTTTGGCGGGAGCGCGCTGGATTGGCCTTGAATCTTCACCCAAGTCGCAAGCTGCTCTCGCGCACCAGCAGCCCGCTCAGCAAGGTAGCTCCCGGACTCAACATGGGTCAATCTGAAAGACGTATCGAACATGGGCACATCAATGGCAATGGGCCAAGGAAAAATCACCCGCGTCAAGCTGATGGGAAATTGGTGTCCGCCTGAGCAGCTTTGCGCGGAATGGGATCGGATGTCGCAAGGGAATCTGCGCTGGAACGACATTGAAGTCACGTTTGCGGACGTCGATGTAGACATCTTTGTCATCATCAATCACCCGTGGCCCGGAGAGCGTTACGTGCCGGAACGTACGCTCATTTTCCAGATGGAGCCATGGTGTGGTGGTGCACACCAGGCGTGGGGGGTCAAGACGTGGGGAGAATGGGCCAATCCCGATCCGTCGCTGTTTCTTCAAGTGCGTGGTCACACGAGTCACCTCAACAACGCGTTCTGGCAATTGAGGGCGACGTATAACGAACTCCGCACCGAGCCGATTCGCAAGACGCGCATTCTCTCCTCAATTTGCAGCGGCAAGTATTTCGACCCGGGACACATCAAGCGCGTCGATTTCCTCAAATTTATCGAATCCAGGAACGACGATGTTGTCCGGGTCGAGCTTTACGCGCATGACAATCCTCTGGGGTTCGAAAGCTGGATTGGGCCACATCCACCGGACGAAAAGGAGGCGGCTCTCGCGCCGTACCGCTACTTCTTCTCGGCGGAAAACAACTCCGAAAAGAACTTCATTACCGAAAAGCTCTGGGAGCCCTTGCTCACGGAGACGCTGTGCTTTTACTGGGGCGCGCCCAACGCTGCAGCGTATGTCGACCCACGCGCTTTCATCGCGCTTGACCTTGATGATTTCGAGCAGGCGTTTCGCACCATCAAGGACGCGATCCTAAACAACGAATGGGAAAAACGCATCGAGGTCATACGCCGCGAAAAGCGCAAGGTGCTTGATCACTATCAGTTCTTCCCGACACTTGAGCGCATCCTTCGCCACGAGTTGCAACTGCCGGCGCATCCCAGCAACGCCGAGCTGCGCTATCACAAGTACTTTGGCGACGCACTCGGCGAGTCAATGCGCACGGTTGGGTTCATCCATTCCTACACCCGTGACGGCAACTGCACCATCCTTTCTGAAATTCTTGACACGGTTGCAGGCGCGGGCCTGCTGTCCCATCTCGACCGGCTGTATATCGTCAACGTCGGTGACGACGCGACGCTGCCGGACAGGTTAGCGCATGACATGCAGCGAGTCCGGCTCATCAACTATTCGCCGGATGCCAGCCGCGCAGAGGCACCAACTCTGGAGCTGATTCGAACCTTTTCGATGTTTCACCACGACGCGCGAGTGCTCTACGTGCACACCAAAGGTGCGTCGTACGAAGCGCCTTCTGCACACGTCGCCGACTGGCGGAGGATGCTGCTGCACTTTCTGGTGGAAAAGCATGATCAGGCGCGGGCGGCGCTGGAAACGCATGACGTTGTTGGATGCAATTTTCTCGATCATTCGGCACGACACTTCAGCGGCAACTTCTGGTGGGCTCGAGCCAGTCACCTCAAGTCGTTGCCCCCAGTGCAGAACGGCGAACGGCACCAGGCGGAATGGTGGGTACTGGGTACCGATAGCGCACGGATTACAAGCCTTCACAATTCCGGCGTAAACCACTACACCGAGCGTTATGCCAGACATCGATATGTGACCGACTCACCCACCGAAATCCCAAGTGATCAACCGCTGCTGCGCGTTGGCGAGGTAGTCGCAAGCAGTGCGACACGCGCCCACCTGTGTCTGTGCATGATCGTCAAGGACGAAGCACATGTCGTGACAGAAACGCTGGCCTCGGTTGCGCCTCACGTTGACTACTGGGTCATTGTCGATACCGGATCGAGCGACGACACCATAAAGGTGATTTATGACTTCTTCCTGGAGCGTGGGATCTCCGGTGAAATCTACCAGCGCGCATGGGTAAATTTCGGCACGAATCGAAGTGAGGCTTTGCTGCTTGCGCGCGGAAAAGCGGACTATCTGTGGATGATCGACGCCGATGACCTGGTGAACGGAACCATTGACCTGTCGCGGCTCACGCTGGATTCCTACCTGCTCCGTTACGGCACCGACTTTCGGTATTGGCGCAAACAAATCTTTCGCGGCAACATCAGCTGGAAGTACGAGGGAGTACTGCATGAGTACCCGGTTTGTATGGAACCCGGAGTCAGTGAAGGACGGTTGCAGGGCGCATACCATATCGAATCAAGACGCCTCGGTAACCGCAGTCGCGCGGCCGATAAATACCAGCGCGACGCCAGGACGCTGCTCGCGGAAGTGCAGGCCAACCCCGGCGATGCGCGCAACACGTTCTATCTCGCGCAAAGCCTTCGTGACGCAGGTGACCACGGGCAAGCACTGGAGTTCTACACGAGGCGCGCGGCGATGGGCGGCTGGCGCGAAGAGGTCTTCTACGCTTTGCTCCAGCGCGGCGTGTGCATGCAACATCTGGGTGAACCATGGGACAAGGTGCTCGCCGCGCATTTACGAAGCTGGCAGTTCTGTCCGCACCGGGCCGAACCGTTGCACCTGATCGCCAGCCACTACAGGCTTCAGGGTGAGTTCGATCTTGGCCACCTGTTCGCAAGCAGAGCGAAGGAAATTTTGTTTCCCGACGAAGACTGCCTCTTCGTCGCGGCCGACGTTTACGAATGGAAGATCCGCGACGAGCTCGCCATTTGTGCTTACTATCTCGGACGCTATCGAGAAAGTCTTGAACTGTGCAACCAAATGCTGGAGTTGCAATCCATTTCCGAAATCGACCGCGAAAGGATTATGGGCAACCGCGACTTCGCGCTGTCCCACCTGCAACACGAAACAGTTGCGTATCCCGCAGACCTGATTCAACAGCTGGCCCACGAGTTCGCGAAGGGATCGCGGCCACAAGTCGAAATTACGCTCGCGATCACCACATGCAAACGATTTTCACTTTTCGAGCAGACCGTCAATTCGTTTCTAAATTGTTGCGCTGATATTGACCGCATTGATCGCTGGATTTGTGTGGACGATGGTTCCAGCAAAGCGGAGCTTTTCCAAATGAAGCAACGCTATCCGTTCTTCGAGTTCATCGTCAAAACCCGAGAAGAAAAGGGGCATGCACACAGCATGAACAGTTTGCTCGGTGCGATCAAAAGCCCGTTCTGGCTGCATCTCGAAGACGATTGGCATTTCGTTATCCGCGACCGTTATGTCGAGAAGGCCCTTGCGATCCTAGACGATGACCCGACGATTGGCGAGGTGTTATTCAACCGGAACTACGGCGAGACACTGGCGTGTAGAAGTATTGCAGGCGGTAGGGTGCGGCGGACCAAGAGCGGTATGCGCTATCGGCTGCATGAACACATCAGGCTCGATACGCCCGACTACGCTGATTTTTTTCGACCGCTTCCGCCGGGCACGCACTCAAATGTGTGGTGGCCACACTATTCGCTGCGCCCCGCACTGCTGCGAATGTCCGCGATCCGCGAGACGGGGCGATACGACCCGGAAAGCTCTCACTTCGAACTCCAGTTCGCCGAGCTCTACAGCGCCCTCGGTCATCGATCCGCATTTTTTGATGCGATTAACGCCGTGCACATCGGCAAGCTGACGTCCGAGAGTGTAGGCACCGGTCGCCCCAACGCCTACCAGCTGAACGATGAAGTGCAATTTGGACAGCCGCTCTCCAGTGCAGCGTCGAGGCCATTTCGGGTGAAGCTGCTCACCAACTGGACCTCCTCGAATTCCCTCTGCGCGCTGTGGGATAGGCAGTCGAAAGGAGCCTGTCGCTGGGGCGATATTGAAATTACCGACGAGGATCGCGATATCGACTATTGGGCGGTGGTGAACTATCCGGCGCATCCGGGCGCGTTTTTCCGCGCGGATCGCACCATCGTGTTCCCGATGGAACCGTCGCGCGGCGTCATGCACTGGGGCGACTGGGCAGCGCCGGATCCGCGTAATTTCTTGCAGGTTCGCAGCCATAAGCGCTATCGCAACAATTCCGAGTGGCATCTTGGCATGCGCTATGAAGATCTGATCGAACAGCCTGTCGAGAAGTCACTGCGGTTGTCCTGCGTGACATCAGGGAAGACTCAGCATCCGGGCCAGCACCTGCTTACCGAATTCCTCAAGTACATCGAGACGTCGGCAACGCAGATCGACATCTTCGGACGCGACAACATCCACAACTTTCACAACTATCGCGGGCCGTTACCGCCATACGATAAGTCGAGCGGAATCATGCCTTACGGCTACACCATCGCCGTTGAGAATTGTGCGGAGCTCAACTACTTCTCTGAAAAGCTCGTCGACGCGATTCTGGGGGAGTGCCTCTGCTTCTATTGGGGCTGTCCCAACCTTGAGGACTACATTGATCCGGCTGCATTCATCCGGCTGCCGCTGGACGATTTTGAGCTGAGCCTGCACATCATGGAAGTCGCGATGCGCGACAACGAGCGTGCGCGTCGACTCGACGCCATCCGCGCGGAAAAGCGGCGAATTCTCGACGAGTACCAGTTTTTCCCGACGCTCGCACGCATCATTCACGGCCATCGTCTGGCGGAAAGCCTGTCGATAAAGGTGCTGAACCTAAATCGGCGCCCCGACCGCTGGGAAGCCTTTCGCGCAAGAACTGGTGACTCGGCGGGGCCTGCATTTCTTGCACGCTGCGAGCGCTTTGCCGGCGTCGACGGAACAACGCTCAGCATGACGCCCGAAATACAACATCTCTTCCGCGGCAACGACTTCCACTATCGTCGCGGCATTGTCGGCTGTGCGCTTGGCCACATCGCAATCTGGCGGGAAGTGGCTGACCGGGCAAACAGCGCGTGCCTGATATTCGAAGATGACGCTCAACCCGGTGCGGATTTTTCTGGACAATTGGTCGAACTCTGTGGAGAGCTGGCTGAAACCCACGCGGACTTTGATGTGGTGCTGCTCGGCTATCAATTCTGGAACGAGCCCAGCGCAGAGCTGGCGGCTCGCATCAATCTTTCGACACGACTGCGCCCGATGGAATGGAGCAATTACCTGGGCGGCCTCCACGCGTATCTCATTTCGGCAAGGGGCGCTCGCCGTTTGCTGGCGTTGATCGAGCGCGATGGTATCCAGAATGGGATCGATTGGTTTGTTATGAAAAAGAGCGCGGAATTGAAAATCCTTCAGTGTGCCCCGCATATAGTTCTTGCGACGCTTGCAATTCCTGGTTCGACCACGGATTCAGACATCCAGCACGACATGATTCCAGTGGCGACAGACATCTGATCACCAGCAACAGCAGGTAGCGGCGATCGCCGCAGACCGCATTCGAAACACAGTTTCTATCCGGCAACGAAACTAAATTCAGACTTTTCAAGTGCAACGGCAGCCGAGTGGCGATGTGGAAAATTCCCCTTCGTTCGGGTCAAATGAAATTCGAATAGCTTTGCGTCAGAGTGACCGTCATTAATGGCCTCAAGGCTAGTTTTCCGATTACTCGACTTTTTAATAATTGACCGCTATCCCAATATTCAGCATAGCTTACAGCGAAAAGTCGTTGAATGTGTCACTCGGGAAAACAGAATGCTGTCATCGCTGGCTAACATCAAACCATGAATATTTCCGCTTCGCGTTGGCACGCACAC
>JAYUWL010000308.1:0-25129 GCA_043753585.1 Burkholderiales bacterium
TCTGTCGCGCTCGCCGTAGTGGGTCACGTTGTTGGGCAACTTGCTCGATTGCGGATCGCGGTATCAGTTGATTCGTCACGTTTTTGAATAACTCGCTTACTCTGGCAACGCCGGTTCGCATCCCCATTATCTGGTCGCGAGCGTTTGTGGGTAGTGAAAGCAGAAAGTTGGGATCAAGGCGAACGCGTGGTTCTTTGGACGTGGCATGGGCGAGCTGTTGCATGGTACTGATCTCCTGGTATGCAGCACACGAAATGTGTGCTGCTGAAGATCAAGTTACACGGCAAACCCGGTATTGCAACCTTGCTACTACTCGGGTCCTCACAGCAATTCGTAGTGGCAATTACCAGTACGTTGGCTTTATGATCGGCTTCTCACGCGAGGGCTCTTGGTGGGGCAATTGATGCGCTCAAGGTTTATCTGATGTGTCCGCGCCGCTTGAATTTTGACCACCCGGGGGCGCGGACAACTGGGGCCTGATCGTTGAAAGGAGGTCGACCGGTCGATCCGAAACTGTTTCGCGAACGGCGACGACGATAACCCATGACACGTGTCTAGTGAGCAGCTTCCAGCTCGTTACGTTTCTTGGGTCGACCACCGAGCTTGCCATTGGCGCGAGCGGCAGTCGCTTTCGATGCGGTAGCGGCGCGACCGCCGGATGCGCCAATCTCTGCCATCCAATGCTTCGTGCCCAGCACACCTTTAATCAGAGTCGGTACATAGAGATCAGCATCGAGCTTGGGCCAGTACAGCCCCAGCCCCGACGCTTGTATCTCAATGACACGCAAATCCGCTACTTTGGCACCGGCCAAATCCTGCGCCTGTTCAACCGGAAAATCGAATGCGCACCCATTGTTTAACTCGACGTGAATGCGTCCAGATTCGTAGCGTACCGCTGTCGCCAACGGGCCGCGAGCTAGCAGTCGACGACCAAGTTCTGAAGCTTTGGTGAATGTTTCAACATCGTTGGACGGGAGGATGTGTTTGCTAATGGCCATGAATTCGTCCCCATTGATTACAGAGAAGCGTGAGGTTGCTCAGGAGGCGGCTTTCTATTTGCCGCAACTGAGCCGTCGTAAAGCTAATGTTGCTCAGAAGTCGCACCAGTCCCAAATCACAGAGCAGTTCGAACCTTGCGTGCTCGGTCGGGCCGATGACATGCACGTGTAGCGGACGATGGTCGTTAGGGTAGATCACCACACGCCAGCTTTTGATCAAGAGAATAGTCGGCATAGCCTTCTATTTTAACCTAAGCGTGCTTAGGTTTCAAGGGCTCACGTGTTGCCAACTAAAACTTCAACAGCAATAGCAATAGCGTGGGATTGCTTTGGCTTGCGGACATTGACTGAACCATGTCAACCCACCGGATCGAACGAAAAATCCCGAAATTTGCGGGAGGCGTTGCTACGCCTGTATTACCTGAAAACGGCACTTTTTGAACCACGCCCTGGAATAGCGCCGCACGGTTCACTCTCTAAAGAAAGCGTACAGATACGTCGCGCGGCTGAATGATCGGGAGAACGCGGCGCGCACCATCCGGGCGACCATCATCGCTGGCGAAATTCCTGATGCCCATGACGAATTAATGTGGTTGCGTTATTGCTCGACGCGGTGCAAGCGGGAACCTATCTGCACTCTACTATACATATTTTCAGGCGCTCGGCGGCCCGCGCACGGGCAGCTTGACGCTGTTCCCGCGCGACCCGCACGTTGCGCTGACCCATGCTGGCGCGCTGCGGACAATTCTCACGGGCGATGCTTTGAACAAAATCGAATTAGCATCGCCAAATTAAGCTCCGGCCTTGAGCCCACAAAAGTGAGTGCCACTCTCGCCGAGGGTGCGCGCCTGCGCCAGTTTTACTTTGTATAAACAGCGGCAGCGACTGAAATTCAGTATAGAACGCCGCTTACATAAATTAGCAACTGAACGTCGAGAGAATTTTTCCCGGGAGTGCCGAAACTCATCAAAAAGCTCTGGAAACCAGCAAATTTCCTACCCGACAAAAAAACGGATACATTTTCGGATACATTTTTGAAGCTGATGCGCTGCAATGACGTCTACAAGGCCTTTTCGATTCATCTCTCCGGCACCAACTTCGCCCTCAGGCGAAGTTGGGCCAAATATGCGGCAATCGAGGCTCGCAGTTGAGGACGTCCCCCAAGCATACGGTCGTTTTGCGTTGTCGCAATACTCGGCATGTTCAGACGCCCTGTCGCAACTTTGCTACCCCAGGTTCCACATCCCGCAAACCCATTCCATCGCGGCGAACGATTGGATAAACTGCGCTATCGTTTTCTTCGCTAGTTAATGTCATGCCTTCACGCGTTGCCTCTCTTGCCGAACCCGCCACTTCGGCTGCACGACGTGCCAAGGCAATTGCCGGTGGCGCGAGCGGCAGTGGTGGCGTACAAAGTCTCACGCGAGGCCTGAGCTTGCTGGAAAAACTGGCTGAGTCTGAAGGCGGAATTACGCTCACCGAAATTTCCAGTCGGGCCGACTTGCCGCCGTCCACAGCGCACCGCCTGCTCAACACGCTAGCCGATATGGGCTTCGTGACTCAGGCCAAGGACTCGGGCCTTTGGTATGTGGGTTTAAAGACTTATCGCGTGGGTTGCGCATTTGTATCGAACCGCGATTTTGTGGGTGAAAGTCATGCCTATTTGCGAAAGCTCATGGAGGCCTCCGGTGAAACTGCCAATCTCTCCATCCTCGACGGTACTTACGCGTGCTTTATCGGCCAGGTGCAATGTCACGAGGTGATGCGCATGCTGGTGCGACTGGGATCGCGCATTCCGGCGCATGCCAGTGGATCGGGCAAGGCGATGCTCTCGGCACTACCCGAAGACGAATTGGCCGTCGTGCTACGTGACTCCGATTTGGTGCAACTCACCACAAAAACGATCACTGACCCGCAAAAATTGCGCGCGCAATTCGCGGCCATCCGCGCCCGTGGCTACAGCTACGATGATGAAGAAAACGCGATGGGCCTGCGCTGCGTAGCTGCCCCGATTTACGATGAATTCGCCGAGCCGATTGGCGCAATTTCTCTGGCGGGGCCAATCGCACGGTTAACCGATGAGCGCATTTTGAAGCTTGGCCCACTTGTTGCTCATACCGGGCGCGAAATCACTGAAAAGCTGGGCGGCGTCGTACCGGTGTCGGTTTAGGACACTCCTGTAAATCCGTTGTTCAGGCGAATTGCTTCGTTGTGGGGTGCTCGCAATCCTCATGTACCAGGGCGCACATTGCGGTTGCTGCGCGCCCCACCGATGTTGCCAAATTCGGCACTTCATCCCGAAAAACGAATTTCTAGAAGTGCCCTTTAGGCAAAGGTGCTCCGCCACGCCAGCGTCACGAATGCGAGCCGATGTTTAACGACCAAGGCCCTGACAATTCGGATTTCGTTGACGATTGCATCGCCTAATACGCGGCAAAACAGCACAAACGACGCCGACTGCCATTTCCGTCGCGCGCTCAAGCGTCGGAGGCATTGCTTTGCCGAACAACATGACCGTCCCACAAATGACCGTCGCGGTCAACGTATGACCCACTGCCTACCCGGTGCGCTAACGCAGCGTTTGCGCAAGCGACAGGCGACCTGCCGCCAGAGTGTCCACCGCACGCACTCGGTCGCGTGCTTTATGCCCAGCAGAAGCCGACTAAAAGCAGCGACAACAGGCTCACATTGGGAACAGGTGCTTCACCGAGATCGGTTGCGATTTGATCCGCTGGGACTTCGCCACATCGTATTAGCCGACGAAGCATCGCCGCGACTGCAGAGTGCCAGTTTTGCCCACTGGCACGCCGCGTGCTCTTACGGGATACCCTCGTGACGGGACAATACTTGTTTGCTACCATCCTAGTTGTTTTACTGTTACGCCAGACGCAGGTTTGCGGTTACGAGCCACGACATTTGTAACTGTCTTGCTCCTACGCTCCCTAAACAATTTTCACTGATTCAAGGAACAAAAAAATATGAATGAGCAACAAATTCGAGGGTTGATTGAGGAAGTTCGTGAGGGCAAAGTATCGCGTCGCGACTTTATCAGCAAGCTTGCGGGCTACGGCCTCGCTGCACCGTTCGCGGGGCACCTGCTGTTGAACGCTGGCATTGCGCAGGCGCAAACACCATCGACCTACAAACCGACCAAGCGAGGCGGCGGCGGTGCGCTCAAAGTGCTGTGGTGGCAGGGCACTACGCTCTTGAATCCGCACTTCGCGACCGGCACCAAAGATCAGGACGGCTCGCGGATTTTTTACGAGCCTCTCGCTAGCTGGGACAAAGACGGCAATCTGATCCCTAATCTGGCTGCCGAAATTCCGTCGGCTACCAATGGCGGGCTTTCGAAAGACGGCAAGTCGGTCATCTGGAAATTAAAGCGCGGCGTGACCTGGCACGATGGCAAGCCGTTCACCTCGGCTGACGTCGTTTTCAACTGGGAATACGCGTCCGATCCGGCCACTTCGGCCGTAACCATCGGTTCATACAAGGAGATGAAGGTAGAGGCGACTGACAGCCACACCATCAAGATCACCTTCAACAAAGTCACGCCGTTCTGGGCGACGCCGTTTGTCGGTGTCCAGGGCATGATTATTCCCAAGCATTTGTTCGAAGCGTACAAAGGTGCCAAATCACGCGAGGCACCGAACAATCTGAAGCCTGTGGGCACTGGCCCGTACAAGTTCACTGACTTCACTCCGGGCGACATGGTGCGCGGTGCGATCAACACCACTTACCACCAGGTCAACAAGCCATTCTTCGACACCATCGAGATGAAAGGCGGCGGCGATGCAGTGTCGGCCGCGCGCGCCGTGTTGCAAACCGGGGAATACGATTTCGCCTGGAATTTGCAGGTTGAAGACGAAATTCTGGTGAAACTTGAGGCTGGAGGCAAGGGCAAAGTCGTCATCATTCCGAGCGGTGATATTGAGTTCATACAATGCAACTTCACCGACCCGATGACCGAGGTCGATGGCGAGCGCTCAAGCATCAAGACCAAGCATCCGATCCTGACCGATCCGGCGGTGCGTCAGGCATTGTCGTTGCTGGTTGATCGTGCCTCAATCCAGCAATTCATTTACGGTCGCGCAGGTGTTGGCACCGCCGACTTCATTAATAATCCGCCGCGTTTTCGCTCCACCGCTAACAAGCCAGAGTTCAACATCGACAAGGCCATTGGGATTCTCGAAGCAGCTGGCTGGAAAAAAGGTGGTGACGGCGTTCGCGAAAAAGGCGGCAAAAAGCTCAAGCTCCTCTATCAAACCTCGGTCAATCAGCCACGTCAAAAAACGCAGGCCATCGTGAAGCAGGCGTGCCAGAAGGCCGGAATCGACATTGAATTGAAAGCGGTAACTGGCGCGGTTTTCTTTTCGTCCGACGTGGCGAACCCTGACACTTACACCAAGCTCTACTCCGATTTGCAGATGTTTACCACGACCATGAACGCGCCTGATCCTGAGATTTTCATGAATCAGTACTGCTCGTGGGAGTTTGCGACGAAGGCGAACAAGTGGCAGGGCCGCAACAGCACACGATGGTCGAATCCGGAGTACGACAAGGCATTTCGCGCAGCCGAAGGCGAACTTGATCCAGTGAAGCGCGCGGCGCTTTTCATCAAGATGAACGATATGATCGTGCAGGATAACGCGATCATTCCGGTGGTGTCGCGTCCGCGTGCGCGTGGTGCCAACTTGAAGCTCAAGTTCTCTGAGAGCGGCTGGGACAGTGATTTCTGGGCCTTGCAGGACTGGTATAGGGAAGCATAGTCCGGGGTAGCGCGTAATGACGCTATCAGGGACCTATGTCCTGAGGCGAATGCTGATTGCCCTGCCGAGTTTGCTGGGCATCAGCGTCGTACTTTTCACGGTGCTGGCGTTAGCACCGGGCGACCCGTTCGGCGACATCGTGTCGAACCCGAACATTCCCGCCGAAGTTGCCGCGAACCTGCGCAAAAAGTTCGGTATGGATGACCCGGTCATGGTTCGCTATTTCCGCTGGCTGCTAGCCATGTTTCAGGGCGATTGGGGCTTCTCTTTTGCGAGTCGCATCGACGTGGACACGCTCATTTTGCAGCGACTGCCGACCACCTTGCTAGTCGTAGGTTCGTCGCAGATCCTTGCTTTGCTGATCGCACTGCCAGTGGGTGTTTACGCGGCAACCCGGCCTTATTCTTTGTTCGACCAGGTCGCAAACACGCTGACCTTCGTTGGTTTTTCGTTGCCGACATTTTTCACCGGACTCATGCTAATTCTGGTGTTTTCCATTCAGCTCGACTGGTTGCCTTTTGTGTATCGTGCTGACATTACATCCACCGGCTGGCATTTTTATTGGGATCATTTCAAGCAAACGATCATGCCGGTCGCGGTGCTCGGCTTGTTTCAGGCGGCCTCCTGGACGCGCTATGTGCGCTCGGCAGCGCTGGATGTTGTAAAGCTGGACTACGTGACTACTGCGCGCTCCAAAGGGCTTAAGGAAAGCGTGGTGGTGTTGAAGCACGTAGTGCGCAACGCGATGATTCCGGTGGTGACGTTGGTCGCACTGCAAGTCCCCGCGATCTTCGGCGGTGCCATCGTGACCGAGCAAATTTTCCGGGTGCCGGGCATTGGTTCGCTGCTCATCAGCGCCATTCTTGCAAACGACACGCCCGTCATCATGGCCGTGACGTTCGTGTTCTCATGCCTGGTGATTTTCTTCAATCTGCTCGCGGACATTTTGTATGCGTGGCTTGATCCGCGTATTGCCCTGAGCTAGCGACATGACGACAACCATATCTACCGTTCGCACTGAGGCGGTCGTCGATGCGGTGCGAGCCAAACCCATCTCGCTTGCGCAAGACATATGGCGTCGCTTCAAACGTCATCGCCTAGCTTTAGTCGGAATGGTCATTCTGCTGGTCATCGTGGTTGGCGTGATCATTGGCCCGTGGCTGTGGACGGTGCCGATCAACGAAATCGACTTCGGCGCGCGACTCAAACCACCCTCGCTGAAGCACCCATTTGGTACTGATGACCTCGGGCAGGATCTGCTCGCACGCATGCTTTACGGCGGCCGCATTTCTATGGCTGTCGGAATCGCAGCGATGTTCATCGCCATCGTAGTTGGCACGATCGTTGGCGCTATTGCGGGCATGTCGCGCGGCATCGTCGACACGGCGTTGATGTGGCTCACCGATCTCTTCCTCTCGCTGCCGCAACTGCCGCTCCTGCTACTGATCATCTACCTCTTCCGCGATTCTCTGAAAAAAATTGTCGGGCCGGAAGTTGGCGTTTTTGTGATGGTAGTGATCGTCATTGGCGGCTTCCGCTGGATGCCCGTTGCGCGATTGGTGCGCGCGCAGTTTCTATCTCTACGGGAGAAGGAATTCGTCGAAGCCGCACGCGCGCTGGGAGCGAGTCGCACGCGACAGGTCGTCCGCCATATCCTGCCCAATGCGCTCGGCCCAGTGATCGTCGCCGGCACGATCGACGTCGCCGCAGCCATCATCGCGGAGTCCACGCTGTCGTTCCTCGGACTCGGTTTTCCGCCAGACATTCCGACCTGGGGGCGCATGCTGTTTGACGCGAAAGACTATCTCGACATCGCGCCGTACTGGGCGTTGTTCCCGGGTATGTTGATTTTTTTGACGGTGCTGTCGATCAACTACATCGGTGACGGCCTGCGCGACGCGCTTGATCCACGGCGGGTGTTGTGATGAGCACAATAGCCAAAGAGCGTATGCTCGAAATCAAAGATCTCAAGGTACATTTCGACACCGAGGACGGCGTGCTGCACGCGGTCGATGGCGTGAGTTTTGGCATCGACGCAGGCGAAACGCTCGGTGTTGTCGGAGAATCCGGTTGCGGAAAAAGTGTCACCGCGAAGACCATCACGCGCCTCCTGGACATGCCGCCGGGTCGCATTGTCGGCGGTGAGATTCGCTGGAAAGGTATCGATCTGGTCAAGGCCAGTGACGACGCAATTCGGGCCTTGCGTGGCCGCGAGATCGCGATGATTTTTCAGGAGCCGATGACCTCATTAAACCCGGTGTATACCGTGGGGGAACAGATCGCCGAGGTTGTCCGCTTGCACGACAAATCAGGCCGACGCGCTGCGATGAATCGGGCGACCGAAATGTTGCGTCTCGTCAATATCCCAAATCCCGAGAAGCGCGTCAATGATTATCCGCATCAATTTTCCGGTGGTATGCGCCAGCGCGTGATGATCGCAATGGCGCTCTCGTGCAATCCAAAATTGCTGATCGCCGATGAACCGACCACCGCTCTCGACGTCACGATTCAGGCGCAGATTCTTGACCTCATGAACGAGCTGAAAGAAAAGCTCGGCATGTCCATCATGCTCATCACGCACGCGATGGGCGTGGTCGCCGAAACCGCCCAGCGCGTGGTCGTAATGTATGCGGGCAAAGTAATTGAAGAAGCGAGGGTCGAGGATTTGTTCCGCACACCCCTACATCCTTACACGCAGGGCCTGATTCGCTCGATCCCGCGCATGGACCTCGCAGCGACACATAAACAGCGGCTAGAGGCGATTGGCGGCTCGGTGCCCAAGCTCATCAACCCTGCGCCGGGATGCCATTTTGCCTCGCGCTGCGCGCATGTTCGTGCCAAATGCAAAACCGCCACGCCACCGCTCGTCGAAGTCAGTACTGGCCATAAGGTCGCCTGCGTATTGCACACTGCATGACTAAGATTTGTCGTGTTGAGCCGCGCGAAACACCAGCTGGCCACCGCTATTGCGTTTATCTGGAAGCAGTCGTCTGTGACCAGATCCTTCGCCATGCTCAGGATGACAAATAAGTGAATACTGCTCAGCCGATGCCTGAACCCCTCCTTCGAGTAAAAAGTCTGGTCAAACACTTTCCAGTCAAGGGTGGTTTGTTTGGTCGTCAGGTCGACAAAGTCCACGCGGTCGACGGCGTCAGTTTCGAACTCGTCAAAGGCGAAACACTCGGCGTCGTCGGTGAATCTGGCTGCGGCAAATCCACCACGGGTCGTTGCATTCTGCGCCTGATCGAACCGACTTCGGGCGAGGTCTGGTTCGAGGGAAAAAACGTCACGGAAATGGATCGTGAAGGCCTGCGTGCGACCAGTCGTGACATGCAGATCATCTTTCAGGATCCGTACGCGTCGTTAAATCCGCGCATGACGGTAGGCGCGATCATCGGCGAGCCGCTGACCATTCACAAACTCACCAAATCCGCAGCCGAATATCAGGATCGAATCGTCGAACTGCTGGAAACCGTGGGCCTCAACGCCGATCATCTGCGCCGCTATCCGCACGAATTTTCGGGCGGTCAGCGCCAGCGCATCGGCATCGCACGCGCGCTCGCGGTCAAGCCAAAACTCATTGTCTGCGACGAGCCCGTCTCCGCGCTCGACGTGTCGATCCAGGCGCAAGTCATCAACCTGCTCGAAGACCTTCAGGAAAAATTTGATCTCACCTACCTCTTCATCGCACACGACCTGTCGGTGGTCGAACACATCAGCGACCGCGTCGCCGTGATGTACCTCGGCCGCGTTGTTGAAATTGCTCCAGCGCGCGAGCTCTACACCACGCCGAAACATCCGTACACCGAGGCACTGCTTTCAGCAGTACCGATCCCCGAACCCGGCCTCAAACGCACGCGGATTCGTCTGGTCGGCGACGTGCCCAATCCGATCAATCCACCCACAGGCTGCCATTTTCACCCACGCTGTCCAAAGGCATTTGCTCGGTGCAAGGTGGAATCGCCTGCGCTCAAACAGGCAGCGGATGGGCATTGGGCGGCGTGTCATTTGAATGATGCGGTCGTTCAGTACGGCGCCCCATAAATTTCGAGACATAAAAGCACCGCCGTTCCGCGTCATGCGTCGTTGCAAATGCTCATGACAGCTCGCTATTGTTGTGCTTTGCGCCTGGCCTGACGCGAAAATTCGGCACTTTTCTTGTCCCGCAATTTACGTGTCGACGTACCAGGGTCTAATCTCGTTACACCCAAATCAAAACACGTCGCGACGATAGCAGCAATGCGGCCATCGCCAAACCAGTCGACGCCGTAACGCTCTGCTGCCGCAACAGCTGCGCTCAACGTGGCTTGCAGAAGTGACCGGCTGTTACCGCTGGCTGCAAGTTCGGAGACCGGCGCTAGCGGATTTCCAGGCCAATCCCACGGTATCCGATGAAATTGCAGAACCGGTCGAACATCGGCTCGCCGCTAACCCTGTACTGCTGGCGCGAGCCATCGCTATTGACGCGACTGAACGCGAAATCCAGAAACGGCTCGCGGGCTGCGATTTTGGACCTGAGTTCTATTCGCTCAGCCTGATTCCAGCCATTGGACTCTTCGGTCTTATTGTCGTAAGCCAGCGCCCCCACCCGGATGCCCAGCATCTCCTGCACCGGTCCGGAAACCTTGGTGAACGCTCCGTTCGTGTCCTGCTCCCAGAACCAGTCGGAAGCCAGCTCGGTCAAGCTGCGATAACGCGCCTCGCTCTCGCGTAATTCTGCGGTCCGCTCCTCCACGGCTTGTTCCAGCAGCTTGTTGTGCTGCTCCAGCTTCTTGTACAACAGCCGTACTTCCAGCATGTTGTGAATACGGGTATTGACCTCGACCAGATCAAGCGGCTTGCTGATGAAATCTTTCGCGCCGGCCTGCAATGCCTGCAGCTTGTGGCCCGGTTGCGCCGTCAACACGATGACCGGCATATAACTGTCCGCGTCATTGGTCTTCAGCGCTTCCATGACCTGAAAGCCATCCATGCCGGGCATCTGCAGGTCCAGCAGGATCAGGTCGTAACAGTGCTTGCGATGTAGCGCGCAGACAGCGGTTGGATCCATTGTCGAGGCAACGCGCAGGTAGCCCACCTCTGCCAGCAATTGCCTCAGCATGTCTACGTTGGAGGCCTGATCGTCAACAATCAGGATGCTGGCATCGAGAATCTCGGACGCGTCGAGCATAGTGATTTTCCTCATTGTTCAAGCAAGCGTAGTTCAGCCCGCGCAATTTCCACGATTTTCCGGGCAATGTCTTCCGGCGACAGCACAAAGTCGACGCACCCGCTTTCGATGGCGCTTTCCGGCATGTCAGGCTGCGCGGCCGTGTCGAGTTTTTGCGCGATCGTCATGCCTCCGGCGTCCCTGATGCCACACAATGCGGCGGCCCCGTCGCCGTCGTACCCGGAAACAATAACCGCAATCAGCTTGCCGTGCCAGAACTCGGTCAGCGATCGCAGAAAAACCGTGATGACATCAGGCCAGCCCCGAAGCTTCGATATTGGCTTTAAAAGAAAAACGCCGTCCCTCACGTGCAAATCACGATTCGCGGGGATGATGAAGACACGGTCAGGCTCGATTTGCAGGCGCTCCGTGATGAGCTCAACCGGCATCGGTGTGTAGCGAGGCAAAACTTCGTGCAGTTGCGTCGGCATGATGGTGATGTGATTGACGATGACGATGGCCACTCCCATGTCAGCCGGCAGGTGTTGCAGCAGCCGGATATACGCGTCGAGACCTCCCGCTGAGCCGCCGACGCAAACAATCGGGAACCGCTTCATTGAAGCACCGCATTGCCCGCGGGGGGTTCCGTCGCCAGGTTCAGTTCGATCCAGAAGGTAGTGCCTTCACCGAGGGTGCTTTGCACGCCGATCGCGCCCCCCATCAGTTCGATTAACCGTTTGCACATGACCAGACCAATGCCCGTGCCTTTTTCCGCGCTGCCCTCTTGCCCGAGACGATTAAACGGCTGGAAAAGTTGCGCCACCCCCTCCGGAGCCAATCCCTGACCGGTATCCGCTACGCAGATGCGAATGTGCTCCGGCGTGCTCACGCTGCATGTCAGAACGACCGTCCCACCCGTCCTGTTGTATTTAATTGCGTTGGAAAGCAGATTGATGAGCACCTGCTTTACCCGAAGGCGGTCTGCTTGGACAAAGCAGGGCGCATCAAGGCGCGAAAAGCTCAAGCCAACGGCACGCTGATTGGCAAGGGGCTCTATCATGGCTTGGCACTCGAGCAGGACACTGGCCAGTGAAAACGGCGCGAGCGATAGCGACAGCTTGCCAGACTCGATGGTCGCAAGGTCGAGCAGTTCGTTGACCAGTTCCAGCAGGTGCCACCCGGCATGAACAATTTGGTCGATATTGCCTTTCTGGGACGGTGAGGGTGGGGGCGTAGCTGCCGCTATCAGTTGGGCGTATCCCAGAATGGTGCCCAGCGGCGTGCGCAGTTCATGGCTCATGTTGGACAGGAAGTCCGACTTGGCGCGGTTGGCTGTCTCCGCCACGGACCTGGCACTCTCCAGTTCGCTATTCCTCGCATGCAGCAACTTGCCCAGACGAACCCGTTCTGTGACGTCGTGCATCGCAATCTGGATGGCCGGTGCGCCATCAAAGACAGTCCGTATGCTCTGGACTTCCACGTTGATCGGCGTGCCATCGAGTTTGAGCAACACCATCTCGGCCATCGGAGTCGCGACCTTGTCGTGCAGCATGAGTTTCACGCGCGCTTCAACGATGGGATGGAAATCCGGATGAACCCGTTCTAGCGCCGGTTTGCCAATCAGGGCATGCGCGCGGGCGGTGCCGAACAGGTTGAGTGCCGCGGCATTCGCGTAAATGATGTTCCCGGCGCGTTGAACAGCGATCGCTTCGGGGGACCACTCTACCATCGCGCTGTAACGGGCCTCGCGTTCTTCCATCGCCGCCTGCATCAGCTTGCGGTCGCTGATGTCGGTCATCACGATGCGCATCCCGGGCTCGTGGTTGGCGTCGGGCGCAGCGCTAACTGCCAGTTGCACCCAGCACGGCGTGCCGTCGCGGTTTACCAGGCGCAGCTCGCAGGCTTGCGAGGCACCGGTCGCGATGACCTGTTTACGGCAAAGGTAATAAATGTCCTGATCGGCTTTGAAAATGACCCCGCTGATCGGCAGTTTTGCCAGTTCTGCCCGCGACAGACCGAGCAGGCTCGCGGCAGCCAGGTTGGCCTGCAGGATCAGCCCCTGCGCGCTGACGCTGCAATAGCCCACCGGCGCCAGATCGTAGAGATCGAAATAGCGCATTCGCGCCGCCTCCAGCTCCACCTGGGTCCGGCGCAGCTCATCGTTCTGCATCTCCAGCTCGATTTGGTGAACGTGCAGTTCATGCAGCATCAGCTGTGTTTTTTCGGGCGACAGCGCCGTTTCGTTTTCGCGCGAAAGTGCCGCGGTTGCCTCTGCTTTCAGAGCGAGCTTTTCAGCCTTTCGCCGCAGCGCTGCGGCTGCCCTTCCGGTGCCTGATGAAATGGTTCCTGCACTAGGGACACCGTCGACTGGACGCTTACTCATGCGGCCCCTTTTGCGCGTCGGTTGCTTGACCGGGCCTGATTAGGCGTGCCCTTTCTGTGGTCGCGATCGCATACATCTGCCCGGTCTCATTGACCAGAGCTGTGGATGTTATCGAAACCTCGATCACCGCACCATTTTTGGCGATCCTGCGCGTGCGGTAAGGCTCCAAAACTTCTTCCTGGCTGAGCTGGTGAACCTTGACCAACTCTTTCTCGCGCAGTTCCTGCGGGATTCGGGCTCGCACATTCATCAACAGTGCCTCTTCTTCGCTCCAGCCATACATCCTGATCGCACCGGGGTTCCAGGCCAGGATGCGACCGTCCGGATCCTGCACCGTGATGGCGTCAAACGCGTCGCGCACCACCACGGCCAGGCGAAGCAACTCATTGGCTTTGTGCAGGGCGTCCCGCGTTCGCACAATCTCGGTGATGTCGACAAAGGTAATGACCGCACCCTCGATCACGTTGTCGAGCGTACGGTAAGGCTGGATGCGCATCTTGTACCAGGCTCCCTCGGTCGTTTGCACCTCCACTTCTTTGACAACCAGAGTGTCCAGCACCGCTTTCGCGTCCGCCACCAGATCGTTGTAACCCACCAGATTGGAGACGGTATGGGCCACCGGACGGCCCAAATCGCTCGGAATCAGGTTGATGATTTGGGTAGCGGCGGGCGTGAAACGCAGGATGCGCAGCTGGTGGTCAACAAAAACCGTGCCTACTCCAGTGCTGGACATCAGGTTGTTCATGTCATTGCTGGCGCGCGACAGATCAACCACCTTCACCTGCAGTTCGGCATTAACGGTGGACAGCTCCTCGTTGATCGATTGCATTTCCTCCTTGGAGGTCTCCAGTTCCTCGTTGGTGGACTGCAGCTCTTCGTTGACCGACTGCATTTCTTCATTCGACGATTTGAGTTCTTCGTTGGAGGTTTCCAGTTCCTCGTTGGCCGCCTGAAGGTATTCCTCGTTGGCCCGCAGTTCGTCGCTGAGCGCGGCGATCGTCGCGCTCGCGCTGACCTCGTCGAAAGCCTCATCGTTCAATGCCTCGCCACGCCCGGTCGTGTCGTCCGGCTTGTGCTTCGACGCTGCCGTAGCCGGCGGGTTCTGAATCGAAGCTTCCTCCAGGACCACCAGGTACAGCGGAGTTTCAAGCGTTTCGTTAGCGCCCCCAGTCACCGGACGCACCACTAGATTGACGGTGCTGAAGTGGCCGTTGGTTTTAACGCGCAGTCCTCGCGAATGCACGATGTCGCCGGTACCCGCTGCGTTATGCAGTGCAGTGGCTAACTCGCGGCGCAATCCTTCGCGCGCCATTTTCAGGATGTTGTTGATTCTGGCTTCGCCCGGCGCCGGCTCCAGGTACATGCCGGTACGCCCGTGCAGGTAGAGGATGTCGCCCTGGCCGGTGACGAGGACGCCCGCCACGTCGACCTGCTTCAATAGTGCCTGCTCGGTCAGCTCGCGCAACGACGGCTTCGCGAGACGGGCCGACTTGCCGACCGCTTGCACGGGTGCCCCATCGGCCGCCGGGGGGGGCGGTAGAAACCGGCCATGGGCCAGGCGGGGCGAGCCATCGAAGCCCGGCTTGCGCTGGTACAGCTTGGCTTTCAGGTCCAGCACGGTGAACAGATTGGAGAACTCGCCCACGCTCTCCGAGGTGCCGAGAAAAAGCACACCACCCGGGTTCAGGGTGTAGTGAAACAGCGGAATCAGCTTCTTTTGCAACTCCGCGCCCATGTAAATCAAAACGTTGCGACAGCTGATCAGGTCGAGCCTGGAAAATGGCGGATGCTGGACCAGGTCCTGCGCCGAAAACACCATCATGTCGCGGATGCCTTTGCGGATGCGAAAGGCGCTGCCATCGGCTTCTAGGGTAAAAAATCGGGCGAGCCGCCCGGGCGAGATCGCGGAAGCAATGCTGGCCGGATAGAGGCCGGCGCGAGCAGTGGTAATCGCGCGGCTGTCGATGTCGGTGGCGAAGACCTGCACGTGGCAGGTAAGCTTTAGCTCTTCCATGCGCTCCTGCAACAGGATGGCGATGGAATACGCCTCTTCGCCGGTGGAGCATCCGGCGCACCAGACGCGAACCGTTTCGCCCACCAGCTTGCCGGTAAAAATCCCGGCGATGGCCTGCTGCTCCAGCGCCAGGAAGGCTGCTGGATCACGGAAGAAGTTGGTGACACCGATCAACAAGTCGCGGAACAGCGCCTCCAGCTCGGCCGGCGTCTGTTGCAGGTATTTGACGTAATCGTCGATTGCTGCGATCTGGTGGACCGCCATGCGCCGCTCGATGCGACGCTGGATCGTGTTGGGCTTGTACTGGGAAAAGTCGTGGCCGACCTTGGCCCGCAGCAGGGTGTAAATTTTCTTCAGCGCGCTCTCGTGTCTGGGTGCCGGCAGCAACGCTCGCCGGGCGAGCGGGCCGAAGGCATGCATGGCGTAGGCGATCAACTGGGCCGGCATCTCGCCCGGCGCAAGTTCGTAGTCGACCAGTCCGGTGGCAATGGCGCTAACCGGCATGCCGTCGAACTCGGTGGTGCCCGGGCTCTGGGCCATCGCCATGCCGCCTTCGTCCTTTATCGCGCGCAAACCCAGCGTGCCGTCGCTGCCGGTGCCCGAGAGCACCACGCAGATGGCCCGCTCGTGCTGGTCGCTGGCCAGGGAGCGAAAGAAAAAATCGATCGGCAGGCGCTGACCCCGTGGCGCTGCAGGTTCGAACAATTGCAGCGTGCCGTTCAGCAACGCCATGTCGCGGTTTGGCGGGATGACGTAGGCGCAATTGAGTTGCACCGCCATGCCGTCCTCGACCTCGAACACTTGCATGCGGGTGTGGCGCTGGATGATTTCGGTCAGGATGCTGTTGTGGTCTGGCGCCAGGTGCTGCACCAGCACAAAGGCCATGTCCGGATCGACGTCGGTCGGCATGCTGGAAAAAAAGGTCTCGAGGGCATCCAGCCCCCCGGCCGACGCGCCGATGCCGACCACCGGAAAACCGGCGGTGCCGATTGCGTCTGTCGCTGACGTCGCGGCAGGTGTCGGTGCTTGCCCTGCCTTTGCTTTAATTTTTTGCTTTGAAGCCATAAGCGCATCGTATTACAAAAGCAGATGCATCATCGCGCTTTCGCGCTTTTAAGGGAATGTGCGATCAAAACGCTCGACCGGATAGCTTTCGCGACAGGTGCGGCGTCACCATTGCAATCTGCGAGACGGCCGACAAAGACAAACAATTTTCCGTTTTTTTAAAAATGAGTACGGTAGCGAACAGACGACACTGTTTCGGGTAGCAAAAATCGGGCTCAATATGCGTGCCCTGACGCGCCAATAGGAGCCAATGTGATGACCCTGAAAATTTACGAAACACCCACGACCGTCTTCATCCGTTTCGCATCATGAAAACCCCGGTCATAAAAATCCGCCTCGGACAGGCGCCCGCTGCGCTCGCCCGTGCCGAATTTAGCGAACGGTTTCGAGCGTCGTTCGTCGACCCGGCGTTCCGTGTAGAACTCGAAGCCATCGCGCGACTGGACGACATTGCGTGGCAGGCGTATACAGAGGGTCGCAAGGCGCCATTCACCCGGAAAGCGGGCGCCGGATACGTTGATCCAGATTACGACATTTCAACCGAGTGGCTTGCGACCAAAAAGAGCATCGACAAAGCGCAAAAGCATCAGTCTGACAAGGCCAGTCGCTCCCGTGTGCTGCTGATCTGCGGCTCGGCGAGAAACGACGGTAGCTGCCCTGGGGAAATGTCGAAAAGTTTCCGACTGCTCGGCTTCGCCAAGGAGATTCTGGAGCAGGCGGACATCGAAGTTGACGTACTGGACCTGAGTTTGCTTACATCGGAATATGGGCGCAACATTCACCCATGCAAGGGTTGCGTCTCAACAGCCATGCCGTTGTGTCACTGGCCGTGCAGTTGCTATCCCAACCACGGTATGAACCAGACTAACGACTGGATGTCGGAAATATATGTGCGCTGGACAGCGGCTCACGCTGTCATCATCGTCACCCCGGTTTATTGGTATCAGAGCCCGAGTCCGTTAAAGCTGATGATTGACCGTCTGGTTTGCGCAGACGGTGGCAACGCGGATCCGACCTCGACCTCGGGCAAAGACGCGGACAAGGCCAAGGCGCTTGAGATGGCGGGGTGGTCGTACCCGCAACATCTGGCAGGACGTGCCTACGGCCTGATTGTGCACGGCGATGTGGCGGGAATCGAAGGCTCTCGCCGAGGACTATCCGACTGGCTCGACTGGATGGGTTTCATCGACGCCGGGGCGCAGGCACGCCTTGATCGATACATTGGCTACTTCGAACCCTACGCGACGAGCCACGATGCGCTCGATGCGGATGCGTCAATGCAAGAGGAAGCTCGCAATGTTGGACGTGCCGTTGCCAAGGCGGTAGCGGAACTTCGAGCGGGTCGCCTGCAAGCCGTGCAGCCCAAACTTGCACGACCGCGCCCGAAGTAAATGCTGGAGCTACAACATCGCGACGACTGGTGCGACCGTTAGTCGCATGGGTCGGGCAACCAAATGATTTCTTCACTCAATTCAGAAATTTGGAACGAAAAATATAAAAACGCGTGCGCCAGAACGGCTCCTCAGCATCGACGCCGACCGGTTCGCTTGCAACCATCTGTCGGTCAGTCGATCAAATGTATTTGCGCAGCAACCCGCTGTTGCGCAAACCACTCAAACTGGAATACGCGAAGCGCATGCTGTTTGGGCATTGGGGCATCATACCGAGAAAGAATATTGTCTACGCACACGCATCGCGTCGTCAAAAAATGTGATCTTGACATGCACTCTGTTTCTGTCCCCGGTCATGCTGGCCAGGCGGTAGCGGCCAACACGGCCAACACCTATCTCGAAGGCACCTACAGCGAGATCTATCCGCAGATCAGTCGGGACGAACCGGGGCTCAAGGCGCTGTTTAAGCAATTCTCATTTCCTGGTGGCATACCGAGCCATGCCTCGCCCGAGTGCACCAGCTCCATTCACGAAAGCGGAGCGTTCGGCTATTCGCGGGGTAACGCTTACGGTGCGGTGTTCGACATTTGCTAGCTCATTGTCGCGTGCGTAATTGGCGATGGCGAGGCGGAAACCGGGTCGCTGGCCACGGCCCCCTATTCCATTAAATTCCTCGACACTGCCACCGACGGCGTGGTGCTGCCGATCCTCCATCTCATTGGCTACAAAATTGCCAGCGCAACGATCCACGCCCGCATCAACCGTGAGGAACTCGATCAATCGCTGCGTGGTTACGGCTGGACGCATTATTTCGTTGACGGCTTCGAACCGGCGCTGCGATTGATCGCATGCCACAGACAGGTCATCGAGGCACGGAGCTTCAACAGCAGTGCGAGAGAAGCTGGTGACGCACAAAGCCTATATCGATGAAAACGTGGAAGACATGCCCGAATCCGAGACTGGACATGGGGTGCGGTCGACGCGGTCACATAGGCTTAACGGTACTCGTCATCAGAACAAATCTGCTGGATATTCTTTATGTCACTTCATGTTCATCTCATCCGACCCGCCGAAACCGAGTGGTCGCTGTCCGGGCAACACACCAGCAGTACCGAAATTGTTTTGACCGCCCACGGTGAAGGGCAGGCGCGCAGCCTCGGAGAGCGGCTGCGGTCAGTTGCCTTCGCCCGCGTACTCACCAGCCCACGACAACGCGCGCAGCAGACCTATGCGTTGAGCGGATTAAAGCCCGCAGTCGAAATTGAACCGGATCTCGCGGAGTGGGACTACGGCGACTACGAGGGACGGCGCACCGTTGACATTCGCAAACAACGATCCGACTGGAATCTCTTCCGCGACGGCTGTCCGAACGGTGAAATGCCGACCCAGGTTTGCGAGCGGGCGGATCGGTTCATCGTTCGCCTTCGCGCGTTGACCGGCAACACCGCGCTCTTTACACACGGCCAATTCGGCAGCGTGCTGGTGGCACGGTGGATTGAACTGCCCGTGATCAATTTCGTTGCTTTAGCCGAAACCCATGCATTTCAAGATCACCACGATGGTCAGGAGTCACGAATGACACTCGATCAATCGTTCGCGCTGGCAGTGGCTGTCGTTCGCGATCTGGCAATGGCTTGGCTGTCCCCAAAACCGACGTCGGCGCGATGCCAACGTCGATCAATTTAAACCTTTCTCTGGAGAAAACTTATGAAGATGTTTCTTGCACTTGTCGGTATGGGGTTGCTGTTGATCAGTACCGTTTCTGTCGCACAGAACGGCAACATGATGAATGGCGGCATGTGGAATGAGGGGTGGATGGGCGGATACGGCGGGATGTGGGTGCCAATTTTGCTCGTCATTGTGGTTGTCGCCGTTGTGGCGTGGATGCTAGGTCGAAAAGGCAAATGATGGACATCAATACCGATGGTGCTTCCGGCTATTGCCGCAGTTGCGAAATGCGATTTTTGGGTCGCGCTTCTACGCGTCTTGGGAGCGCAACATGCTGACCAGAAGACAGTGGTTTCAATATGCCGGTGCGGCGGCTGTGGTCGGTGCAGGTGGAGCCGCATGGATCTACTACGGTTGGCGCGGCGCTCATGGCGTGGCTTCCGAGCCTTTCCGTCCGTATCCCCTGGATCCCGTCGCGGTTGAGAACTTTAAGCAGAAGCTGTTCATCCCGGTTGCGAGCGGGCCGTTCGGTGTGCTGGACGTTACTGGACCGCTGAAAATTCGTGCGACCGCAGCGAGCTTCGCACTGTTACCCGGTCGCGAATCGCCGTTTCTGTTGTACCAGACAGAGCACGCTGGAAAGGCGTATCAGAATCCGATCTTTCGCATCGAAAGTGGTGCGCGTTTTACAGCCACGCTGGACAACGCGCTGACCGAGCCGACCATCATTCATTGGCACGGCCTGCACACGCCTGCGACGATGGACGGTCATCCGAGGGACACCGTCGCCCCCGGTGGTCGCTACGCGTATGACTTCACGGTGCGCAATCGTGGTGGCACCTACTGGTATCACACTCATGCCCACGAGTTGACGGCAAAACAAGCCTACAACGGTCTGGCCAGCTTCTTTCTGGTGGAGGACGATGACCAGAGGAAGCTCAGCAAAGCACTTGATCTGCAACTCGGTGTCACTGACCTGCCGTTAGTGATTCAGGACAAGCGATTCGACGCGCAGGGAAAACTACTCTATCAGCCGAACGCCCATGAATCGATGATGGGCTGGCTGGGCGACATCGTGCTTGCCAATCTGACGCCGAATGCGGTTCAGACCGTTACGCCGCGCACCTATCGTTTGCGGCTGCTCAACGGGTCGAACTCGCGCATCTATCGACTTGCCTTCGCCAGTGGAACAACGTTGCTGAATTTCAGCGTTATCGGCACTGACGGCGGCCTGATTGAGCGACCGGAAACGGTCACCGAGGCGTTCCTTGCTCCGGGCGAGCGCCTTGATGTGTTGTTCGATGCGGGGCAAGCGCAGATGGGGACCGACATATTCCTCAAAAGCCTCGCGTTCGATGCCATGGAAAACGAGGGCATGGGCGGCGGCATGTCGGGCAGCATGACCGGCATGTCAGGCATGTCAGGCATGTCAGGCAAGGGCATGGGATCAATGATGGGCGACATGGGATCAACGCGGCTGCCGATGGGCATGGCCTTCAATCTTCTGAAGCTTTCGGTCACTGCGGGAGATCGCGTGACCCCGACTATGCCCACAACGCTGTCTCAAGTCAAAGCGATCAGTAGCGATGGCGCGACCGAACGCAAGATCGAACTGTCGATGGGGCACATGCGCTTCCTCATCAATGGACGCAGCTTTCGCATGGACGAGATCGCGTTCGAGGTGAAACGCGGCGCAACCGAAATCTGGAGCATTAGCAACCCGGCGGTTGGCATGCCGCACCCAATGCACCTGCATGGCTTTTCGTTTCAGGTGCTGCAACGGCTGAACAGCCCACCACAGGTGGCGGGCACGGCTGGTTTCGGGAAGGGTCGCACCGTGAGCGACCTCGGCTGGAAGGACACAGTGCTGGTCTGGCCTGGCGAAACAGTGCGCATTGCGATTGACTTTACGCACGATTTCCCCGGCAGCCAGATTTATCTGTTTCATTGCCACAACCTTGAACACGAGGACGGCGGAATGATGATTAATTTTCGGGTGCAGGCGTGACAAACAGTGGATGACCCAACTTTCGCCTCGGCGTTTTTATGCCACACATGCATGATGAAACTACAGCCGAGTTTGCGACGCTTGGCGATGACGTTGTCCAGATTGAATCGGCGTTAAAAGTGTCGTCTAAATCCATCATGGCAGTGTCCGATCAAGGCGAGCGATTCCTCCCTGTGGGTTGGGTATGGCGAGCCGGGGCGTGCTCTGTCTCCGCAGCATGCGAAATGGTGTTTGAAGATGGCTTTGGCGACAGCGTTTGCGAAGTCAAACACAAAATGCCGCCTAAAAAATAGTTCGCTGTGTACGCGAGGGCTCTGCGCACCTTTTATAACTTTTTGAATCACTCGTGGTTCGTAAGGGAAACGTGATGAAAACAAGTGTGATTCATGTGCATGACATGCTGTCAGTGCTGAGCGTGGCGGGCGTAGAGAAGCGCATCGGAGAGGTGCCGGGCGTTGAAAGCGTTACCGTCAACTTTGCGGCGGGCAGCGCCACGGTGCGTTACGACGAAACCCGGCTGCAGGTCGCCGACATCAAATCCGCCGTTCGCCAACACGCCTATGAATCAGAAAAGGAATCAGTTGCCGAACCGCTGACCGAATCGAACACCAAGCACGACCACGCAGAAGCACCAACGCCACAAGCGGTTGCAGCTCCACCAGCCGATGCGAAGGCCGCTGCCGAGCCGATACCGGACGCTCATCCTGAGGATTCCACGAAGGGCGCCCCGGCACCGAACGCTGCCGCAGACACCCCTGTTACACCGGGCGCTGCAAGCGCCCCGTCAGTAGCGCCGACCGCTCCGACTTCACCTGCTGCTGAGCCGACCGCCCCACCGCCGAAAGCTGCGGCCCCCGCTGGTTCTGCCCCCACCGTCGAGCCGACGCCATCCGCATCACCGACAGAGCCCGTCGTAGCAGCTCCCGCCGCGCCGCCACCAACCGCGCCCGCTACGGCCGCTCAGGCGACCGATTCATCCACCGCGCCAACCGCAGCGGCCGATCACGCAGGCCACGCTGGACATGAGGGGCATAAAACCCCCAGCGTCACCGGCGCACCGTCGGCGATGTCCTCCGACATGGCGCATGAGATGGGCCATAGTGGCACCGACATGCAGGCGATGGTCAGCGATATGCGCAACCGTTTCTTGATATGTTTGTTCTTCACAGTGCCGATATTTTTCTATTCGCCGATGGGGCTGTTTACGCCGCCAGAACCCCCTTTTGGAATTGAGCTGAATGTGTGGTTGTTTGGTCTGGCGAGTCTGGCTATCCTCTACCCAAGTTGGCCCTTCTTTGTGTCCGCGTGGCGCGGGCTGATGAAGGGCACGCTAGGCATGGCGGCGCTGATTGTGCTTAGCGTTGGCACCGGTTACCTGTTTAGCCTCGGCAGCACGTTTTTCTTTGAAGGTGGCGGGCAGTTCTTTGAGGCGGTGGCTGTCCTGTTGGTGTTCATTCTGCTCGGGCACTGGCTTGAAATGCGCGCCCGTGCGGGTGCGTCCTCAGCCATCAAGGCGCTGATGAATCTGACGCCCACCAAAGCCTCGGTGATGCGCAACGGCGTGGAGATTGAGGTGCCCACGGCTGAGGTGTTGGCAAACGAGATCGTGGTGATCCGGCCCGGCAACAAGATCCCGGTCGACGGCACGGTGGAAAGCGGCGAATCACTGGTCGACGAATCAATGCTGACCGGCGAGTCGATGCCGGTGCAGAAAAAACCGGGGTCCACGGTGATCGGTGCGACGATCAACAAGAGCGGTAGCTTCCGCTACAAGGCGACAAAAGTGGGTGCTGATTCGGCGCTGGCGCAGATCGTAAAGCTGGTGCAGGAGGCACAGAACTCGAAGGCACCGGCGCAGCTGCTCGCGGACAAAGCGGCGCAATGGCTGGTGATCGTAGCCATCGTCATTGGTCTTGTGACGTTCGCAGTGTGGTTCTGGTGGATCGGAGAGCCGCTGCTGTTCGCGGTGACTATGACCATCACCGTGTTCGTGATCGCCTGCCCGGACGCGTTGGGGCTTGCCACCCCGATGGCGGTAATGGTGAGCACCGGCCTCGGAGCTATGAACGGTATTCTGTTCAAAAATGCGTCGGCGCTTGAAGATGCCACCAAGCTCAATGTCATCGTGTTTGACAAGACGGGAACATTAACCGTCGGCCAACCCGAAGTGGTGGAGATCGTAGTGGCCGACGGCGTCACGGAAGACACGCTGCTGACTGCGGCCGCAGCCGTGGAGCAGGGCTCCGATCATCCGCTGGCCCAGGCCGTGCTGCGCCGTGCTGCAAAGCTCACGATCGTCGCCCCGACCGGCTTTGAAAGCCTTGACGGTATGGGCGCACGCGCCGAGACCGCCGGGGGCACCGTGTTTCTCGGTAACCGACGTTTGATGGACACGCAGAAACTCGCGCTTGGCAAACTGGAGGCGCAGGCTACGCGCCTGCAGGGCGACGGGCGCACGGTAGTTCACGTTGCTCAAGCGGGTAGTGTGCTTGGCCTGATTGCCATCGCTGACGCCATTCGGCCGACGTCCAAGGCAGCGGTGGCCAAGCTGCGTGAACGCGGCATCGAAGTGGTGATGCTCACCGGCGACAACGCGGCCACCGCCAAGCGTATTGCAGCCGATCTCGGTATCGACACCGTGCTGGCCGATGTGTTGCCGGCACAGAAGGCCGACAAAATCAAGGAGCTCCAGGCCACCGGCAAGAGGGTGGGCATGGTTGGCGATGGTGTCAACGACGCACCCGCACTGACCCAAGCCAACGTCGGATTTGCGATTGGTGCCGGAACCGATGTGGCAATGGAAAGTGCTGACGTGGTGCTGATGAAAAGCGATCCGTATGACATCGTTGGCGCGATTGAATTGTCGCGCGCCACGTTACGAAAGATGCACCAGAACCTGTGGTGGGCCGTGGGCTACAACACCATAGCGTTCCCGCTGGCCGCCGGCGTACTTTACCCGTTTGTATTGAGTCCCGAGGTCGCGGCACTCTCGATGTCCGGCAGCACGCTGATCGTTGCCATCAACGCGCTGATGTTGAAACGCACCAAGCTCGCGGGCATCAAAACTACGCAGGCGCCCGCGAAACAGGAGGCTGACGTAAAGGTTGCGGCAGCGGCGGCTGCATGAGCGATTCTGTGCACACCCCGAACATCGCCACGCGGCGTGACGACATAGCTGCCAACGCAGTTCCCTTGCCCGCATTGTCGGAGCTTGCGCACCGGCGTGCCGAACAAACCGCCGCGTTGTTGAAGCGTTTGTTTCAAAGCTTTAATGGTGCGCTGTGCCTCCGATTGTGGAGCGGCATCACGCTGCAGCTAGGCAATGCACCGGCAGCGCGGACTGAGCCGCGCTTCACGCTGGTCTGTCGCAATCCGGGTGTGGTTCGATCCATGATTTTCGGCCGTGACCGCTTGCGTCTGGCAGAGGCCTACTTCCGGGGTGACCTTGATATTGAGGGAGATTTCTTTGCCGCTCTCGGCTTGAAAGATCACCTTAACGACATTCGGCTGTGCCTGCGAGATCGGTTGATCACACTACTCGGTGCCGCGCGATTGGGCGCATCTGTCGACATGTCCCCGAGCCCACCGCTGCAGCGCGAGTCGTTGCATGGATGGGCGCATCAACGATGATGATGCTGGCATCACGCATGCCGATCAACGTTGACGCTGATGGTGGCAACGAAG
>JAYUWL010000309.1:0-25012 GCA_043753585.1 Burkholderiales bacterium
TTTGCTGAATCGGCGCGTTTGGCGATACCTGATGTGCTTGGGCGAATCACGCATCTGGCGGCGAACGCAGCAGGCCTGAACGCAGGGAGCGTCGCAGTCGATGCGGTCGCAGACTTGTGCGTGTTTGATCCTGGTGCCTATCGCCTGATCACCAAAGCATCACTCAAGAGCGCAGGCAAAAACTCACCCTTCCTCGGCTACGAGTTGCCGGGTGTCGTGCGGGCAACGGTCACTGCGGGACACATCGCTTACGAAGCGGCGTAGTTGCCATGACACGACAGGATTGCGCAAAGCAGCGAGCTCTAGCCCTCAATGCCTGACGTCATGCATTGAATGTAGTCAGCATTCAAGATTCGAACGCCGTCGCCATTAGTGTTTGTTCCGAAGCTGGAATGCGCAGACTGTTCGCTGCGTTGCGCCACTCACCGACCGCGCTTCGTACGGCTTTCAATACGCGGGCTCCGTCTGTTTTAGTCAAGCCATAGTCTCTGGCCGCATCCATCGCAATAGCTACGTCGCAAGCCGTCTCCACCTCATTGATCGCCAGCGACAACTCGCGTTGCTCGATGGATGGATTCATGTCATACGCAGGTGACAACCGAATGCCGTTCGCGCCAATGAAAAATCCGTGATTGCGCAGATGATCGTCCGTGTTGTGGATCAGCACGTTAAAGATGACTCTGCGAAACAATTGCTCGCAATCGGCGCGCGTGTCTGCGCCGCGAGTCTGCAACAAATCCACCAGTTCGAGATAGCTCGCGCCGCCCTCGCCATCTTTCCGCTGCGTGAGCGTCATCGCTGACACGAATGCACGACGACCACCCGCTGCCGTTCGGTCAAATCGCTCGACTACAAACGTGGTGTAAGGGCTGTCGGGTAGTCGCAGCGGCCATGCAGCTGGCACGGTGATGCCCACGTCCGCGGCCAAACGATGCGCCACCAACTCCCATGCGCCGACATCGAGGGTGTCCTGTCGACTCGGAAATTTCGCCATGCACAACACGCCGCGCTCATCACGCACCGACGCTTTGGGCCGCGCCCCGCCAAGGGACGTTCCAGGTGCAAACAACTGTGACAGCCAGCGCTCGTAGTCCGGGTGCTCCTCTTCGTTTACATGCTCTTCAAAACGCAGGCTTGCCGCTTGTAACTCGCGCAGTGACGCAATCGGCGGCGCGGCGAGCCGCGTGTCGCTATCAATGAATGGCCCCTCTTCAGCATCACGAAAGCGCAGCGCGCCCAGGCGAGTTTCGTCATGCACGCCGAGCAGAAAGTCCCACTCAGTCAGTCCGCGAGGCCGCCGCGCTTCACGCCGCGCGCGTGTGTTCTCACGACGCTGCATCAGCACACGACCCCACCGGTCGGGCGACGAATCGAGAAATATCCCAAACGACGCACGATCTGCCGGCGGATATTGCGGGCCAGACAGTAGCGCAAGATCGGGATCAAAGGCGAACGCTTCCGCACGTCGCAACCACGAACGGTCGTACTCGAACGAAAAGATTTCGCCCGCTCCGGCGCGCTGACAATGCAACGTGCCCATCGGCATCGGAGAAGTTGCTCGGCTCTCCCCGTCAATGCACACCTGAACCTTATTGAGCGCAGCCATCTAGAGGTTTGGGCCCCACTTCTGCACGGGGGAGAGGGCTGGGGTCAGGGTGGTCGCGACATCGACCATCGGTTCAACCACCTTTTGCCTGGCCGCGCGACGTGGCGCAGGCAACGCCGCATCCTGCAACTTCCGCCCCAATGAATCATCCGCTGCCAGCAACGACAAATCCTGCTCCAGCCCCAGCGCCTGCATCACCCGCGCGTATATGCCCAAAGCTACCGCCGGGTCACCCTGCTCAACGCGGTACATCGTCTTGCGCGAAATTCCGGCACGCTGCGCCACCGTCTCAGCCGAAAACTTGCGACGAAGCCGGGCGAGCTTCAGGTTGCTGCCCAAGGCTTCGAGCAAGCGGGTGAGGCGTGGCAATAGAGAGGGTGCGGTGCGTGGCATATGCGTCACATTTTACCCGAATACGAGTAAATATGTATAAGTTATAACGCATTAAACTGCATGAATTGGTCTCGCAGAGACCGACCGCAACGTACCCACGCCCAGCGCCATCAGGATCACGCCCAGCGCCAGCGACGCCGCCGTTTCATAGCGCTGACGCCCGTATGGATGATCCTCGTCCGCGTCCTTCTGGCTCGCATGGTTCGCCAGCAGCACCACAAAGTCCGAAACCAGATCGGCGAGCACGTCGTTCAGCTACGCAGCGCGGCGCTTTGTCGTCCGCGTACTCGTTCGCCGCTTAAGGCCTGCCGCCACGTGCGCGAACTCAACGACCGAGCTCAGGGCCGCATTGATTGATGCCGAATCAGGGAACGCCTTGGCGAGATCAGGTTCAACCAACACCAAATTGGAGCCCTCTGTTTTCAGCCGCGCAGCATAGCGACCTCGTTCCGCCGTCGAGAAGTCAAACTCGTATTCAGGACGCAATTCGTCTTTATCATCGCTGGTCTTTTTAGGCTTCATAGCGTTTCCTTTCTCTACTCGTTGCGGCTCGGGCGCTAATAATTCGTATGGTGCCAGATTTTCAGTATGTGAAATAACGAGCAACCGGCCATCTTGCGCTAGCGCGCCAGTGATAAGTCGCGTCTCACCGGAAGAATGATCCGGATCGGGAAAAGTTGCAGACAGTTCGTCTTCAAAAGCTCGTGCCGCAATCTCAAATGAGACGCCGTGCTTTCGCAGATTTGTGGCGGCCTTAACGGTATCCCACTCAAAATTCATAGGATTAGTTCAGCAAGGCGGTAACTCGCTGAAAACATTGTCCATTTACCCAGCAGCGTTACGAGCAATCAGTGCCCGCACCTGTGCCGCCATGCACTCCTCAGGCGGGATTGGCGAATCTTCGTCAGCTTCGGTGCTTAAGTTGGTGAAAGGTATGCAGCGTTTGTATCTGAATTGTGGGACACGACGACGATACGGTGGTGAGCTTAGCGGGAGATTGATGCGGGTCAGCGCGGGCTCTGACGATTCACGAGGACGCGCGTCAGGAGCGCGATGCGCTTTTGGAAAGGCCCATCCGCACATGCCACAAAACGGTGAGCGCCTGAGCTTTTGTCACGGCGGGAAACCAGTCCACAAACTCGTCAATGGTGGCACTCGCCTCAAGGTTCTCAAACAGCGCCGCAACTGGCACGCGACTGCCCGCGAACAACCACGCACCGCTCATCCTTTGCGGGTCTTGCTCAACAGCGTCGCAGTCCGTTGAGAGGCTGGGCAATGAAAGACGCTCAGGCTTCGCGCGGGCTTGATGCGGGTCGCGAGAGTTTCGCCTGCATCCTTGACGTATGCTCGCAACGGATTCAACTAATTCGCATTTTTGTGCCCCATCGCGCTTACTACTCCGATCTGATTGAAGATTTCCTTGCAAAAAGTGCCGACGAAATCCTAGGGGCGATCGCTCGAAGCAATCAGTTTTCCATGGAAGGCACACAACGCGACGCGTGGATTGAGCAAATTCGAATATTGCACTCCGTGCTTCATTCATATCGCGGGCGAGGAAATGTCTACTTTGAGTACGCGGTCCCTCGGTTGGGCAAGCGAATCGACGTTGTCTTGCTGATCGATCACGTCATCTTTGTTGTCGAGTTCAAAGTTGGGGAAAAGGAATTCACAGCCAGCGCGATAGACCAAGTTCTAGATTACGCGGTTGATCTAAAAAATTTCCACGAAACCACGCATGACCGCGCGGTAGCGCCGATATTGCTGGCAACAAAGGCCAAGAATGTGCTGCCAATTGTTGGTGCAACCCCGCAAAACGATGGCGTGCTCTTGCCGATAAAGGCAACTGTCGATCAGTTCGCGAGTGTCTTACGCGATGTACTGCTGTTTACGGATGGAATTCCGATCAATGCGGCAGCGTGGGAGCAAGGCAGGTATTGCCCGACGCCCACGATCATCGAAGCGGCGATGGCGCTGTATGGCGGCCATCGTGTAACCGATATTTCTCGCAGCGATGCCAGCGCGACAAACTTAGCGACTACTTCTGTCTCGATCACCAACATTATTGCGGAGTCTCAACGAGCGTCGCGTAAAGCGATTTGTTTCGTAACTGGTGTGCCGGGTGCAGGTAAAACGTTGGTCGGCCTCGATATAGCAACGAAGTACAACGACAAGGACAGCGAGTTATACAGCGTATTCTTGTCCGGCAACGGACCGCTGGTGGCAATTCTTCAGGAGGCACTCGCGCGCGACCAAGTGAGGCGTGAGCGTGAAGCGGGACGCAAGCTGAAAAAGGGAGTCGCCGCCAGTCGAGTCAAAGCGTTTATCCAAAACGTTCACCACTTTCGCGATGACTGCCTGATTGACTTGGCCGCACCACCGGTCGAGCACGTGGCAATTTTTGACGAAGCGCAACGGGCGTGGGATCAGCAACAAACCGCGTCGTTCATGTTGCGCAAGAAGCAGCGACCAAACTTTACGCAATCCGAGCCCGAGTTCTTGATCTCCTGCTTGGACCGACACAACGATTGGGCCGTAGTCATTTGCCTAGTCGGCGGAGGACAGGAAATCAATACGGGAGAAGCGGGCATCGGAGAGTGGATTCAAGCGCTGGAACGATCTTTTCCTAAGTGGGACCTTCATATTTCCTCGCGTCTAGATGACGATGAATACGCTGCCGGCGCGTTCATTGGAGCGTTAAAGCAACGTGAAAATGTTCGGTTCGACGACAGTCTTCATCTGGGCATTTCAATGCGATCGTTTCGAGCCGAAAACGTTTCTGCGCTTGTAAAGCAAGTTCTAGATCGCGATCTTGGTGTTGCACGGGAAACGCTGGCAACGGTGCAAGCGCGTTACCCCATTGTCGTCACGCGAAATCTCACGCGTGCGAAGGAATGGCTAAAGCAACAGGCGCGCGGGACAGAGCGCTACGGCATGATTGTTTCGTCGCAAGCTCAACGACTAAAGCCACACGCGATCGACGTAAGATCGCCCATGGATCCCATCCACTGGTTTCTCGACGACAAAGGTGATGTTCGGTCGTCGTTTTATTTAGAAGACGTAGCGACAGAATTTCACGTTCAAGGGCTCGAACTTGATTGGGCCTGTGTCGTTTGGGACGCGGACTTTCGATATTCAGAAGACGGCTGGCAGCACTTTTCCTTTGTTGGTTCGAAGTGGCAGCACATTCACAAAATTGAACGGCAAATGTATTTGAAGAACGCCTATCGCGTTTTGCTCACAAGAGCACGGCAGGGTATGGTGATTGTGATCCCAGAAGGCGATGACGAGGATCCGACGCGAAACGCGGCTTACTACGATCCAACGTTTGAATACTTGCGGAGTGTTGGCTTCGACGAATTATGAACTGGCGGCCGTGTCGCTGAGCGTGCTGCGGGTTAGCCGCGCGGATGCTGGCTGGAGCCCCGTCGCCTGCTCGTAGTCAACCATATGACAGTCGTCGCGGCCCATGATCTTGATGAGAATTTACGAGTCGGGTGTGCGACGGTGGGTAACGTGTCGTGGTGGCTCATTGAGCTGGAATTGTTTCGAGCGCGGCCACGCAACTACGAGAGAAGTTCTTGCACCAGCGATTTGATTTCCTTCGGTGTCAGAGACGGTACGCTAGGGTCGGCGGGGTCACGCGGAAGGCTATCAAGGAACTCGCTCATTCGCTGCGCGGCAAGCACTTGCGACTGCGCGTGTGCCTCGGCTGACGCGGTATCAGCGGGATCAGCTTGCTGTATTCGTGGAGATGTCTTCATCATTGTCCGCAAAAGTTTAGTGCCTAATGTTGCCATCGTCACATGATCAACGACCTTCAGCGCTGAACTCATTCACCGTCAGCCCGCCAACCGCGCGTGGCAGCGAGGAGAGCGTCAGCAGCGCGCTTCGCTTCAACACGATCATGGGCTGCAATCGCCGGGATGAGACGCGCAACCGGAGGCTTCGACTGATGATGACGACTTCTTCGCCCGCTTCCACTCGGCCCAGCAGGGCACTCAGCTTGTTTCTGGCTTCAGAAGCGCTGATTTGGTGTTGTCCGGGGTTAGCCATGATTTCTGCCCACTTACTCCATAGTAAGGTAGATCGCAAGCTACTTGCATGATGCGTTGAAAGCCTCGATCAAACATGACTCGCCAGAATATATCTAAATCGCTGTAATCTAGCAGAGAAAGCTCGTCCAATTCCTCGGCGATTCGCTTAAGCGTCTGCGTGAATTTCCGAGCGATGCACGACAGGATCCGGGTCGTCAGCTTGACCGTGTTCAGCACGGAAACCGGCCCAATGACTTCAAACCTATGCCCACCATCGGCAAAGGTGTTGAGGAGATTCGGGTGTGGGACGACGCGGGTGCTTTTCGCGTGATTTACACAGCGCGACTGGCGGATGCGGTGTACGTGTTGCATGCATTCCAGAAGAAAACTCAAGCGACGTCGAAACGAGACATCGGCACCGCCAAGGCGCGATTTGCTGAACTGATGAGAGGTTCAATATGAAAAAGCCACCGACTGATCGATTCGAAAGCGTATGGGATTCAATTGCCGACACGCGGGAAGAGGCGGCGAATCTCCGCGTGCGCTCGGAGTTGATGGACAAGATTTCTGAACTGATCGCCGCTAACGGCTGGACTCAGGTTGAGGCCGCAGCGCAGTGCGGTTTGATGCAACCGCGAATCAGCGACCTGCTGCGCGGCGCATTTCGCGGTTCTCGCTGGATGCACTGGTCAACATTGCCGCTGCGCTTGGGCAGCGGGTGCACGTGGAGCTTGAGGCGGCGTAGTTAAACATTCCCGTAAATCGTTCGCGTGGTGATCGATTTACGGGAATGTTTGTCGCAAATTGCGAGTTCGACAGGGGCAGTTGCTGAATAACTTCGGTTCGACGTGAAGACGGCTATCTTAAGACGTGTGTGTCAAGCCGCACGTCCTCGTTCATATCGCAACCGCTTCCGCGAGCACGGCGCTACGAAACGACATCGGTACATCGCCAAGTGTTACCAAGTCCACGTTTGTGCCGAGCAGTTCCTCCAGCTCAACCTGCAATGCACCCAAATCAAAAAGCGTGGCACCGGGCATCGCGTCTACCAAAATGTCGATGTCACTTGACGAGCCTTCAGCGCCCCGTGCGACGGACCCGAATACGCGCAGGTTGTGCGCCTTGTGGCGCCGCGCAGCGTCAAGGACAGCGGTTCGCTGTTGTCGAAGCGACTCGTGAAGCGTCTGGCTGATCGAGCTCATCTGCGTACTATCGCACAGCGTACTGGCGCGACGCAAGCGCTAGGCAAGAGCGGATTTATTCAATCTGTCATCCTGAGCTACCGCGAAGGATCAGGTTGCGTGCAATGATTTCAATGACTTGCAACCGCGCTCGCATGCAAACTGATCCTTCGCCATGCCCAGGATGACATTAATCTGCGTTTCCACAGCATGGTTAGGGCCGTGCCGGCTAAACCGTTTGCAGCGAATTCCCCATCAGCAACTCATAACTCCGCTTCCGCGCTGCATGATCGTGCACCGCGCCAGCAATGATGAGTTCATCGGCTTGGGTCTGACGGACAATTTCGTTGAGTTTGGCCTGAACGGTGGCGGGTGAGCCGACGGCGGTGACGGTGAGCATTTGTTGCATGCCGGAGCGTTCGGCGGGCGAGCCGAGGGCGTTCATTTCGGCGACTGTTATGGGCTTCGGCAGCGGGCCGCGTTTGCCGGTTTGCATGCCGAGGAAGCGTTGTTGCAGCGAGGTGAAGAGGTACGCGGCTTCGTCGTCGCTGTCGGCGACGACGACGTTTACGGCGACCATCGCGTGCGGTTGTGTGAGTGCGCCGGGCAGCCCGTTCGGCTTGAATCTCGCGCGATAAATCTCCAGCGCCTGCATGAGCATGGCGGGCGCAAAGTGCGATGCGAAGGCGAACGGATAGCCCAAGTGCGCCGCGACCTGCGCGCTGTACAGGCTGGACCCGAGCAGCCAGATCGGCACGTCGCAACCGAGGCCGGGGATGGCCCTTACAGGATTCGCGGGGCGGCGCTGATCGGGCGGCGGTTTGAAATATTCGGCGAGTTCGATGACGTCGCCGATGAAATCGTCTTCGGTTTGCGTTGCCAGCGTTCGGCGCAGCGCGCGCATGGTCATCTGGTCGGTGCCCGGCGCGCGACCGAGGCCCAGGTCGATGCGACCGGGATAGATGGTGGCCAGCGTGCCAAATTGTTCCGCGATGACGAGCGGCGCATGGTTCGGCAGCATGATGCCGCCGGAACCGATGCGCATCGTCTTCGTGCCCGCTGCGATGTATCCGATCAGGACCGAGGTGGCTGAACTCGCCACGCCGTCCATGTTGTGGTGCTCAGCGACCCAGTAGCGGTTGTAGCCCAAATCCTCGGCGTGCTGTGCGAGGTCAAGCGTGTTGCGCAGCGCCGCTGCGGAATTGCTGCCTTCAACAATGGGGGAAAGGTCGAGTACGGAAAGAGGAACCATGGACACAATTCTTTACGGCTTTTGGCTGGAATGACCGTTTTATTTGGGCTAAACGCCGAAAGCGACGATTATTGATTAATGCGATTATGAAGCTTTAGCCCATATGCGGCGGAGTTCTCCATAAAAAGCTGTATTGAAAGAAACAGGGAATTTCACCCCCCAAGCCCGGTGTGCCGTAGCGGCAGCGCCGTGGTGTGCCTCATCACCGCTCGGTTAGGGCACAGTTTAGGCGTAATCAGCATCCCATGCGGCCCGTGAAGGGCGAAAATTCAAGTTAATGATTTATGCGCGTGCAAACGCAAAACGCATGTTCGCCATTCAAGCCGCCGCCGAATTTTTACCGCCGCCCATCGACGCCGATCCGCAGGAAACGCGTGAATGGCTGGATTCACTGGCGGCGCTGATAGCGGCGGGTGGAGCCGAAGGCCCGGAGCGTGCCGCGTTCCTGCTCGACGAGCTCGTCGCGTTTGCGCGAAATCACGGCGTGCGCTGGCAGCCGGAGCTCTGCACGCCGTATCAAAACACCATCGCCGTGAACGATCAGCCGACCTTCCCGGGCGATCTGGCGATTGAGGAGCGGCTTGGCTCAATCATCCGCTGGAACGCGCTGGCGATGGTGGCGCGGGCAAACGCGGCATATGGCGAGCTGGGCGGACATATCGCCAGCTATGCCAGCGCGGCTGATTTGTTTGAGGTGGGTTTCAATCACTTTTTCCACGCGCGTAGCGAGACAAAGCCACATCGCGGAGACCTCGTTTTCTTTCAGCCGCACAGCGCGCCGGGTGTTTACGCGCGGGCGTTTCTCGAAGGCCGACTGACGGCGGACGACTTGAATTTTTATCGCCGCGAACTGGGCGCGGTGGCGGCGGGGGCGCGCGGATTGTCGAGCTATCCGCATCCGTATTTGATGCCGGATTTCTGGCAATTTCCGACCGGCTCTATGGGTATCGGCCCGATCAGCTCGATCTATCACGCGCGCTTCATGCGCTATCTCACGCATCGCAATTTGCTCAATTGCGAAGCGCGAAAAGTGTGGGGCGTATTCGGCGACGGCGAGATGGACGAGCCCGAGAGCATGAGCGCCCTCACACTCGCGGCGCGCGAACGGCTGGACAATCTGGTGTGGGTGGTGAACTGCAATTTGCAGCGACTCGACGGCCCCGTGCGCGGTAACGGCCGCGTGATCGACGAGCTGGAAAAGCTCTTCAGCGGCGCCGGCTGGAACGTGATCAAAGTGGTGTGGGGTTCGGATTGGGATGGCCTCTTCGCGCGGGATGAAACCAACGCCCTGCTCGCCGCATTTGCCGACACCGTGGACGGGCAAATGCAGACCTTCGCGGCCAACGACGGACGCTACAACCGAGAGCATTTCTTTGGACAAAACGAAGCGCTCGCGCGCCTCGCGCAAGGCATGACCGACGAGCAGATCGATCGCCTCAAACGCGGTGGCCACGACCTCGTAAAGATTTATGCGGCCTATGCCTCGGCGGCAACGCACGCGGGCCAGCCGACGGTGATCCTGGCGCACACAAAAAAGGGATACGGCATGGGCAGTGCGGGGCAGGGCAAGATGACCACGCACTCGCAGAAGAAGCTGGACGTTAATGCGCTCATCGAATACCGCAATCGCTTCAACCTGCCGTTGAATGACGAAGCTGCGACTTCGCTCCAGTTCTACAAGCCTGCGGAAGATAGCGCGGAGCTGAAATATCTTCACGCTCGTCGCGAAGCGCTGGGCGGCTACCTGCCAAAGCGCGAGACCACGGCAGACGTCCTGCCCGTGCCGGAGATTGCCACCTACGCGCAGTTTGCACTGACGCCGGACGGCAAAGCGATGAGCACCACGATGGCCTTCGTGCGCATGCTGGGTAACCTGTTGAAGGACGCAACGCTCGGCCCGCGCATCGTACCGATTGTGGCCGACGAAGCGCGTACATTTGGCATGGCGAATCTGTTCAAACAAATCGGCATTTACTCAAGCGTTGGCCAGCGTTACGCGCCGGAAGACATCGGCAGCGTGCTCTCGTACCGCGAGGCGATGAACGGGCAGATTCTGGAAGAAGGCATCAGCGAGGCGGGCGCGATTTCGAGCTGGACAGCGGCCGCCACGAGCTACAGCGTGCATGGTCTCGCGATGTTGCCGTTCTACATCTACTACTCGATGTTCGGCTTTCAGCGCGTCGCCGATTTGATCTGGGCCGCAGCGGATCAGCAGCCGCGCGGCTTCCTGCTCGGCGCGACGTCGGGCCGCACCACGCTCGCGGGCGAGGGGTTGCAGCATCAGGACGGCACCAGTCACTTGTGGGCCGCCACCGTGCCCAACTGCAAAGCCTACGACCCGGCGTTCGCCGCCGAAATGGCCGTCATCATCGACCACGGCATGCGCGAAATGGTGACCGAACAGAAGAACGTTTTCTACTATGTCACCTTGATGAACGAGAACTACGCACAGCCGGATTTGCCCGAGGCGAAGCATGCTGGCGTGATGCGAGGGGCGTATGTGTTTGCCGAACATTCGACAGCGGCAGTGACAGTGACAGCGACAACGTCCGACCGACACGCCACGTTGCTGGGCTCCGGCGCGATCCTCACCGAAGTCATCAAGGCCGCAGAGCAGCTCGCGAGCGAAGGCGTCTGCGTCACCGTGATCAGCGTAACGAGCTGGAGCGAACTCGCGCGTGACGGCATGCGTTGCGAGGCCGATGAAGCCAACGATGCGTACATTACCAAGCTGCTCGCCCACACTCGCGGCCCAATCATCGCCGCCACTGATTACGTGCGTCTGGTCGCCGAGAGCATTCGTGCCTACGTGCCAATTACCCGCCGCTACGTGACGCTGGGCACTGACGGCTTTGGTCGTAGCGACACCCGCACCGCGCTGCGCGATCATTTCGGCGTGGACGCAGCGCACATTCGGGCGGCGGCGTTGAAAGCGTTGCGATGACGGAAACGCGGAGTAATGTCATCCTGAGCATGGCGAAGGATCAGTTCGCACACGAAGACCGTTGCAAGTCATGAAAATCATTGCATGCCACCTGATCCTTCGCTGCCGCTCAGGATGACAGATCGAATAAATCTGAGCTTGCTAACGGCAATTTAGAAATCGCGCGACGCCCGCCGTCACCGAAGCGAAGACAATGAGTACTGCAACAAAAAGGAAGGAGTTCACCATGAAATTGACGCCTGAACAAAAGGAACAATTCGAGCGCGACGGTTACCTGTTTTTTCCGGGCTTGTTTACGCTGGATGAAACACGCACGCTGACCGACGCGGTGCCCGAGCTTTACTCGCGGCAGGAGGATTACAACGTGCGCGAAAGGGGGACCAACTCTGTGCGCACCAACTTCGCCGCGCACATGTACAGCGCGCCGTTCGCACGTCTCGGGCGACATCCACGCATGATCGAACCGGTCGAGGATTTGCTTGGCGAAAAACTCTACATGCACCAGTTCAAAATCAACGGCAAGATGGCGTTTGAAGGCGACGTCTGGCAGTGGCATCAGGACTACGGCACCTGGAAAAACGACGATCTCATGCCAACCGAGCGCGCGATGAACATCGCAATTTTTCTCGATGAAGTGAATGAGTTCAACGGCCCGCTGATGTTCATTCCAGGCAGTCATAAAAAGGGTGTGGTCGACGCCAGACATGACCTGACGACCACGAGCTATCCGCTATGGACTGTCGACAACGCGCTCATCACGCAGCTGGTGAACCGTGCCGGGGGAAGCAAGGGCGGTATCGTGTCGCCGAAGGGCCCTGCGGGCTCGATGATTCTGTTTCACTCATGTCTGGTGCATGCGTCAACGTCGAACCTGTCGCCGTTTAATCGTGTCGCGGTGTATCTGAGTTTGTGCGCAGTCTCCAATCACATCCGTCGTCACCAGCGCGCCGAGTACATCGCGCATCGCGATTTCACGGCGATTGAGTGCTTGCCGGACGACTGTCTGCTCAAGGAGTATCCGGTCGATTTGCCGTGGAAAGATGGCGTGCCGCAAAGCGCGTTTGTCACGACGGCGGAGCCGTTCAAGATGGCGGCCTAGCGTGACTCCTCGCCGTTCTGTCCCCCCTCCCCTCGCGGGAGAGGGCTAGGGTGAGGGGGTTGGTGGCTATACATCAACCCAAATTCGCCTTTCCACCGTCACCCGTCTCCTCAAGGCAGGCGGAGCAAGAAATATGAATCTTTACTCAAAACTCCAGCAACGCGCCGCTCTTAACAAACCCATCCGCATCGGTCTCATCGGAGCCGGAAAATTCGGCTCCATGTACCTCGCGCAATTACCGCGCACGCCGGGGGTTCATCTTGTGGGCATCGCTGATCTATCACCGGATGCTGCACGAACCAACCTCGCGCGCGTCGGCTGGAGCATCGAGCGCACACAGGCGCGCTCGCTCGATGAAGCGATGAAACTCGGCAGCACCTTCATCTCCGAGGACTGGCGCGCGCTGGTGTCGCACCCGGCAATTGATGTGATCGTGGAATGCACCGGCCACCCAATCGCCGCCGTCGAGCACTGCCTCGCCGCGTTCAATCACGGCAAGCATGTGGTAAACGTGACCGTCGAGGCGGACGCATTTTGCGGGCCGTTGCTGGCGCGGCGCGCAGCTGAAAAGAACGTGATTTATTCACTTGCATTTGGTGATCAACCGGCGCTGATTTGCGATCTTGTTGACTGGGCGCGCACCTGCGGCTTTCCGGTCGTTGCAGCGGGTCGCGGACACAAATGGTTGCCGCACTTTTCGCAGAGCACGCCCGATACGGTCTGGGGCTACTACGGCCTCACGCCGGAGCAGGCTGCGCGCGGCGGACTGAATCCGAAGATGTTCAACAGCTTCCTTGATGGCTCAAAGCCATCGATTGAAAGCACAGCAGTTAGCAACGCCACGGGCCTCAGCGTTCCAAGCAATGGACTGCTCTATCCACCCGCGAGTGTCGAGGACATTCCGTTCGTCACTCGACCGCGATCCGAGGGCGGCGTGCTCGAGCAAAAGGGCATGGTCGAAGTCATTTCATCGCTCGAAGCCGATGGCCGGAAAATCCCGTACGACATCCGCATGGGCGTGTGGGTGACGGTGGAGGCGGAGACGGAATACATCAAAAATTGCTTCGAGGAATACAACGCGCATACCGATCCGAGCGGCCGCTACTTCACGCTGTACAAACGCTGGCATTTGATCGGCCTGGAGGTCGGTGTATCCGTCGCCTCCGTCGCGTTACGCGGCGAGCCCACGGGTGTGGCAACGGCGTGGAATGCCGATGTGGTTGCCACCGCCAAACGAGATCTCAATGCCGGCGAAATGCTAGACGGCGAGGGCGGCTACACGGTGTGGGGAAAACTGCTGCCAGCTACCAAGTCCGCTGCGATGGGCGGATTGCCGCTCGGGCTTGCACACAACGTCAAAGTCGTGCGCCCGGTTGCGCAGGGCCAGAGCTTGACCTGGGCAGATGTCGCGATGGATGAGACCACCGATGCCTACAAAGTGCGGCGCGAAATGGAGCAGATGTTTGCGCCAGTCGCGCTGAAGCGGGCGGCATAAGCATTCCGGACGGTGAGGAGCTATGCCCTAGGCGGCTCCCACAGCTCGAATTTGTTGCCTTCAAGGTCGTACGCCCAGCCGAATCGGCCTTGCTCTGAAACCTCCAGTTTGTCGTCAACGCGCACATCGGCCAGACGCAGTTGATCAAGCATTTTGTCGAGGTCAAGCACCCGCCAGTTAAGCATCATGTACTGGCGGCGGGGCATGTAGTCGCTCTTTTCGTCGAACACGCTCCAGTACGTCTCGTCGCCCGTGTTTTGCGGGAAGGCGGCACCGCCCCATTCCGTGATGTCCACGCCCAGGTGCCGGAAATACCACTTGCGCAGCGCCTCAGCATTTTTTGCCCGGATGAAAACGCCGCCCAGACCGACTACTTTTTCTCTAGCCACGACGGATCACTTTTCATTCATTAGTTTTTGTAATTTGCGACCGAAGTGCAGCAGGATTCCGGTCAGGATCAACGCTCCAACCGTCGCGCCCGCCCATTTGCCCCAAGGCTCGCGGGTGAGCAAAATTCCGCCGACCATGCCCAGCGCGCTGCCGGACAAAACGCCGGTCAGGATGCATGAGAAATACATGAAACCGCTCACTTGCGCGCTCGCATTTCTTCAATCGCAGCTTTTGCCAGTCCTTCGACATAGGCGCCGTAAAAATCAAAGTTGGCAATGCCAACCAGCGGCTCACCCAGCAATTTGCCGTAGCCGTCGACCAGCATCACGGTTGGGGTAAAGGTACCTTTGCGCTTTTGTGCAAATGCGATGTTCTCGACGGTCTTGCCGTCAAAGTCGACAAGCGATTTGCCATCGTCAACCGTGACCTGACGAAATTCCATTGCGGCACGCCATTCGGCATTACGAAACATCGGAACGATCACCTCGCGCAGCGCGCCCCGGCAATAGTGGCAGCCCGTCAGGTTGAAAAAAATCAGAATGGGTTTGCGCGCTGACGTCGCCGCATCACCATCGGTCTTGAAGTTTTGCGCTACGGGCAGGATGCGCTCCCATTCGCGGCTGCTGGGCTCCAGCGGTTTCACGGTTTCTGTTGCTGAAGAGGCCGCCTGCGCCCCCGAAAACCCCAATGCGATAATCGCTGTGAGTGTCCAGACCGTCCCGCGTAACCCAAATAAAACACACCGCATGAGCAAATCCCTCATCATTGCCACTCGCGAAAGCCCGTTAGCGCTTGCCCAGGCCAACCACGTCAAAGCCGAACTTGAGAGTGTAGTCCCCGGCCTCCCGGTGGTCCTGTTGGGCATGACCACGCGCGGCGACCAGATTCTCGATAAACCGCTCGCGAAAGTCGGTGGCAAGGGCCTCTTCATCAAGGAGCTTGAAGTCGCGATGCAGGAGGGCCGCGCCCATCTGGCCGTGCATTCGCTGAAAGATATGCCAATGCTGTTGCCCAGGGGCTTTGCGCTGGCCGCAATTTTGGAGCGGGAGGATGCGCGTGATGCCTTCGTATCCAATCGCTTTGCGACGCTCGCCGAGATGCCTGCAGGCGCCGTGGTCGGGACGTCAAGCTTGCGGCGTGCGTCGGTGCTCAAGCGGGCTTATCCGGGGCTCAATTTTCAACCCGTGCGCGGCAACGTGAACACGCGGCTTGCGAAGCTTGATGGTGGTGAATTCGGCGGCATTATTCTGGCGGCGGCCGGGTTGATTCGACTGGGATTTACGTCGCGTCTCACGCACCGTATTTCGATTGAAGAATCACTGCCCGCGCCGGGACAGGCCGCCATCGGTATCGAAATCGTGAGCGACGATGAAGACACGGCCGAAATCGTCTCGGAACTGGATCATGCGCCAACCGCGATCGCCTGCATCGCGGAGCGGATGGTGAGCCGATTGCTGGGCGGGAGCTGCGATTTGCCGCTGGCCGCCTATGCGGATTTTGTTGACGGTGACAAGCCGTTGCGATTGCGTGCGTTTGTGGCGAATCTGGATGGCAGCGTGTATTTGACCGCTGAGGCGTTTGGCACGCCAGACGCACCCGAAGCGCTCGGGGAAATCGTGGCGGACAAGCTCAAGGTACTGGGAGCCGACAAGATCATCGCAAGCTTGAAATGAACACGGATTTTCATTTGGGCGCGACGAGGGCGGAAACGAGCGGACCGTTGTTCGGGGTGCACCTGCTCATTACGAGGCCGGTGATGCCGGCCTCCCGCACGGCAACGCGAGTTGCAGCACTGGGCGCGACGCCCCTGATATTTCCCGCACTTATCATCGAACCACCTGCTGATAGCGCGCCGTTGATAGCGGCACTCGCCCACATTTCCAAATATTACGCGGCACTATTTGTGAGTCCGAGCGCGGCTGAAATGGCGCTGGCGCCGATGTCGTCCACGCCGTTCAAATTGCCTGCGTCGCTGCACGTCTTCGCGCCCGGCCCCGGCACCGCGGAAGAGCTTTCGCGACTGGGCGTTGCGCGGGTCGAAATGCCGGAATTCTCGTTCGATAGCGAAGGTTTGCTCGCGCTGCAATCGCTGCAATCGGCAGCGGTGAAAGGCAAACGCATCGTAATTTTTCGCGGCAATGACGGACGCGAATTGTTGCGCGAAGAATTGGTCAAGCGCGGCGCAACCGTCGACGCAATCACGGCGTATCACCGACGCGCACCCGCAACCCCGGCGACGGGTTTGCTGGAGTTGCTGCAAGCTGGAAAAGTCAACGCGATCTCGGTCATGAGCAGTGATGCGATCACAAACCTCGTGCCGCTGGTTCCGGCAACTGATCGAGAGAAAATTCTCTTTGCGATTTCCGTTTACGCAAGCCATGCACGCATCGTCGACACTGGCCGTGCGCTCGGTTTCCGAAACGTCATTGAAACGCAGGCGGGCGATGCTGGCTTAATCACGGCATTACTCAATCGCCCCTAGTATCTGAACGAGAACATCATGCCCAAACCCGAAATCGTCGCCATCGCCTCATTGCCAGCGTTTCTGGCCAAACCATTGCACGAGAATTTCACGGTGCATGATCTGCATGGCGCAGCCGACCCTGAAGCGCGCCGGGCTCTGATTGCACAAATTGCACCGACGACGCGCGGTATGGTGGCATTCGGCGGTTCGCAGCTCACCCCTGATCAGCTCGCCAAATTCCCCAATCTGGAGGTCATCAGCGTGTTAGGCGTTGGCTACGACGGCATACCGCTAACTGCCTGCGCGGAGGCCAAAGTCAAAGTGACCAATACGCCAGACGTGCTGAACGACGAAGTCGCTGACACCGCCGTCGCGCTCACGCTCATGACCTGCCGCCAGTTCGTGGCCGCGCAAAAATTTGTCGAAGCCGGCAATTGGCTTAAAGGCCAATACCCGCTCCAGCACTCCCTGTGGAACAAAACCGTCGGCATCATCGGGCTCGGTCGAATCGGCAAAGAAATCGCGGATCGGCTGCGCGCGCACAAGATGAACATCGCGTATTTCGGGCGCAACAAACAGGATGTGCCCTACGCGTACTACGGCAATCTGGTCGAGATGGCGGGCGACGTCGACGTGCTGATCGCCATCACGCCGGGCGGTGCGGCGACGAAGCACATGGTCAACGCCGAAGTGCTCGAAGCGCTCGGCCCCACCGGCTATTTCATTAACGTTGCGCGCGGTACGGTGGTCGATGAAGTTGCGCTGGTGGCCGCGATTGAGAGTGGCGGGATTGCGGGTGCGGGGCTTGACGTGTTTGATGTAGAACCAAAAGTACCCGAGGCTTTGTGCAATCGCCCCAACGTGATTTTGCTGCCCCACGTGGCCAGCGCCACGCACGAAACGCGGCAGGCGATGGCCGATCTCTGTGTTGAAAATCTGGTGTTGCACTTCGCCGGAAAACCGGTGAAAACGCTGGTGCCGGAACTGGCGGGGAAAGTCACGCCTTAGCGCGAAAGGCGCTGCGTTTTGCGCCATCGGCTGCATTGCGACGGATAGGTGGGCAGGCGGTGCCCACCCTGCGACCCATGCGCTCCGAGCGTGCCTATAGGTCCCGCCATGCTCTGCGCCTGGCTCTTGCTGCGTCAGTTCCCCAGCGGCAAATACAAAGTCATCGGCTGATCCTTGCATGCAGTAAATCCGCAATGCTCGTAGAACGCTTTGGCTTGCGCATGTTTCGCGTCCACGAGTAACGCATAGCCCGCAATGTGTTTGCGCGCTTCCAAACACCGCTCAATCGCTAAGCCCACCAAAACTCGCCCGTATCCGTGCCCTTGATGCGCAGCGTGCACGGCCAGTCGCCCCATCCGGAAACACGGCACGGGGAAATGCGGCAGCGTTTTCGCCAGCGCCGGTGCGAGCTGCTGCACGTCTACCTGCGCCGCGCTCAAGCTATAAAACCCCAAAATCTCGCTAGGCAACGTATCGTCAACGAGTACTCGAACCACCGAAACGCCTTTGCGGGAATGCTGTGACGCGAAGCGTAGCAAATACGCGTCGAGTTCCTCATCACCACTCGAAAACGCTACGCGGTCCTGCAGGGTCGCGTCGAATAGCCGCTCTTCAAGCACGCTTCACGTTGCTCGCCGCGAGCATCGATTTTTTCGCAGCCGCGTTGGGTGTAAACGGCTGGTTAATCGCGTCGGCGAACGCCGCAAAGTCAGCCGAACTCATCGCAACGCGCGATTCGCGCTCGATCAGCTCAATGGCCTTTTCCTTTGCCGCCGAACGCACAAACGCCGACAGTGACGTACCCATAATCGCAGCCCCGCGCGACACCACGTCCTTTTCATCGCGCCCCATTTTCAAATCTAGTCGGGCAAGCTCACTCATTTGATGCTCCACATATAAAAAGTACGGTATTTTTCCGTATGCCGAATCTTACCGTACTGGAGATGTCGGTGCGTGTGTCCTTTTGAGCAATTGACCGGAACCCACTCAAATGCTGCATCGCGCTCGGCGCACAAGCGATTCGCCAAAACGACAGCCCGCGCAGGGTGAGCACCCCGTGCCCACCGCGCCGTTGCCGTCAATGTAGGCGTGGAGGCATTGTTTAATCGTGCGAACGCGATTTTGTTGCCGCATGCGGCAAGTGCCACGCACGAAACGCGGCAGGCGATGGCCGATCTCTGTGTTGAAAATCTGGTGTTGCACTTCGCCGGAAAACCGGTGAAAACGCTGGTGCCGGAACTCGTGGGGAAGGTGACGGCGTAGCGAGTATTTGCAGCATGTTCAGCCGCTTCCGTCAGCATCAGCTTTTCGCTGCAATCAACACTGCGTATAGGCTCTAGGCGGATTATTTATTTTATCGACTACTAGCGAAATACGTATCCAGCCCCAATGCAAAAGACGTTGCGCAGCAAAGCTGATTCAAAAAATTATTTCAACAGCGCCGTCTGCGCCGCTTCCAGAACCCGGTCCCGTTGCTCGAGCAAATCAGGGCGCTTGCGCTCGATGGCGACATCCGGGATCACCCCGCGTCCCTCGATGCGCGCGCCTGTGGCATCGGTAAATCCGATCTCGCTGAAGGCGAGCTCGCCGTTGCCGGGCAGAGCCGCGTAGCCCAAAAAGGCAAGCAGGCAGCCGCATGAGACTTCACCGACGACGATGGCGCGGCCAGTTGATTGCAGCGCGCCTGCAGCGGCCTCGGAAGCGCTTGCGCTGTCGCTGTCCATGAGTACGGCCACTTTACCGGCGTAGGCGTCTGCCTTGCCGGGAACGCTCGCTTCGGGAGACGAAATCTTGACCAGACCAAACGCCATCGTGACTGGTTTGCCGGTGCGGGTTTCGGTACGCCCAATGACTGTTCTGGCCTTCATGAAACTGCCAACAATCGCTTCCGCCATCGCCGCGGAGCCGCCGCCGTTGCCGCGCATATCAAGGATCAACGCGGGAGTGCCATTCAGTTTTTCGATGGCACCCAGCACGTCGCTGCGCAACGATTCCTGAAACGCGGTGAAACGTAGATAGCCAATTCCGGAGGGTAGTACGCGGCTGGTTACGATGGGTCGTGTTGACAGCGTTTTTGGTCGAAGCTGGACGTCGAATTCACTGTCATCGACCCGCGCGAAGGAGAGCTTGAATGTTGCATTCGCAGATTCGCGAATCGTCTCACTCGCGAGAGCATTTAATCTGCGTAACGGCATTCGCAGTGCGGCCTGCGGTGATGATGTTTTGCGAGCAGACTGTTGCCATGCCTGCCATTGAGCCCGCGCATCGATGCTGCCGATGCGAAGCAATCGCATACCAGGCCGTACACCGGACCAGTACGCGTCGGAGTCGGGGTTCACGGACAAAACCGCAAGCTCGCCGTCGATCATGCGGATGTTGAGACCGAGCGAAAGTACCTTTTGCTCTTTGCGTTGCGCCGCCGCTTTTGGCGATTCGACCCGGGTGTGCACGTCGGCCAGCTCGCCAGCCATCTGATCCAGTCGCTCCCAGAACTCCTCGTCGGTTGCGGCTGCCAGCGCCAGCGGTTGCCATTTGTCGCGTGCCGCACGCCAGTCCACACCGTTCAAATCAGCGCGGTAATAGTGATCGTTGACCGTGTTCCACACGGCGTCGATTGCGGCCGAACGAATGGCAGTCGTGGTGCCGGCGTCTTGGTCCATCGACGTAACCGGCACTCTGCGACCGACGATGTTGTACGGGTCGAGGCTGGCGCAGCCGCTAGCGAGCATCGCGGTTGCTGCGAGCAGCAGAGTTGTTCTATTGCGGTGAAGCCGCTCCCAGAATCGGCAGAGGCTCGGAGTATCAACGCCGCGCATCGTCCTCGTCGTCGTAGCGCCTCGTGCTGATGGCGATTCTGGGTGCGTAGGCGCTAACCAGCGCACGAATGAACGACAGCTTGCCGGCGATGACTTCAGACACCGCCGCAATGCCATCTTCGCTGACGACTTTGTCGTCAAGTGCCTTCTCAAACCGGGCAAGCAGTTTGGCCGACACATTGGCCCGAATTCGCGTCAGGATAAATGGCTCGGCGTCTTCGATGCTGGCAAACGACTTCGCAACCGGCGTGCCCATTGGCGAGCCTTCGAGCACGACCAGTCGGTTGGCGTCTGTTTCGTCTTGATGCTGCATCTGGGCACTCCTGTAAATTCATTGTTCGGGCGCGCTGCGGCGTTGCCCGGTGCGCGCATTCCTCATGCACCAGGGCCTAAGTTGCGGCTGCTGTGCGCCTTGCATTTCATCCCGAAAAATGAATTTCTAGAAGCACCCACAACGCTACCTCCGGTTCGTCGGTGCCTGCTGCGTCCGGACGAACGCTTCGGCGGCTCATGGCATTGAGTTGCGCGCGGCACTTGCATTTGAACGGAATCATAGCGATATTGCGTGTAAGCGATGCCGTTCTGGTTAAGGATGGCCGCCGTTCACAACCTTGGGAGAAATTAAAAATGTCTGATGTCATCAACGTAGCGAACCCTCCGAATGGGCCGCAGCCCAGCGAAACGACCGTGCAGATGACGCACGTCACCTATGGGCTGTACGCGCTCGGAATGGTCACCGGAATTCTCGCTATCGCCGGCTTGATCGTCGCCTACATCAAGCGCGACGATGCAGCGGGCACCTATCTCGCGTCGCATTACAGCTGGTTGATTCGCACCTTCTGGTGGGGCGCGCTGTGGACGACGATTGGCATCATTCTCGCCATCGTCGCGGTCGGCTTCGTCATTCTCGCCGTCGTCTGGGTGTGGTGGGTTTACCGCATCATCAAAGGCTGGCTGCGTTTGACCGAGAAGCGCGAGATCTCGTAACTCGCCGGGCGCAGGACGGGTTACTGGATGGTTTGATGTTGCGGTGCCTTTGACGGCACTTGCGACTGAGTCTGATAAACCCAATCCACAGTAGCGTCGAGCGCCTTTTGTCCGGCCTCGGCGTTGCCGTGATTGATCATCCCGACAAAGAGCATTTTGCGATCGCCCGGCAAGAGAAGGTAGCCCGCCAGTGCCTTGACGCCCGTCAGGGTGCCGGTTTTCAAGTACGCCGTGCCCTCCGCCTGACGGTTCACGAAGCGCTTGACCAGCGTGCCGTCGGTCGCTGCGAGCGGCAGTGATGACACAAAGTCGCTGGCGAACGGCGCAGTCAAGCCGTATTCCAGAAGCTTCCCCATGCTCTGCGCCGAAATGCGCTCGATGCGTGACAGGCCAGAGCCGTTTTCGACCACCAGATCGCTGATTTCAAAGCCGCGCGCCTTGGCCCAGGCCTGAATGCTGCGGCCCGCACGCTTGGCTTCCGCGGGCTTCCTGCTCAGCTCGGCGTCGATGGTGAGCAGCAGTTGTCGCGCCATCACGTTGTTGCTGAATTTGTTGATGTCGGTGACCATCGAGGCAAGCGGCGCGGAGGTATGCGTGTAGAGCACGCGCGCGTTCTTCGGCGTGTTGCCGTCCTTCATGATGCCTGTCCAGGTCCCACCCGCATCGCGCCACATGCGAGCGAACGTGCCCGCGAGCAGGCCGTTGTGATCGAACAGGCTCACATACCAGTCCTTGTCGGCGCAATCACGCGGATAAGTGCCGGTGAAACTGGCCGTGGCGCTGTTGCCAAGGCTCGCGAATACGGGTGTGACGAGGCTGCGCCAGTCTCCGCAACTGCCGCCCGTCACCCGCAACCGGTTGGTCACCGTGAGTCCGTCGGGCGTTGGCCCGTCGGTTGTGATTGCGACCGAATTGTCGGGTTGCGGTGCGAACCTGAAAGCGACCGATTTGAAGTTAAAGAGCAGTGCATCCGGGCCGACGTTGTAAGGGCGAAGGGTTTGTCCGTCAAACTGCGCCGGATCATGTGCAGCCCCGGCAAAGCGACTGCGATCGAGCACAATGTCGCCCGAGATTTCACGAATCCCGCGATCACGCAGTGACCTGATTGCCGTCTGCAAATGATCAGCAATAAACTTGGGATCCCCGCTGCCACGCAAATACAGCGGCCCTTGCAGCACGCCACCCTCGATTCGTGAGGCGGTAGAAAACCTCGTCAGCCACGTGTAATTGGGCGTCAGCACATCGAGACCGACGAGCGTCGTCACGATCTTCATGGTCGACGCCGGATTCATCGGCACCGTGCCGCGATGGGCGACCAGCGGCGCCACCCCACCGACCTCGCGTACATAAATGCTGACGGCGTTGACCGGAACTCCCGCGTCCCGCATCGCGTTAATTACGGCGTCGGGAAGCACTGCATGGGCCTGAACCGAGAAAAACAGGACAGCGACGCGGGACGCAACAACGAAGAATCGATACATGGCGCGAATTATCGTTTACCCCAAGGCGCGGCCCCGTGCCTTGCCGTGGATCATAATAATTGTTCTAATGCGTACCAATGACTATCGGCCTCACTATTCCGACCTACATGCCCACACTGCGCCAACTGATTCGCTGTACTCAGGCGTTTGAGCGCTTTTCCGGGGCGCATGTCAAAAAAATGGGTTTGACCGAATCGCAGTTTGATGTAATCGCAACGCTGGGCAATACCAGCGGCATGACCTGCAAGGAATTGGGTGAGCGTACGCTGATCACCAAAGGCACGCTAACGGGCGTGCTTGATCGCATGGAAGCGCGTGGCCTCGTCTCTCGCAAAGCGGACGCCGTCGACGCCCGACGCACCCATATCGCTTTGACCCGGAAGGGAGAGGGACTGTTCGAAGACGCGTTTCCGGCGCACATGCGACATTTGCAGCGAGCATTTGATCGCATCCCGGCGGCAGAACTTGTCATGCTGCATAACCGCCTGGGTGATTTGCGCCTGGCGTTTGAACAGGCTTCGGCATGACAAAACCCGCTACCGACATGATTTCTGCGCCTGTCTGGGACGCCTTTGTGCGCTGTTTTCACTGGTCGCTGGTGAGCTTGTTCGCGATTTCCGTCGCCAGCGGCAAGGTCGGTGGCGAATGGATTGTGTGGCACATGCGAAGCGGCTACGCCATTTTGGCGTTAGTGGTCTTTCGCCTGATCTGGGGCTTTGTCGGCGGCGAATACGCTCGTTATACGTCGTTTTTGACCGGGCCGGTGCGCGGAATCAAGTTCGCTAAGGGACTGCTCGGTAAAGCACCGCAGCATGTGATTGGGCATAACCCGGTCGGCGGCTGGATGGTCGTCGTACTGCTCGTGTTGCTAGCCACACAGGCCGGATTGGGGTTGTTCAGCAACGATGAAATCGCGACTACCGGGCCACTGGCGCGCTACGTCTCCGATGAAACCTCGCTCACGCTCATGAGCCGCCACCGCAGCATTGGCGATGTGCTGCTGATCCTGGTCGGCGTGCACATCGCGGCTGTCCTTTTTCACGTTTTTGTGAAAAAGGAAGGCATTGTCCGCGCTATGTTGACTGGCAAGAAATCGTTGCCACCCGCTTTGGCGAGCGAGGCAATCGCTGCGCGCAAAGCCTCGCTGCCACTTGGTTTTATTGTTTTGTCCATCGCCATCGCCGCCGTCGCCACTGCGGTGAATTGGCCCGCGTTATTCAAGTCGTAGTTCGTTCTCGTCAGTTTTTTGTTCCCGTTTTTTTTCAACGTCATTTTTTCTTCAGGAGTACATATGAAAAATTTCACCAAAATCGCCATTGCGACCGCTGCCGTCGCAGTCGCAACATCCGCTCTCGCGCAACCCAAACCAGAAAATTTTGTCAAACAGCGTAAGGCTGCTTTCACCCTGATGGGCTGGTATTTCGGGCCAATGGGCGCTGTCGCCAAAGGCGAAAAGCCGTTCAACAAAGACGAAGCCATCAAGGCCACCGCGCTAGTCGCCACGATGGCCAAGCTGCCGTTCGACAGCTTTGTCGCCGGTACTGAAGCGATCGGTAATACCGAGGCGTTGCCTACCGTCTGGAGTAACAACGCCAAATTCAAAGAGCTCGCCACCAAGCTTGCCACCGAAACCGACACGCTCGCCAAACTGGCGTCCGCCGGTGACGAAGCCGGCTTCAAGAAGCAATTTGGCGTAGTCGGCGGTACTTGCAAGGCCTGTCACGACGACTTCCGCAAGAAGCAGTAGGAGAAAAAGTCGCGCGGAAGGCACAGCATTGCTTCCGGCTGCGTTAGCTCAAGGTCTTTGGCCTGAAACGCCCGCCGCATGCGGGCGTTGTCTTTTGCGGGACCCGCGGCTACAT
>JAYUWL010000310.1:0-8328 GCA_043753585.1 Burkholderiales bacterium
ACCAGCTGCGTTCAAGCGCAACTCCGCGGCGGCGCTCCAGTCGAGACGAGGCGACATCAGCTCTGCCGAAAAATCAGTGAACCGGACAGAACTACTCCATCATGGTCGAAGCGCATCAATGGCTGCCGCGATATCTGCGTCACTACGCGCAGAATTTTTCGCACCTGTGGTGAGTGCCGTGCCACTAAGCCCCAGCATTCGTCGAACGATCATCAAGCCGTCGGTATGGGCTAGCGTTTGGCCGTCGCCATCGACGTCAAACAGCGTGACGTAAGTGGCGAGGTGAACGACGATTTGCGCAGCGTCGCGCCGCGCATTGGCGCCCAGAACACCGGCGGTGAGCGCTGTGCCGCGCAAACCGAACAAGTAGCGCGTCAGCAACGCGCCATCCGTGCCAGCATCGTATTTTGTCGGCGCGTCGCTGTCATCAATGTTCAAAATGGGCAGACTTGTGCAGCTAGTCGCGCCAACACCCGATGTAGCACCAAGAGGGCAGGGAATTTGCGCAGTCGCTCCTGTGGTTGGCACATAAAAATTGACGGACGCGGGCGTGCAGGCGATCATGCCTGCAACCGCGGAATACCTACCGGCGTTACACGGCAATTGCACCGACGCGGCGGCCGTAGCGACGTAGCTGCCTGCGGAGGCTAGCGTGCAGCTCGACGCGCCTGTGGTTGGCGCGTAGCTGCCCGCTACACAGGGTTGCTCCGCCGTCGCGGCACTCCCCGCGACAAAATGGCCGAGACTTGCAGGAATAGCGCTGGTTGCGCCCACGTTGGGCACGTAGTTGCCTGGAGTCGCGTTAGTGCAAGGCGCAAAGCCGTTTGCAGAATAGGTACCCGCCACGCATTGCACGGGCGCGACCGGCGTGAAGATGTACTGCGTCACCGGGCCGCCAACGCCCGCCGTACCCATTGAAAAGCTGTCGACTGAGACAACCCCCGCGCTGTTGCTATTGCCAAGTTTGAAACCGAACTTGCCTTGGTCGGGAAGAATTTTTGCGTTCGAAAACCATGCCAATATCTCTGACCACGTGCAAGGTACTGCTTGCGAACATACAGCAGCCAGAACTCTGTTCGCTGGGTTTCCGGTACCGTACCACGCCCTCTGCGTCATTGGGCTCCACGTTTGCCATACGCCGACTTGCACCGCAGTCGGACTCAGCAGCGACGGTGAAAACACGGCCCGCCCCTGATAACCCGACGAAGTCTGGCCAGGATCAAAATCAAATTGCAGCGTCGCCGTTTCAGGAAGCGTGCTGGACACGACATGGCTGTTGTACGAAAGTCCCACAACTTGATTGAGTGGCGTACCCGCGAATTGCGGTGTGGAGAAAAGTTCGCCGCCCGGAGCGGCAACAGCAAGCTGAGCACTTCCCACACTGCCCGACGGCGGTACACCAGGGCCGGTCACGAACATCCCGACGCCGGTGGGCGTCTCCTCAAGGAAATTCCAGCTGCGCGGGAATGTGTAGTGGATTATCGGACCGCCGACGCCTGCCGTGCCCATTGAAAAGCTATCGATTAAGACAACCCCTGCGCGGTTGCTATTGCCAAGTTTGAATCCGAAGGCGCTTGGTGCGGCAAGCATTTTGGAGTTCGGGAATGCCGCGCGCATCTCCGCCCAAGTGCAAGGTGCAGCTTGTGAGCATGCAGCAGCCAGAACTCTGCTCGCTGCGTTTCCGGTACCAAACCACGCCCGCTGCGTCATAGGGTTCCACGTTTGCCACACGTTATTCTGCACCGGAGCCGTAGTCATCAACGACGGTGAAAACACCGCCCGCCCCTGATAACCCGATGGTGCTGGTGTCTGGCCTGGATCAAAATCGAATTACAGCGTCGCTGTTTCAGGAGGCGAGGTGGGCGCGGGCAAAGTGGACACCACATAGCTGTTATACGAAAGTCCCACTATTTGACTCAATGGCGTACCCGCGAATTGCTGCGTGGCAAAGAGCTCGCCACCTGGCGCGCCGACGGCAAGCTGAACGCTGATCGGGCTGCCCGACGGCGGTACGCCTGGGCTGCTCACAAACCCGCCGTCGCCGCTAGCCGTCTCCTGAAAGAAATTCCAGCTCGGCGGCATGATGTACACCTGCGCAACTGCGAATGCGGCATTGCCTGCGAGTGCCAGCGCGATGAACGCGTTGCAAGCGCGCGCGAGTTTGCGTCGAAGCGTCGGGACAACAAAGTGCTTCAGCATTTTCATATGCGCCATTAGTATGATTGGTGAGGCTGGAGTCTAGCTACGAATCGTCCGAGACCAAAGACGCACAAGGCTTTTCGAACAGCGCTTGTTGTGACGGCACAGCAGCAGCGCAGTAAACACGGCTTGGCGATGCGCCTTAGCTTGGCACGCAAATCACAGGAATCGGCGGAAATCACGCATTCTGATGCGTGACGTGTTTCAAACAGGCAGAGAACACGTCGAGACAGTGGCGCGGTCTGGAGGCGTGGCGGCACCAGCGCGAGTAATTCGATGCGACGTTTGAAACGCCTGGGGGTACATGGATTGAATTCTTGCATTCAGCGGCTGCTCTCTCCCGCGCACGAGAGAGGGTAGGACGCGCGCCTAAACTAAGTGCTCGCCCCGGCCAGCACCGCATTCAGCGTTTTGCTAGGCCGCATCACGGCGTTGACTTTAGCCACATCGGCCATGTAGTAGCCGCCAATATCAACCGGCTTGCCTTGCACTGTTGCGAATTCGGCAACGATGATCTTTTCGTTGTCGGCGAGCGCTTTCGCCATTGGCGCGAAGCTTTCAGCGAGCGCCTTGTCGTCGCTCTGCACGGCGAGCGCTTGAGCCCAATACATCGCCAGATAAAATTGGCTGCCCCGGTTGTCAAGCTGGCCGGTTTTTGGCGACGGATTTTTGTTGTTGTCGAGCAGTTTGCCGGTGGCGGTGTCGAGTGTTTTGGCGAGGATTTTTGCCTGCTCATTGCCTGTCTTGATGCCCATGTCCTCCAGGCTCACGGCGAGCGCCAGGAATTCCCCCAGCGAATCCCAGCGCAGGTGGTTTTCTTCCACCAGTTGCTGCACATGCTTGGGAGCTGAGCCGCCCGCGCCGGTTTCGTACATGCCGCCGCCGGCCATTAGCGGCACGATGGACAGCATTTTGGCGCTGGTGCCCAGCTCCATGATGGGGAACAGGTCGGTCAGGTAATCACGCAGGATGTTGCCGGTTGCCGAGATGGTGTCGAGGCCGCGAATCACGCGCTCAAGCGTGTAGCGCATGGCGCGAACCTGCGACAAATGCTCGATGTCGAGACCTGTGGTGTCATGGTCTTGCAAATACAGCTCGACCTTCTTGATCATTTCCGCCTCGTGTGGGCGATACGGGTCGAGCCAAAACACCACGGGCATGCCGGAATTTCGCGCCCGGGTGACCGCCAGTTTGACCCAGTCGCGAATCGGTGCGTCTTTCACCTGACACATGCGCCAGATGTCGCCGGTCTCCACGTTTTGCGACAGCAACACCTCGTTGGTGGCGATATCAACGATATTGGCGACACCGTCTTCGGCGATCTCAAAGGTCTTGTCGTGCGAGCCGTATTCTTCGGCTTGCTGCGCCATCAGGCCGACGTTGGGCACGGTGCCCATGGTGACCGGATCGAAATTGCCATTGGTCTTACAGAAATTGATGATCTCCTGATAGATGCGGGCAAAGGTGCTCTCCGGCATCACCGCTTTGACGTCCTTGAGACGGCCATCCGCGCCCCACATCTTGCCGCCTTGGCGAATCATGGCCGGCATCGAGGCATCCACAATGACGTCGTTAGGCGAATGAAAGTTAGTGATGCCCTTGGCCGAATCGACCATTGCCAGCTCCGGCCGATGCTCATGGCAGGCGTGCAGGTCGCGTTTGATCTCGTCCTGCTTCGATTGCGGCAGCGTCTTGATCTTGTCGTAGAGATTGGCCATGCCGTTGTTGACGTTGATGCCGAGTTCGTCAAACAACTTGTCGTGCTTGGCAAAAGCGTCTCTGTAGAAAATTCTCACGCAGTGGCCGAACACGATGGGATGCGACACCTTCATCATGGTGGCCTTGACGTGCAGTGAAAACATCACCCCGGTCTTGTGTGCGTCCTCGATTTCTTTTTCGTAGAACTCAAGCAACGCCTTCTTGCTCATGAACATGCTGTCGATGATCTCGCCAGCCAGCAACGGAACGTTCGGCTTGAGCACCACAGTCTTGCCGCCCTTGGTGATCAGCTCCATCCTCACGTCACGCGCTTTATCCAGCGTCATCGATTTTTCGCCATGATAGAAATCGCCGTGCTGCATGTGCGAAACGTGGGTGCGTGACGCCTGACTCCACTCGGCCATCGAATGCGGGTTCTTTCGCGCGTAGCTCTTCACGGCAGCCGGCGCGCGACGATCCGAGTTACCTTCGCGCAGCACCGGATTAACTGCACTACCGATGCATTTGCCGTAGCGCGCGCGAATCGCCTTTTCTTCGTCGGTTTTCGGATCTTCCGGATAGTCGGGGATCGGGTAGCCCTTGGCTTGCAGTTCGCGGATACAGGCGATGAGCTGCCCTTGCGAAGCGCTGATGTTGGGCAGCTTGATGATGTTGGTGTCGGGCAGGAGCGTCAAACGTCCCAGCTCTGCCAGCGTATCCGGCACGCGCTGCGCCTCCGTCAAGCACTCGGGAAACGCGCCAAGAACGCGCGCCGCCACCGAAATGTCCCGGGTGATCACATGCACGCCCGCCGGTGCCGTGAAGGCTTGGACAATGGGTAGAAATGACGCTGTGGCCAGCGCCGGCGCCTCATCGGTGATGGTGTAAATGATGGTCGGCTGGGTGCTCATCGCTGGTTTCCTGTCATAGTATTGGGTCATGGCGGTCGGCCTCTCAGTGGGGCAACCGAGTCGTTAGTTTGCCTGAATTCTCTTGCTCGTTACTAATGCAATTCACAGGCCATACGCGTGTCGAAAGTTCGATGCTAGCGGGTTGCTTGCGGGGTGACAGTATCGTGCTTCGCGGGCGAGATTTTGTAGGAGCGGCTCTGGCCGCGATCCCCACTTCGCTTGTGCAGCCGTCTATCGCGCCCAGGGGCGCTCCTACACGGGCCGGCAAAACCGCTCACAATAGTCTAATCTGGGCCTGCATTAAGGTGTGCTTGGCAGCGCTGCTGCCGGACGACACATGGACAGACTGGCGCGAATTGCATCGGCAGAATAAACTCGTGCCCATGACTTCATTAGCTGATCTCCTCCAAAAAGGCCGCGCGGGTACCGACGCATTTATCGCGCGTTTACCGAAGGCGGAATTGCACCTGCATATCGAAGGTTCGCTTGAACCCGAAATGATGATCGCTATGGCAGAAAAGCATGGCGTCAAGTTGCCGTATGCGAACGTGGACGCGCTACGAGCCGCGTACAACTTCAGCAATTTGCAGGAGTTTCTTGATCTGTATTACGCCGGTGCCGGTGTGCTGCGCGACAAAGACGATTTTTACGATTTGACCTGGGCCTATTTGCAGCGCGCCAAGGCGGACAACGTCGTGCACACGGAGATTTTCTTCGACCCGCAAACGCACACCGCGCGCGGTGTTGATCTCGAAGTCGTGGTCACTGGCATCGTGGAGGCGCTGCACGACGGCGAGGCTGAGCTGGGCATCACCTGGCGTTTGATTCCGAATTTTTTGCGTCATCTTTCCGAGCAAGACGCCATCGACACGCTCGCTGAACTAGAACCGTACATGGAGCATTTTCACGGCTTTGGGCTTGATTCGAGCGAGGTCGGCAATCCGCCGTCAAAATTCGCGCGCGTGTTTGCCGAGATTCGTTCGCGTGGCCTGCCGGTGGTGGCGCATGCTGGCGAGGAAGGCCCGCCGGAATACATCATCGAGGCGCTCGACATCCTGCACGTCGCCCGCATCGACCATGGCATTCGCGCCATTGAAGACCAAGCGCTGATGTCGCGTTTAGCGCGCGGCCAGATTCCGCTGACCGTGTGTCCGCTGTCGAACGTCAAGCTCTGCGCGGTGCCGTCGCTCGCCGCGCATCCGCTTAAAAAATTGCTCGAAGCGGGCTGTTTGGTGACTATCAATTCCGACGATCCGGCCTATTTCGGTGGCTACGTCGGCGAGAACTATCGCGCGATTGCCGCAGCCCTTGATCTCAGCAATGAAGATTTGAAAATGCTCGCCGCCATGAGTTTTCGCGGCAGTTGGCTGCACGAAACGCAGAAGGCGCGACACCTCGCGACGATTGATCAGCTTTAGGCGCTAAGCCCCATCAAGACAGAGCTTTTGGCTGTTTTAATTCGTAGTCGATATAACGAAAAAGCGCACTAGCACCCTTTTACAGACGGCTTCTATCCACAAAGATAAAGGCGATTATTCCCAATCCGAATCCGTTGCGCGGGGTCGTCGGTTAGCTCGTAGACAACGCCTTTTGCAAACGCGCCGACCATGCTTGCATCGCCGCCGAAATGGCCGAGAGATTTGCACTCGCCCACTGATAGCGGAGCGCGCGGTTGAAACACCACACACACGCCGGAAGCATTACTCCGTTGACGATGGCGAACGTTACGTGCGCGACATCGCGCCCGTTCGTTGCCGGGACCAGCTCGTTTAAGGCCCAATTAAATGCCATGCCGATTACGGCTAACAAAAACACTTCAACAATTAAAATTGCACTCAGGAAGCTTTGGCTTTGCAACCACCGCGGCGAAGCACTCGCCAGCAGAACCGCGGTCAAAGCAATGCCGCATAAACCCATCGCATGTGCAATTGGGATCCAGAGAAGTTGCGTGATGGCGTCGTCCCCTGCGAAAAACGGCGCCCTCAAAAACGCTGGCCATTCCAGCCACCAGCACAACGTGTGAACAATCAGTCCGATACTGGTGCCCAGCGCCAGGCGCATCCAACTGTCGCGCATCCACACGGTAGCCATGATCTTACCGATGCGCGTGCGATCTGCGCCTAGCGGTAGCAGCATCACCCGCGCCAGCGGAATCGGTGACGGCTTTGCCGCGTGCGCACCCACCACATACGCGAAAAACCATGACGCGCCAACTGCATCCATGAACCCCGGTTTAATCACCGTGTATATGATGAGCGCAATGACAGACGTGGTCGTAAAAAGCGCGCTGGGCTGCGTTGCCAGTAGGGCCGCGATACGCAGGCTTGCAGCATCGCCACCGGTCGCCTTTGCCGCGCGCCGTTGCAAACGCCCCCTCCACCATTGCGTGCGCTGCCGCGCCTGCTCTGCCATCGTTTTATGCCAAGACAACTTTGTGTTGTCGTCGATCTGCCGCCAACGCCGAAACCATGTCACGCAGACCAGAAACGTGCATGTCACCAACGGCACCCACGACCAGTTCGAGCTGGTCCACGGCATTGCGCCATACATTATCGCCAGCGGCGCAAACCGCATCGGCACTTTAAGCGGCCCACATGTAATGACCACTAGAACGACAACATGCGCGAGGTACACCCCCGCGAAAACAAAGCCTTGCTGCGAAACGTCAGCAAGTGAAATTGTTGCGCCCACTCCCGACCCGAATTTGACTTGCGATAGCGCGCGAAGTATTACCGCGGGCACCATCGTAATCAGCGCGATCAACGCGACGCGCCATGTCAGTGCTGCGGTGATGCGATGCGCGCCCGGCGCCAGCCACAGCAGAGGATTGGTGCGCCACTGCTTGCGCACCATGGTAAGCGCAAAAGCCATGTAAACAAACGAAAAAATGACCACAGTCGTTGCACCGTGTATCGCCATTTCGGGATCGCCAACTTCTCGCAAAGGGTAGAACACAACGTACAGCAACGCGCCATAGCCAAGCGAAATTGCCAAGGCTGGCATAGCAAGCGACAGCCATCCGCCGAACAACCCGATACCGAGCCGCCAAAGCGCAAATTCCGCCTTCATGAGTTCAGCGCCACAAACAAATCGGCAAGCCCGAGCGCCTGCATTCGCACATCGGACGCAAGCGAGCCGGCGCGGAACGTCCGCAGATCGATGACGCTTTGCCAGGTGTTGTCGGGAAGCTTTCGCGTGTGCAGCAAACCCGCTTGAGATTGGACCGGTGCATCGGTGAACACCGCTTGAATTTGCTCGGCCAGTTCGTCGCGCGCACCCATCAGTTGCACCTGACCACGATCAAGAAACAAAACGTGCGTGACGATGCGCTCCAGGTCGTCCAGCAAGTGGCTTGAGATGACCACCGTGACCGCCTCGCCGTTCAGCGATTCCTGCTCGAACAACGAGCGCAAAAAGTCACGACGTCCGACCGGGTCGAGACTCGCGACGGGCTCGTCAAACACCAGCAAATTCGGCTGATGCGCGAGCGCCAGCACGATAGCCAGACGTTGCTTTTCGC
>JAYUWL010000311.1:0-2712 GCA_043753585.1 Burkholderiales bacterium
GGCATGGAGCCCGCGTGCGTTGAAACCTGCCCAGCGGAGGTGTTTCACTTTGGTGATGCCAACGATCCGCAATCACCTTATTCGCTATTCATGAAAAAAAACGGCAAAGAAACCGCCGTGTTGAAGCCCGAAGAAAACACCAAACCGTCGGTGGCGTATCGCGGTCACGCGAAGGAAATGGAAAAGAAAATCCCGAAGGGCAAAGTGCACGATCCGTTCTCTTACGAAATCGAAAACTGGACGTCATTGGAGTCACAATTTCCGAAACCGAAACGTGTGATTTGGGCGAAGCACGTCACCACGAAATCCGACGGGGGCAAAGTATGAAGCGCCGCGCGTGGTGGTGCGTTCGCGCTCATCCAGATTCCGTTCGCCACCAGCAAAAATCCGTTCGCACTGAGGCAGTCGTTGAGCCCGCATCGCCGGAGCGTCGTCAGGTCATGAAGCAAGGCATCTCCGCCCTAGCAACGCTCGCGCTCGGCGAAACAATCCTGCTCATGCCTGGCGAATCGGCCGCCGCTGAACAGCTGTGTCGCACCACGCGTAAAGAGCTCATCGGTCAGCGTAAAGACAAACGTCGCGTCAGTGGCGACGGTCGCCGTAAAAATGACTATTCCAAAGCCAAAATCATCAAAGGTGTGTGCCTCAATTGCTCCACCGTGTGCGGCATTCAGGGCTATGTGATTGACGGCAAATTGGTAAAAGTCGGCGGCAACCCAGAAGACCCGAACAACGGCAAAAGCCTGTGCGCCAAGGGCCAATCGGGCCCGACGATTAACACCAACGCCGAGCGCATTTTGTTTCCACTGAAGCGCGTCGGCGGACGCGGCGAAGGCAAGTGGAAACGCATTACCTGGGACGAGGCTTACAGCGAAATCGCCACCCGAATTCGCAAAGCCATCGACGAAGGAAAACCGGAAGAAGTGTCAATCCAAATTGGGCGCTCGCGCATCGCTGAGGAGATGACGCGATTTTTGAACGCCATCGGTTCGCCGTCCCTCTTCAACCATCGCGCGCTGTGCTCGTCGAACAAGCGCGCCGCCAATTACGTGAGCCTCGGCGAGACCGATTGGGAGTCGGGCGATTTCGCCCACAGCAAGTACATGATCAGCTTTGGTGCCAATGTGTACGAAGCGCATCAGGGCGCGATTCACGCAGCGAAGCGAGTGATTCGTGGGCGCTTCGACAATGGAGCCAAATTCGTTGCCGTGGACGTGCGCTGCAGCAACACCGCAGGTCGCGCGGACGAGTGGTTGTGCCCGCATCCGGGCAGCGACGGCGCGCTCGCGCTCGGCATGTGCAACGCGATCATCGCGGCTGATAAGCACGACAAAAAATGGCTCGATACGTGGAGCAATATCAACGCCGCTAAACTGAAAGTGTGGATCGCGAAATACACGCCCGAATGGGCCGAAGGCATCACTGGCATTCCGGCAAAAGACATCCGCCGCATCGGTCTTGAATTTGCCGCTGCGGCCCCCGCTGTGTGTGCGTTTACGAACCGTGGATCGGGCGCGCATTACAACGGTTTCAACAATGATCGCGCAGTGATTTTGCTGAACGCTATCGTCGGTGCCATTGGTGCCGTGGGTGGCTATTGTTACGGCGAAGAGCCCACTCGCGTACCACCGCGCGTGTTCCCCAATCCGTTGCCGATTCCGCCGTCGCCTAAAGCAAAAAGCGCAATCGAAAACCCACCCGAATGGCCGCTCGCCAACAAATGGCAGCGCATGAAAGTGGGCCAAATCGTGTATCGTGGCATCAAAGAAGGTCGCGGCAAAATTCAGGTGTATTTGAGCTACACCGTGGCCGCTCCGCTGACCTGGCCCGAGGGCCGCAGCCTGACGGTGGACGTGCTCAAAGACGAGAAATTGATCCCGTTTCACGCGTGCAGCGACGTGGTGTATTCCGAGCAGGCGCACTATGCCGACATGATCCTGCCAGACGCAACGTACATGGAGCGCTGGGGCTTGGATACCCGCAACAACATGGAGCTGCGCGACTACGTGACGATGCGGCAACCGATGGTGCAACCGCCCGGCGAATGCGTGAGCTTTGTTGATTCCATGATCGAAATCGGCAAACGTATCAGCCCTGAAACGGCGAAATATTTCGCCTTCAAAGACCATGAAGAATGGATGAAAATTCGCTGCCAAGGCCTCACTGCGCGCGTCGGTGAAGACGGCTTCGAGTACATGAAAAAGCACGGCGTGTGGCAAGACATGAGCAAGCCGAAATACTACGCGCTGTATGCGTGGGAACTGAGCGCGTCGCAAATGAAAGACGCGCGCGTTGACGAGCAAACGGGCGATATTTTTAAAGCCGATGCTTCGGGTAAAGAAGCCAAAATTGGCCTTTTTGCGGACGGCAAAGCGCGACGCGGATTCGCCACGCCGTCGCGCAAATTCTCCGTTCATCACGAGGACATTGAAGCCGCCGCCAAAGAGCGAAAATTCGATGAAGACGGCGGCAAAGGCATGCCTGACTATTTCCCGGTGCCGAGCATCGCCAAGATGAAGCCGGAGCATTTGCACTTGGTCACCTTCAAGTGGAATGTGCATACGCAAGGCCGCACCCAATCACAAAAATTCCTGACCGAAATCGTGCATCACAATCCCATGTGGATCAACAGCAAAACCGCTGCGGAGAAAGGGCTGAAAACGGGCGATTGGGTGGAGATCACCACCTTCCGGCCGCACGGTCATGCGATGG
>JAYUWL010000312.1:0-2712 GCA_043753585.1 Burkholderiales bacterium
CATTGAATACATTCCGATCTATTGATGTAGCGCAGACCAGTGGCACCGGAGGGTCATCAGCGCGCACCAAACTCGCAGTAAGCTTGCGATGTAAGCGCAGCGATGCCAAGCCGACTGCGGTTGGCTTGGCGCGCGGCGCGCGTCCTCTGATGCGACCTATTCTGTCTAAAGCGTGAATTGTTTGTGGACGCGGTTGAATACGCGGCCTTGTGCCTGCGGATCGCCTTCTTCGAAGAGATACGTCTCGAACCCCATGCTTCTGTAGTACGCAAGACCACCCTCGTTAACTACTCGGATCGTGGCGTTGATCGCCGTAAAGCCGAGCTTTGAGGCGGCTCCGCGAGTGCTGACAAACAGTGCGCTGCCCACGCCGGATTTGTGACGCGACTGGCTGGCAAAGGTCGCGATGTCCACCCACCCGGCGGGCACGCTGCCGTCCTTGCTGAGCGACTGAAAACCCACGATTGCCCCGTCGGAATCGACCGCCACGAAACAGGAAACCACCTTCTCGCCCGAGAAGAACAAGTCGCGCATTTCGTCAGGTGACAACTCGTTCGTGATCGCCGTCGTTCCGCCAATGCGAATGATCTCGTTGAGCAGCGTTCGCATGCCTTCGACGTCGGCGTCAACGCTGGCGGCGCGGATGGAAAATGTCTCCACCCGCGTGTTCATCAAGCCGCGAGCGGCTGCACTTCGGTCTGCACTCGCTTGCTGAGCGTTTTCTCTGCAGTTTTGATTTCGTAGGCGATTTGCAAATTCATCCATGTCTGCACGTCGCCACCGAAGTAACGCGTCAGACGCATCGCCGTGTCCACGGTCACACCGCGGCGCTCGAGTACGATGTCATTGATGCGGGATGCGGGCACGCTCAGTGCGTTGGCCAATGCATTGGCACTCATGCCCAAGGGTTTCAAAAAGTCTTCGCGTAGCACTTCGCCCGGATGCACGGGGCGCATGCCATTCTTTGGTGCTGGGATACGGTTTTTCATTGGCACTCCATCGCCTACAGATTCATTAGTGATAGTCCACGATTTCAACGTCGTGAACGCCATCGGCTTTCCAGACAAAACACAGCCGCCACTGATCGTTGATGCGAATGCTGTGCTGGCCTTTGCGAGCACCCGCCAGCGCCTCAAGACGATTGCCCGGTGGCACGCGCAAGCCCGCAAGCGTTGCCGCGCTATCCAGCTGCTGCAACTTGCGTGTCGCCACGCTGGCGATGTTCGTAAATCGCTTCGCCCGTTCACCCGCAAACAGCGCTGCCGTCTCCTCGCAGAGGAACGATTTGATCATGCATTTATTGTATACCGTTTATCGGTAAACGGTGCGCCAAAATTCACACAATAGTGCTTGTAGGGTGGAACGCTTGCGGTTCCGCCGCATGGGGTTGCGTAACGCATCACGCGATTGTTGCAACCTTCGGCGACGTAACAAGGCGGAACCGCAAGCGTTCCACCCTACGCCCGATCACTCCCCGATCATCAGGTTCCTCACATCGCAACCCGCCCAATCAGGCGGATACAACCCGCGTTCGACGCAACGATGAAATGTCGAATAAGGCCAATCGGCAACGCTCGTAGCATGGCCATGCTTGACCGGGTTGTAGTGAACGTAATCAAAGTGCTTCTCGAAATCCTGTTCATCGCGAATCAGGTGTTCCCAGAAGCGTCGTTGCCAGATACCGCGTTCGCCGTTGTTGATGCGCGTCTCGGAGCGCCGTTCCGTCGCAGGAATTGCCCGGTTGAAACGAATCTTGATTGCCCCAATGCGGCTCGAAAAATCGGTGTCATTCGGTGGCAACGTCAGCATCATGTGCATGTGTTCGGGCAACACCACCCATGCGTCGATGCGAAACAGCCGCTCCTGTTTCGTCTTGCGTACAGCTTCGCGTAGAGCATCAATGTTGTCGACCAGCAACCGATTACCGCGCCGCTCAAGCAGATTGACCGTAAAGAAATACGAGCCACCCGGAACAAAGATACGACGAAAATCAGGCATAACGAAGTGTAGGTTGGGACGCTTGCGGTCCCGACTCGTTACCCCGCTGAAGGCTGTTTAATCGCGTGGATTGGTGAGGCACCGCATTCGGCGGAACCGCAAGCGTTCCGCCCTACGAGCTACGAGCTGCCTACTTGCCACAATCTGTACTTTCGGGATTTACCCTCTGAGGATTAGCCGCGCGGATGCTTTCTTCAGTTATTTTTTGTCCTTTGGCCAGCGCGCGTCGATACCAAACTTCTGAGCATCCATGCAAACCAGAGAAATACATGTGACGACCGATTGTTGACGCAGCTTGCCCGTCGCCAGCCAACGCACGATCTCGAAGCTCGGCGATGCGGCTAGGTAAAACAATGTGTTACATACCGGGCGCCATACCTTTGTTCGGCAAAGCAATCCAGATTATTCCGACGAACAATGCTGCGCCAATCGCGATAGTCACGAACCAACGATCTCCAGCTTTAAAGAAATGCATTTCAGCTCGTAGCTAGTAGGGCGGAACGCTTGCGGGTCCGCCGAATGGGGCGGCGTGTCGAGCCGTGCGATTGAAGTGCCTCCGGCGTTGGCACGAGGCGGAACCGCAAGCGTTCCGCCCTACGCAATTAACCTGCCACCTGTGTATTCCGCAACCGAATATGCAATTCCCGCAACTGTTTCTCATTCACGGGCGTAGGCGCATCCACCATCAAATCTTGTCCGCGCTGCGTTTTTGGG
>JAYUWL010000313.1:0-8279 GCA_043753585.1 Burkholderiales bacterium
GTGGAAATGACGCGGCATGTGTATCTCGTGTTGATGGAGGCCGGCGCTGATCTGGGTATTTGCGATGCCGGTTACTACGCGCTGGATGCGCTACGCATCGAGCAGGGCCGTCGGGCCTGGGGCGCGGAGCTGGGGCCGGATGAGACGCCTTGGGACGCTGGTTTAAGCTATTCCGTGAAGCTCGACAAGCCGTGCGAATTCATGGGTAAAGCCGCGTTGATTGCAGCGCAGGGCCAGACGCGGCGCAAGAAACTGGTGACACTTGTGTTCGGTTCCCCGGAGCCTTATGCGTGGGGTGGCGAAGCGATCGTGCTGAACGGAGAGACGGTGGGTGAAATTTCGTCAGTTGGCTGGAGCCCGCTCGCCAACGCCTGCGTCGCGCTGGGGTACGTTCGCGGAACGGGTGCAAATGTTCCGCATGATGGCACAACAGCGCAGATCGAATTGTGGGGTGACGCAGTCGCCGTGAAGCTTTATGATCAATGGCCAAAACGACCGCGCTGAAGCGCAATTGTCATGATGCAAAACACACCGGACTGGGTTCTTCGCCTTCGCGCGCTATCCGATCAACCGCCGCTGCGTGAACGGGTGCCGATCACCTGGGGTGGCATCGACATTGGCGACGCTGAACCCGCTGTGTTGCAACAAATCGAGCGTGCATTTTCGTATCAACGAGCGACTGTTTTACGCAAGGAGCCACACGGATCGCGGATCGACGGCAACCTGACCGAGAGCCTTGCGCGCATCGCGCTAGTGATGCGCGACCTGAAGCTCACGCACGTCTGGCGCAATGAACAGTTGCCGGTGCTGGATAGTCGCGGCAGCGCACTCGGTAGCATCGAACGATCGGCGGTTCGCCCGCTGGGGCTCTCGACCCGTGCTGTTCATCTGGTTGGCGAAACCTCCGATGGCCAGTTCTGGATCCAGCAACGTGCCATGACCAAGGCGAACGATCCGGGGCTTTGGGACACGCTGATGGGTGGCATGGTGAGCGCTGTGGATACCGTGGAAACCGCGCTGGAGCGAGAGACGTATGAAGAGGCGGGCTTGCAACTGCAGACGCTCTTCGGTCTCACGCACGGTGGACTAGTGCAGATTCATCGTCCGACCGAGGATTGGGGCGGTGGCTTTGCGTCAGGCGGCTTCATTCGCGAACGGATCGACTGGTACCGGGCGACCGTACCTGCCAATTGCGTACCGGAAAATAAGGACGGCGAAGTCGAGCGCTTCGCGAAAGTGTCGCGGGAGTCGATGATGGCGGGTGTGGCGGCGGGCAAGTTCACGCTGGAAGCTGGTCTGGTGATTGCGGCTTCGCTGGGGTATTGACGCGACTCGCAAACACGCCTTTACGAGCGGCCGACCGCAATCGCTGTTTACCTTCAACAACTCGCTGTGAAGCATGTTTGGGTCGAGGCAAGCCGCCCCTACATTGAAAAAACAACGCCTGCGACAGCTCCCGCACTGATCATCCACAACGGATGAAGCTTTGTTGTCACGAATACCGTAAGTGCCACGCCCGCCAACGCCCAGGCCCGCCAATCCGCAAACCCGCGCGTGAGCACCATACAGCCGGCAAACATTAGACCAACCGTCACTGGCGCAAGCCCACGCAACACCACTTCGCGCCACGGATTCCGCTGCAACCGGGTGAACATGCGGGTCGCAATCACCATCATCACAAACGGCGCGAAACTGATCGCAATGAGTGCAGTGAGCGCGCCCGCAATTCCGGCGACGTGATAGCCGAACAGCGCGATGTAGAGGATGTTCGGCCCCGGTGCGACCTGTGCGAGCGCGATGTAGCCTGCGAACTCTGTCGTGGTCATGAGACCGCGCGTGTCAACGAAGAATCGGTGCATGTCGGGCACCAGCGGAATGCTGCCACCGATGCACAAGAACGACAGCGAAAAGTACAACAACGCCATGTCGACGAGTTGGTCGCTACCTTTCATAAACCGGCTTCACAAATCGCCTCGTTTCGAAAGCGCCACGCCCACCGCGCCGCATACCAAAAGCACCAACGCCATGTGCCAATGCGCAAAGAGCGCCAATGCAGCCGCAGTCGCGCACAACACAAGGCCCCAGGGTCGTTTCCAGAACGGCCCACCCATCCTGATCGAAATGTAGAGCATGTAGGCGGTCGCCACGGCCGCCATGCCATGCACGCCCGATTGCACTTGCGGCACGTTCGCAAACGCGTGATACAGGCTATTGAGCAGCAGCAAAATCATAAGCGGCACGCCGACGATACCGACAAACGCAATCAATGCGCCGAGAATGCCGTGGTAGCGCGTTCCGACGAACACCGCCATGTTCACCATGTTCGGCCCCGGGATGGCCTGGCAGACCGTCACGATCTCGGCGAATTCGCGCTCGTCAAGCCATTTACGATCTTCCACCAGAATGCGCCGCCCCCATGGCAGCGCACCGCCAAAGGCGCTGACACCGATTTGAAGGAAAGCCAGGAAGAGCGAGCGGCGAGAGGGAACAAACGGTACCGGCGCGAGGGAATCGAACATCAGTTGATGCTAACGCACGCTACCGATCAGATTTGCAATCAGCTCGAAAGCGGGGGTAGTGTCGGGCGGCGTGCGTACAGCGTCTGATGTGATTGCGCGCACTACGTCTCCGCCGCGCTCAGTCGGCACCCGGTGAACGTGGATGATCGCGAATGGTTTCCGGGCAAGGAAACGTGGACTTACACTCTGCTTCATTTCAAGACCGACGACGACCCAAAAACCAACCACACAACGCTGGCAGGACTTCCCGGCTGGTGGGCGATGCAGTATGCCGCGAGAACGGCGTACCACCACTTCACCTCCGACGGTCGGATACAGGCGAGCGAACGCCGCCCATCGAGCGCCAAGGCAAGCGCCGCCAACGCCAAGGGGCACGGCTACTGGTATGAGCGGGATAGCAAGATCCTGATGTTCTGGAGCAAGAGCGGCATCTTCAATGAATTGGTGCTTGGCACGCGCGGCGACACGCAGTCGGGCGCAGCCAGTGAGGGCACTCCGGCGGTGTCCGGCAGCAAGATTCAGTGACATGCAGAATGTGCAGTTTGGCGGCGAATACGATTATTCGCCCTCTGCATCCGCCACCCGTGGCCGTCCCACTCGTTTTGAGCTGGCCTGCCGCTGCGCCCGCGTCTCAATCTCCTGCTTGAACTCGTCGCCTCCCAGAGCCCAGCCTTTGTGCGTGCAATCTCTGATTTGCATTAAGTCGTTCTTGCTGATCGCCGCCTTGAATAGTGCCTGATACCCGCTCAGTCGTGCCGCCGCACTACGCGCAATTCGCAGATATTGAGGATGCAGTTTGATCCAGTCTGAGTTCTCGCCAGTGGCGGCGTGCGCATTGCGCGCGTAGCCCGACCAGGGGTAGTCGCGCGGGTGTGCCGTAAGCCCCGCGCGGACGGGGTTCAACTCGATGTAGCGCATGACGGTCAGAAGATACTGCTCACTGTCCACCACCGTCGCCCGATAGCGCCCTCCCAGAGGCGACCGGAGCGCCAGTAGGTGCTGTTGAAATAGTGCACATACTTGCGTCCCACTGATTGAAAGACTCGGCTGATGCTCTGCTCGTGCTCCGGCGTCGCCAGCAAATGGATGTGATTGCCCGTCCACACGCACGCATGAATCGCCAGACCATACTGATGGGAAGCGCTCACCATCGCATCACGAAAGAATTGAAGGTCCGAAAGGTGCGTAAACTACTTTACGACGCCGCGTTTCCGGCGAATCGGCGCGGAGAACGGCGAATCGACGCGCCTGGTTTTGCTGCCGCCTTTTATTTCTGCTGCGACTCTAGCTTTGGCGATTTTCAACACGTCAACTGCCTTCATCGCGACCTCCGCTACCGCCACCCGCTCGGCGTGCGCGGCAGCTTCCGCCGGGTCAGGCGCGTGCACGTTGATCGTCGTGCCGGGGAGTTTCACGAGTTGTCCAGCGCGAATCTTTGCACTCTTTCGGAGCTCCAGCACGCCGTCTACTGTGACGTTGCCGGACGCAACCAGTACCTTGCCCTCAGCACCGCTTCCGGCAATGCCCAGAACTTTGAACAGGTTGTGCAGCTCGATAAATTCGTCGCGCAGCGTAAAGTGCTGCACCTCAATAGGCTTATTTTTCATGTTTTGGAGTATGGCACGCGCGGGCGCCGGATGCCTTGGCTTTCCGATTACTGTGCAGAAATTCCCGCCTGCTTGATCAGGCGCGCGTACTTTACCAACTGATCCCTGGTTGCTGTTCCGAGCTCCGAGCTACTTGATCCGCGCGGCGTCAGGCCTTGCGCGATCAGATTCGCGCGGACTTCCGGGTCGGCGAGCGCCTTCACGATTTCGGCGTTTAGTCGATTGACGACTTCCACTGGCGTACCTGCTGGTGCCATCACCGCAAACCACGAGTTGAACTCGAAGCCCGCTAAACCGGATGAGCTCACCGTCGGCACGTCGGGAAACTGCGCGAGTGGCTTCGGCGTGGTCACGCCGATCAGTCGGAGCTTTCCTGCTTTGATGAGCGAATTGACCGTCGCCAGCCCTTGAAATGCCAAAGGTACGTCGCCACCCGCGACGCCGACTGCCGCCTGCGTTGCGCCCTTGTACGGTACATGCGTCATCTGAATGCCTGCGCTTGAAGCGAAGAGGGCGGCAGCGATGTGTTGCGGGCTGCCGTTGCCACCGGAGCCGTAATTAAGTTTTCCTGGCGATGCTTTGGCAGCGGCGATCACGTCGGCGGCACTGCGAAACGGCGCATCGTTTTGAACGACGATCCCCCATTCGACTGTTGCGACCAGCGATACTGGTTCGAAGTCTTTCACAATGTCCCAGCCCAGTTTGCTCTGGAGGTTCGGCACCATGGTCATGATGCTGTCGTTGAAGCCACCGATGGTGTAGCCGTCCGGTGCCGACTTCGCGACGCGATCCGCACCAATGGCGCCTGCTGCCCCCGCGATGTTTTCGATCACGATACTCTGGCCCATGTTCTGCGACATTTTCTGCGTGACGATGCGCGCCGCGTTGTCCACTGCACTGCCCGCAGCGAGCGGCACGATCATGCGGATCGGCTTGGTCGGGTAAGTGTTTTGCGCTTGCGTTTGTGCGAACGGCAATGCGAGGATCAGGCAGGCAGCGGCGAGCCCGAAGGGTTGCATCTTGCGAGTGTTTGAATGGGACATTTGCGTCTCCTCGTATGTTTCGTATGTTTCGTGTGTGTCGAATGTGTCGATTGAACAAATTCTGTGATGCACGCTAGCTACCGGTCAATCACCCAACGGAGCAATTCCCAGCTCCGCCGCCAGCGTATCAAGTTGCGTCCAAAGCGTTGGCGCAATCGGAATCCCTTCAGCGGCATAACGCACGCGGCGTGCTTCGCTTTGTTCGCCGGGTAGCCAGATGCGCTCCACACCCGCAATGCGTTCGCTAGCGCGCAAGTCGCAGGCCAGCACATCGACACGCGCCTTGAACGCGCTAACGTCGCTAAACGCGCTGATGTCGATCATGCAAATCGCCTGGCCCGTGTTGGTCGCCGTGGTGTCGTCGTGGTTGAAATCGATCACTTCTTTTCCCATTGCCGCACCATTCAAGGTGCCCGCAAGCAGGCCTACGATGAGCGACAAACCATAACCTTTGTAGCCGCCAATCGGCATCAAAAAGCCTTCCTCAGCGCGTTTGGGATCCAGGAGCGGCTGGCCACTTCGATCAATCATCCAGCCCTCAGGCATCATTTCTCCGCGCTGCGCTTTCGCCTTCACTTTGCCGTAGGCAGCAACGGTGGTGGCCATATCGAGCACGATGGGGCCTGCGCTTTCGGACGGCACGGCCACCGCGATCGGATTGGTTGATAGCAGCATATCGAGCCCACCCCAAGGCGGCAAGTGATTGGCGTTGCCCACAGCGAAATAGAGACCAATCATGTCATGCGGAAGTGCCATGCGCGCATACAGCGAAGCAGGCCCCGCGTGGTTGCTCCACTGCGAGCCAACCCACGCAATTCCCGTGACTCGTGCTTTCACGGCGGCTATTTCTGCGGCACGCTTCATCACCAGATGACCCATACCGTTATCGCCATCGATCAGTGCCATCGCTGCGCGTTCCTGCACGACTTTGATCTGGGGCCGTACGTTCACGCCGCCTGCGCGGATACGACGTGCGTAGGGCACCAGACGAATTACACCGTGGCCGTCGGAGCCTTGCAAGTCGGCCTCGGCAATCAGCGTGCCCATTGTCTGTGCGTCAGCGTCAGGCATGCCGAGTTGAACGAAGGCATTCGTGATGAATTTTTTGAGATGATCAAAATAAATTGTGTTCATGAAATCGACTGATTCATTGCGGATGTAGAGAGCATCAGTATTGTTGCAGCCCGTGCAAGTCAGATTGCTCCCAGAGATGAACAAATGAACTCGCCTATCGATGCGCGAGGCTAAATTGCAATAATCGATCCCGACACCGTACCGTTCCGCAAAAAAAAAGAGAGACCATCATGAACCATCCATTAACGCTAGCGACGATTTCTTTGACCTTGGCCACGGGCGTCGCGCTGTGCCTGCAGTCCGCGCAGGCCGCATCTGTCGCGCCCGTTGCAGCAGAAAACGGCATGGTGGTGAGTGCGCAACACCTCGCGACCAAAATTGGTGTTGACGTTCTGAAGCGGGGTGGCAATGCGGTCGATGCTGCGGTGGCTGTGGGTTACGCGTTAGCCGTGGTCTATCCGGCGGCGGGCAATCTTGGCGGCGGTGGCTTCATGACGATTCAGCTGGCCGATGGTCGAAAAACTTTCTTCGACTTTCGGGAGAAAGCGCCGCTCGCCGCGACGGCAAACATGTACCTTGACAAAGACGGTAATGTGATTAAGGGCGCGAGCACCACCGGTCATCTCGCAGTGGGCGTGCCGGGCACTGTTGCCGGCATGGAGTTGGCGCGCGCGAGGTACGGAACCATGAAGCGCGCCTCACTGATGGCACCCTCGATCAAGTATGCGCAGCAGGGCTTCACACTGGAGCAGGGTGATGTCGACATGTTGCGTACAGCGACCGACAAGTTCAAGCTCGATCCAGCAACGGCTGCGATCTTTTTGAACAAGGGTGAGGCGTTCGTGCCAGGTCAAAAACTGGTTCAAAAAGACCTAGCAAGAACGCTGCGCCTGATCAGTGCGCAAGGCGAGGACGGCTTTTACAGAGGCGCGGTTGGCGCGGCGATTGTGGCGTCAAGTCAAGCAGGCAAAGGTATCATCACACAAGCCGATCTGAATCAGTACAAGGCACGCGAAATGAAGCCAGTGGAATGCGACTATCGCGGCTTCGGCATTGTTTCTGCGCCACCCCCAAGCTCCGGTGGTGTGATCATTTGCGAAATTCTGAACGTGCTTGAAGGCTACCCGCTGAAGGATTTGGGCTTCCGTTCGGCGCAGGCGGTGCATTTTCAAATCGAGGCGATGCGCCATGCCTACGTTGATCGCAACAGCTATCTCGGCGACCCGGAGTTCGTATCTAACCCGGTGGATCGACTGCTTGACAAAGCCTATGCCGGCAAGATTCGCGCGGTGATTGATCCGGCGAAAGCGGGCGTGTCACAGGCGATCAAGCCCGGCGTCGAGCCGCATGAAGGCAGCAACACCACGCATTATTCCATCGTCGACAAGTGGGGCAATGCCGTGGCCGTGACCTACACCTTGAACGACTGGTTTGGTGCGAAAGTGACTGCGGCCAGGACGGGGGTGCTTTTAAATAACGAGATGGATGATTTCACCGTGAAAATTGGTGTGCCGAACCTTTACGGTCTGGTTCAAGGCGAGGCGAATGCCATTGCTCCGGGCAAGCGCCCGCTCAGCTCAATGAGCCCGACGATTGTCACCAAAGACGGCAAGCCCGTGATGGTTGTCGGCACGCCCGGTGGCAGCCGCATCATCACCGCCGTGCTTCATACGTTGCTCAACGTGATTGATTACGGCATGAACGTGCAGGAGGCCGTGGATGCACCGCGTTTCCACCAGCAGTGGTTGCCCGAGACGACCAATATGGACACATTCGGCATCAGCCCCGATTCCCGTAACCTGCTGGAAGCGATGGGACACAAAATCGGCAATCCGCAGCCGCCGAATCACCTCGCGGCGATCCTCGTAGGCGCACCGTCATTGGGTGGAAAACCAGTCGGCAACAACCGCTTTTACGGTGCCAATGATCCGCGCCGCAACACGGGGCTTGCGGCAGGTTACTAGGGCTGCGACGCAACACACCTATTTCCGTATCACCGGCTGTCGATAATTGCAGTCGCCTCAGCCGCGCGACTC
>JAYUWL010000314.1:0-8204 GCA_043753585.1 Burkholderiales bacterium
GTCATGTCACGAAGCGGTAGCCGACGCCAACTTCGGTCTGAATGTGTTTTGGTTGTGTCGGATCGGTTTCCAGCTTGTGCCGCAAGTGGCTCACGTAAATGCGAAGGTAATGACTGCTCTCCACATGCGTAGGTCCCCACACCTCGCGCAATAGTTGCCGCTGTGTGACAACTTTGTTGCTATTGGCGATAAGTGCGACCAGCAACCGATATTCGATGGCAGTTAGATGCACGGGCTCCGCCGCACGCATCACCAGACGACGCGTCATGTCAACGACCACGTCACCAAATTGCACCACAGCAGATTCCGATTCGCGTGAACGCAGGCCACGACGCAAGAGCGCTCGAATACGAGCGATAAGCTCGCCTACCGAAAACGGTTTGGTCAGATAGTCGTCCGCACCCGCGTCAAGCACGCCAATCTTGTCGGCCTCAGTTGAGCGGGCCGAAAGGATCAGTACAGGTGTTTGCGACCAGCCGCGCAGCTCCCGCACAAACTGCACACCGTCGCCATCGGGCAGGCCCAGATCAAGAATCACCAGATCGGGCTTGCTGGTGCCGGCGTCGATCAGACCGCCCGCAAACGTATCTGCTTCGCGAACCCGATACGCCTCGCGCTCGAGCGCATGGCGAACGAATCGGCGGATTTGCGCGTCGTCTTCCACCACCAGAATAGAGGGTGCGGTGATAGGCGAGAGGCTCACCATTGTGCCTGCGCTGAAGACACAGCCGTGATCATGGGCGTGATGGTGTGCTCATCGTCGAGATCGACGGTCGGTGGCCGGCCGCGTGGCAGCGAGAAAACAACGCTGGCACCACCGGAGGCTGGATTTTCTGCGCGAATGCTGCCCCCATGCGCGCTGACGATGGCCCGACAGATCGCCAGTCCAACCCCCATACCGGGCACGCTGCTTTCAGCATCTCCGCGTTCAAACAGTCTGAACATGGCGTCGAGTCGATGCGGTGGAAAGCCTTTCCCCTCGTTGGCAACAGAGAGCTCGATCAGCTCTCCGCTGGACACCGCCGAAAGCGCAATGTCGCTACTACCCGTTGCATACTTCGCAGCGTTTTCGAGCAGGTTACACAGCACGCGTTCGATGAGTACCGCGTCAATATTCACCAGCGGAAGATCGGGCGCGAGCCTTACGTTGACACGGCGACCGTTCAGGGCAGATGATGCAAACTGAATGCTGGCACCAATCACTTCTTCCAGCGGCTGCCATTCGCGCTTCAGCGCCAGTGCGCCCGCCTGCAGCCTGGCCATGTCAAGCAGATTGGTGACCATCGTGTTGAGCTGCATGGACTGATCGCGAAGTGCGGTTGCCGCATCGTGTACTTTGGCGCTGGTCATTGACGGATCGGTTGCGATGGTATCGGCCAGGCCGAACATCGCGGTGAGCGGTGTGCGCACATCATGTGACAGCGCTGCGAGAATGCTGCTGCGCAGACGCTCGGCCTGCATCGCCAGCTCTGCTTTGCCGGCAACGTCGACGTAGTGCAGCCGCTCGATCGCCGTTGTCAGAATTGAGTTGACTGCTTGCAGGAGCTCCTTGTGTTTTGTAAGCGGCTCGGGCACCCCGCCCAGAGCCGGGGACTGCGTTGGGTCATGCGCCGCAAAAATGATGACGCCGCGATGGCGCGTCGCACCGCGCATGCACAGCAGTAGTCGCTCGCCATCGTCGATTCCCAAATCGCAGGCATTGATCGGGTCCGCCGATTCAAATACTGCTTCGGCAGCCGCGCGTTCGGCACCGGAGAGTTCATATTTACCTGCTTGCGCGACTGCTTGTAGGCCACCGTCCTGGTCGGTCTGCGGCAGAAGGACCACGACCCGTGCCGCAAACCTGTCTCGCACGAAGTCGCGTACCGCATCGACACTTTGAGCGACCGTCAATGTTCCAGCCAGCATTTGCGCGAGGCGATAAAGAGCGTGCTGTTCGTTGGCTCGAGACTGTGCGTCGTCAGCCCGCGCTTTCAACGAAGTAGTCAAATGCCCCACGGTGAGCGCCACCACCAGCATGACGGCGAGGGTCACCAGATACTGCACATCGTTTACGGCAAACGAGAACTGCGGTGGCACGAACAGAAAGTCAAACAACGCTACGCTAAGAAATGCTGCGACGATCGCCGGACGACGACCAAACCGCACCGCGACCACCACCACGGTCAGCAAAAACAGCATTACGATATTGGCAAGGTCAAGCCACTTCGCAAGCGGCCAGGCAACAAGTGCGGTGAGCGCGCACGACATTACCGCGCCACAGTGCTGCCGCCAGCTTGCGGAAGTCGTGGCAAGTCGCGTAGTGGCATGTAAACGGGGTAAATTCAATGTAGAACCAAAATTAACAGCACGGATTGAAGCGTAGGCCGATCAACGTAAACGCGATGCCGATTGTGGCCGCTTCTCTGTAAAAAAGGTGTAAATGGTGCGTCCGGAAACTCATTTTGATTGCGTAGTCCTGCGCGGTCTGCCCGGTAGCGGAAAAAGTACGCTGGCAGCTCGTCTTGCGACTGAGTGTGGCTTTTTGCATCTCGAAGCCGATCAACATTTCGTGGTCGACGGCAGGTATCAATTCGATCCCGCGCGGGTCGCAGATGCGCACGCCGTCGTCGCCAGAGACGCCCTTGACGCGATGCAGGTGGGCCGACGTGTAGTGGTTGCCAACACCCACGTCCGTCTATGGGAAATGGCGGCCGTCGTGGGCGCTGCTCAACTGGCCGGTAAGTCGATCTGCTTTGTCGAATGCACGGGCGTTTGGGGCAACCTTCACTCCGTTCCCGACGCTGCCATCGTTCGAATGCAATCGCGCTGGGAACCGCTTCCGGCAGAATTCGGGGCGGTTAGTTTTCGCGAGCCGCAGGCTTGGCACGCTTGAAAGTCGACCTTCAAGCCCCAAATCCCTTCCAACTCAATGGTTTCTGTGCCTTGCAGCGCGTTCTGGCAAGGCTTCGCACGATAAAAAATGGCAAAAAAAGACTTCTACAGCCTTCTCGGAGTCGAGAAATCAGCGTCCGACGACGACCTTAAAAAGGCATACCGCAAACTCGCGATGAAATATCACCCGGATCGCAATCCGGGCGACAAGGCGTCTGAAGAGAACTTTAAGGAGGCAAAAGAAGCCTACGAAATGCTCTCCGATCCCAAGAAGCGAGCGGCGTACGATCAGTACGGCCACGCTGGTGTCGATCCGCAATCGGCTGCGGGAGCTGGTTTCGCGGGTGGTAATTTTGGCGACGCTTTTGGCGACATCTTCGGTGAAATTTTCGGCGGTAACCGGGGCGGTAATCGTCAGCAACGCGCGGATTCGCCGTTTCGCGGATCGGATCTCCGCTACAACCTTGAAGTCACGCTGGAAGAGGCGGCCCGCGGCACCACGACCAAGCTGCGTATTCCCAGCACCGAGTCTTGCGAGGTGTGTCACGGCACCGGTGCCGAAAAAGGCCACGATCCGGAGACTTGCCCGACCTGCAAAGGTGCGGGCGTTGTTCGCGTTTCCCAGGGCTTTTTCTCGGTGCAGCAAACCTGTCCGCAGTGTCGCGGCACTGGCAAGATCATCAAGCATCCCTGCAAAGCCTGCAACGGCGCGGGTTCCAAGAAAACCTCGAAAACGCTGGAAGTCAAAATTCCTGCCGGTGTCGACACCGATGATCGCATTCGCCTGTCGGGCGAAGGCGAAGCAGGCACTAATGGTGGCCCGGCGGGCGATCTTTACGTCGTTGTCCAGCTCAAACCACATGCGGTATTCCAGCGCGACGCCGCGGACTTGCACTGCGAGATGCCGATCTCTTTTTCTACAGCCGCATTGGGTGGCGAACTCGAAATCCCGACACTCGATGGCAAAGCTTTGCTGAAGATTCCCTCCGAGACGCAGTCGGGTCAGGTATTCCGCCTTAAAAACAAGGGCATCCGCCCGGTTCGAGGTAGCGTCACGGGTGATTTGTTCTGTCATGTGCAGATTGAAACGCCGGTGAGCCTGACTTCGCGGCAAAAAGAGCTGTTGCGCGAGTTCGAAGAAATCCGCGAGAAAAACGCGTCGAAACAGAGCCCAAAGCAAAAAGGCTTTTTCGACAAGCTGCGCGAATTCTGGGAATAGTCTGATCAGTCACAGGCGCGCTGCGGGTCCTGCCCGGTGGTAGAAGTGACGCAGGCCTTTTCCTGCGTTTGCGGGCTGCGGCGCTGAGCGTGCCGCCGTCCCGTGCCATGCCGGTACCCTGAACGACAAAACCCGTCACGATTCGGGCAGACGATACGGCTGCGTCGGTGGCACCCGCAGCGCTTCCCGGTTCGACGCGCCGGCCAATGCACCGTTGCGTGCTGCTCGCCGTTCCGTATGTTTTGCTGATCGTGGTTCCGCGATTTGTGATCGCCGGTGCGTTGCTCTCCACGGGCTTGCACGCGGTTGACCCGCTTTCGCGGCAGCGGATGAACGACATTTCCGCGCGCGTGGGCCAGATGGCGGCATATCAACTTGAGGAAGCGCCGGTAACGATGCGCGCCACTTTTCCCAACGAGTCAAACAACGACGACGTATCGCTTGACGTATTCACTGCACCCATCGTCAAGAGCAACTTTATGGTGAAATCTATACAGAATATGGGCTAGGCGGCGATTAGGTCTATAGTCGATATGAGCAAAAATAGCGGATAAGCCCAAGTACAGCGGTCATTACAGATTGAAGCTGATCGACCCCGCACAGACCAGACTGAACATTTCGCAGGCTGATCGCCTCCGGCGTCGCTAGCGTTTCGACTTGCTTATCTCCACAGTGTGGGCGACGACGCGTCAACAAATGACTTCCAACCAACGCATGTTCTGCGCGCTCTTCGCTGTCGCCGTCATTTTGGGCATCGCCATGGGCACGCGAAACGCGTTCTCCGGTCTGTTCCTGCAGCCGATTTCAGCCGACATGAAATGGGGCCGTAAGGTGTTTTCGCTCGCCATCGCGCTGCAAAATCTCGTGTGGGGCGCGTCGCAGCCGTTCATCGGATACATCGCTGATCGCTACGGCGCGCAACGCGTGCTGATGGTCGGCGCGGTGCTCTATAGCCTCGGCCTGACGTGGACGGCTTTCCTCTCAAATACCTTTACGTTAGCGCTCTCTGGCGGCATCCTCATGGGCGTCGCGATTGCCTGCACCACGTATTCCGTCGCCTACAGCGTGCTCGGAAAAATGGTGCCACCCGAGCGTCGCGCCTGGGCGTTCGGCATCAGCGCCGCCGCGGGCTCGTTCGGCCAGTTCCTGTTGATCCCCGTCGGCCAATGGTTCATCAGCCACAACGGCTGGTCGTTCTCGCTCGTCGGCCTGGCCCTGATCACCGCTACCATCGCGCCGCTCGGCTGGTACTTCGCCAAACTTGGCGAAGAAGGTAAATTGCCGCAACTGGTGAGCAACGTGCGTCAAGCCACGGCAGGTGAGGCGCTGCGCACGGCGTTCGCTGACCGCAGCTTTTCGCTGTTAACGCTCGGCTATTTCGTCTGCGGCTTTCAGGTCGTGTTCATCGGCGCGCACCTCACGCCCTACCTGCTCGACAAAGGCATCGAAGCCCGGGTTGGCGTCACTGCCCTCGCGCTAATCGGCCTTTTCAACTGCTTCGGCACCTACCTCGCGGGCGTAGTGGCTGGCAAGATGCCAAAACGCTTCGTGCTCTCGTTGATCTACCTCATGCGCTCGGTGGTTATCGCCCTGTTTTTGGCGATGCCGATTTCGGAGTGGAGTGTGTACGCGTTCGCCGCAGCGATTGGTTTTTTGTGGTTATCGACGGTTCCGCCAACCAACGCCATCGTCGCTCAGGTGTACGGCGTCCGCTATCTCGGCATGCTCGGCGGCATTGTGTTTTTCTCGCATCAGATTGGCAGCTTTTTGGGCGCGTGGTTGGGCGGCAAGATTTACGACACAACGGGCAACTACAACACGGTGTGGATGCTGACGATTGCATTGGGGGTTTTTGCGGCGTTGGTGCATTTGCCGATTGATGAGCGGTCGCTGGAGAGCCGGACGCTGGCGTTGGCGTAGGGGTTCTGTCCCCTCGCCCCTTGTGGGAGAGGGTTAGGGTGAGGGGGCTGGTGAAATGATGTGGTTTGTATGCCACCAGCCGCTCATGCCGCGGGGGCAGTAACTTTCTTTTGCTTCGCCAAAAGAAAGTCACCAAAGAAAAGGCGACCCCGACATTCGCCCTGATCCGAGATTTGGAGCGAAAACGTCGCGCGGTCCGAAACTCGCTGCGCTCAAACAACGGACCGCGTCATCGACGTTTTCACTCCAAATCTCGGGGGCGAATACACGGGGACCCCGCCGGACCGATATTTGATCGCTTCGCGATGAGGGCCACGGGAACCCAGATGCACGCATTCGACCTACGTTGCTATCGATTCATGCACACGAAGGCGAATTGACGTTGGCGAGACTACATCAACGGCAATTCGGCACATCACCGAAGCATTCTCCTGGAACCAATTTCGAAGCCCTGTTCCACCCATGATTCGCGGAGAACCGTTTGAAGTCGCTCGACGATTGATTGTCCCCAACGTGGGTTGGGAATCGTTTCCTAGAAACAGCTCAATAGTCTCGCCGTCCGCTCCGAAATACTTTGCGGGGCCAACACCGACGTTGAAGAATCCTGACGCGTGGTAGCTTGGATGCAAGACGAATTCGAATGTCTCCGTGGGCATGCTTTCTTCTTTCAGTAGCACCGACTCGGACGCAGGATCAGGCGCGGAAGATGACGCCACGACCGCTTCCGCTTTTCCGCCATTCCACTCTGGGTCCACAACCCGAATAATGGAATCTTCCAGTGCGGCAGCCAAATTGAGATGGAATTGGCCGTAGTGGAGGAGGCCATTGTCGGGCAGTGCGTAGATCTCAACAAAGATGCCTTTAAATAAAAGCTGTCTTATGCGCCGGTGATTGCCGATGTTTGTCGTCTGAGTTGGCCCAGGCGTTTTGTAGCCAGACATCCGTTGTGAAAGCGACCGAATGGTCTTACCAACGTATTTAACCTCCCCGTCACACACGAAGGCGTACAGAATGTTCTTCTGCGTGGAGTGACGTGTTAGCACAAATTTGAGCTTTTCACCTTCAAGCAGCCAATGTCCTGCAGGCACGAAACCGATTTCAAGGAGACGATTCATACGATGAGATGGCGCGCTATCGATCACACATTTTGCAGCATCGCAACCCTAATGCTCGCATCCGAATTCTCGTAATCTTCATCGCGGAGCGATCAAATATTGGTCCGACGGGGTCCCCGTGTATTCGCCCCCGAGATTTGGAGTGAAAACTTCGATGAAGCGGTCCGTTGTTTGAGCGCAGCGAGTTTCTGCCCGCGCGACGTTTTCGCTTCAAATCTCGGATCAGGGCGAATGTCGGGGTCGCCTTTCTTTGGTTACTTTATTTGGCGAAGCAAAGAAAGTGACTGCCCTGCGGCATGAGCAGCTCGTGGCAGACGAATCACTTCATTCGGCGAGCCCCCTCACCCTAGCCCTCTCCCGCGAGGGGAGAGGGGACAGAACGGCGCTTCGCGTGCACTACGAACTGGATCCCCGGCTGCGCCGAGGTGACGGCGGGTGTGGCGCGGAGAGGGGCTAAACCTCACTGCAAGGTGGAGATAGGAGCTAAGAGTGCATCCACATCCGCCACCGTCAACCCAGTCAACGCGTTCCCCTCCCCTTCCAACAACGCCGAAGCCAATTCCCGCTTCCGTGCCAGCATATCGAGCATGCGCTCCTCCAGCGTGCCCTTGGCGACGAGCTTGGTCACGATGACGGGTTTGTCTTGCCCCATGCGGTGCGCGCGCGCTGTGGCTTGCGCCTCGACGGCGGGGTTCCACCATGGGTCGTAGTGGATGATGGTGTCAGCGGCGGTGAGGTTGAGGCCGACGCCGCCCGCCTTCAAGCTCAGCAGAAACACTTTGGTTTTGCCGGCCTGAAAATCAGCAATCGGCGTATCCCGATCAATGGTGTCGCCGGTTAATAGTGAGAAGCCGATCCCTTGCGCGTTGAGCATTTCGGCGATCAGCGCGAGCATGCTGGTGAACTGCGAGAAGATGAGCATGCTGCGGCCCTCTTCGAGCAGTTCGGGGACGTGGGTGCCGAGCCATTCGAGCTTGGCGGAGCCTGCGGTGGCGATGTGTTTCTTCGCGCCGGGAAGCTTGACCAGCCGTGGGTCGCAGCAGACTTGCCGCAGTTTCAACAGCGCATCGAGAATG
>JAYUWL010000315.1:0-2660 GCA_043753585.1 Burkholderiales bacterium
AACCGCTTGATCAGATCACCGGTGAAAAAGCTTGGCAGGAACATGCCGACCACATGCCACTCCAGTACGAACACGCCTTCCTTGAATGGATGACCGCAAAAGTTCATCGCAAGCGGCGTCGCGACCATCAACAAATTCATCACGCCGTAACCAAGCGCTGCTGCCATGACCGCCACGATGAACTTCGGCTGTTTTGCGATTTCGCGCAGCGGGCGCGCTGGTTTGTTGTGGGTTTCGGTAGCAAGCGCTGGCAGCTTCAGGCGTGACTGCACGGCCATCGCCACCAGCGCGAACGCCACCAGCGACAGGTAGGTTCCGGCGTACATCACGGGCAGCCAGTCCTTGGTCAGCTTGGAGCTTTCCGGGCCGATCAGGCCGCCGACAATGCCACCGGCCAGAACCAGCGATATGGCGCGTGCCTTGTCGCTGCCGACCACCGCGTCCGCCGCTGCGAATCGGTAGAAACCGCCAGTCGCGTTGTAACAACCGATAAAAAACGTGCCGAGGCAGAGGCCTTCAAAGCTTTTGAACATTACCGCAATCCCGCAGATCAAAGCACCGAGGATTGCCAGCACGCTACCGATCATGAAGCCACGCCGACGTCCGCGCCGACGCATGAACGCCGAAGCTGGCATCGCGGTGATCGCGGAACCGATTACATAGGTCATCGCAGGCAGCGTCGCGAACATTTTGTTCTCCGCCAGCATGAAACCAGTGAGGGCATTCACCGCCATCAGGATCACGGTGTTGGTCAGCAGGAGGCCCTGACACAGGGCGAGCAGGAAAACGGTGCGGCGGTGATCGGCTGTGAGACTCATGATTCAGATGCTACAGCGTGCATTACGCGGTTTTCGGAACCGTGTGAATGCGCACTGCAGCATCGTTGCCTCCGCTGCAAGGTCAGCCGACTGCCGTCTTTCGATTACTCCGGCTGCGCGAGGCGCCGCTTTTGCACGTCGGCCGCGAGCTGGTGCAGCACGCCCTCGGTCGCGGCCCAATCGATACAAGCATCCGTGATCGACACGCCGTAGGCAAGTGCCTTGCCGGGGATCAAATCCTGGCGCCCGGGGTTCAAATGCGATTCGATCATCACGCCAAAGATGCGCTCATCGCCCGCGGCCATCTGGCGACCGATATCAGCAGAGACTTCAATTTGTTTGTCGTGCTGTTTACTCGAATTGGCATGCGAAAAATCAACCATGATGCGCTGCGGCAGGCCCGCTTTGGCGAGTTCAGCGCCCGAGGCCTCTACGCTTGCTGCGTCAAAGTTCGGTGCCTTGCCGCCGCGCAGGATGACGTGACAGTCTTCGTTGCCATTGGTTGAAATGATCGCGCTGTGGCCTCCCTTGGTCACCGACAGAAAAAAATGCGGCGCTGCGGCGGCTTTGATCGCGTCGACAGCGATTTTGATGTTGCCGTCGGTTCCGTTTTTGAAGCCCATCGGACAGCTCATGCCGCTTGCTAACTGGCGGTGCACCTGACTCTCGGTCGTACGAGCCCCAATCGCGCCCCACGAGATGAGGTCGGCGTAATACTGTGGTGTGAGGGTGTCGAGGAACTCGGTGGCGGCCGGGACGCCCAGCTCGTTGATGTCAAGCAGCAACTCGCGCGCCAGGCGCAGGCCGTCGTTGATCTTGAAACTGCCGTCGAGGAACGGGTCGTTGATAAGGCCTTTCCAGCCGACCGTCGTGCGCGGTTTTTCGAAATAGACGCGCATGACGACGATCAAATCGTGCGCCAGTTCGTCACGCAGCACTCTGAGCTTTTTGGCGTATTCCAGTGCGGCCTTCTTGTCGTGCATGGAGCAGGGGCCAACGATGACCACGAGGCGATCATCCGCGCCGTGCAGCACCTTGTGGATTTCACGCCGCGTGTCAAACACCAATTGCTCAACCGTCTCGTTCGGCTTGAATTCGCGCAGCAAGTGCGAGGGCGGAGCGAGCTCGAAAATATCCTTGATGCGGACGTCGTCGACCTGGCGATTAAGCGGCGATATCGTGGCGGGCATAGTAAATCCTTGTTGCAATGCAGCGATTTTACGCGAAGCAAGAAAATTGCGAAGAATAGCTAAAAAACCTTACTAAAACGAATTTATAGTCAACAAAACTATAAATCACGCAATGAACTGTCAGTAAATTTAATTATTATTGATTCGACAAACCGCTATAACGTCTATTTTGTATGGGCAGCAAGCTGAAAATACATATAGTCGACATAGCAAGTTAACGCCTGCGAGCCTATATTTAATAAGGGCTTCACAAAAAAGCTGTAGTTCTAAATGTCAAAAAAAAAGCCCGCCAGTAAGGCGGGCCCGAGATTTTGTGCGGAGTGCAGGGAGGAGCTGCTTCCGCACGCGCTTGCCACGCGGTGGGTGACTGCGCTCGCCAGTGGCGCGACGGATCGCAGCGCACCAGCGACGCCGCCTCTAGGGGAGAAGAGACGGCATCGATCCCGCGCCAGTCGAAGTTGAGCGCAGGGTCATTGGTGAGGACGCATTCCGCACAAAAAATGTGACAGCCCGCAACCCGCATTTTGCAATCGCCATGCTACCGACGATCCACTGTCCACCCGCCGCTAGAAAGTCAGGCCAGGCAGTGAAGCGGGAATTTCGTTGGCGGCTGACTTTGACCGTGCCGCATCTGGACTGATCGACGCCAGAA